>DATCCR010000060.1:0-9826 GCA_036511155.1 Acidimicrobiales bacterium
GTAGGTCCGCAGCAGGCACACGGCGATCCACGCGCCAAGGCCCAGCCGGAGCAGGCGCTGGCGTCGGCCGACGAGTCCCACCAGGGCACCGGCCACCACCGTGGCCGAGACGAAGCCCCCGGTGTTGCCCCAGATGTCACCGAGGGTCGGGTCGGGCGGATGGGTCTGCGTGAAGCCGGAGATCGGCCCGAGCGAGTACGGGAGAACGTCCTGGACCAGCCCGAGGGTGGGGATGGCGGCGTAGGCGAACCCGGCCGAGTGGGCCCCCAGGTCGGAGGAGGGCAGGTAGGCGACGAACGCGGCCAGCAGGGGCAGAGCCAGGCCCACTCCCACCGCCAGCCCGGCGGCCAACTTGCCCGTCACGGCCCGCCAGACCTCCCGGCCGGGGCCGACCAGGCGCAGCGCCGCCCACCATCCGACGAGGAGTCCGTCGATCAGGGTGGTCTCGGGGAACCCGGCCAGGATCGAAAGGGCCAGCGCCATGGCCAGCAGTCGCCATCCCCCCGGCCGGTGTTCCCGTCCGGCCTCGACGGCCCGTTCCACGCCGACCAGGCAGAGGGGCAGGAAGGCCACGGGCCGCATCGGTGCGTGGGCGATCCAGGCGAAGGTGCCGCACAGCCCGAAGGCGACGCCGGCGGCCGTCGACAGCGTCCGCCCCACGCCGAGTCGCCGCACCAGGAAGTAGGTGGCCCATCCCGCCACCGCTTCCAGCAGCACCTGCATGGCGAGCAGCCCGGCATGGGCGGCGAGCAGCAGTACGGGCGGGAAGAACGCCCCGCCCTGCATCTCGCCGGCCAACGGGGCGCCGGCACCCTCGTACGGGTTCCACCAGGGGATGTGCCCGTGCAGCCAGTCGAGGGCGGCCCGGTGGCCCAGGGCCTGGGTGGTGTACCCGGCGTTCGGGTCGGTGTACGGCACACCGGGCAGGACGCCGTGGGTGGGTGGCGCCAGCTCGGCGTTGAGGAGGAGCGGGTTGGTCGTCACCAGGTGGAGCAGCGTCGGCAGGTTGGCCGCCACGACGGCGGCCACGATGACGAGGACCGGGATCGTGCCCGGTGCCCGCAGTAGCTGGTGCAGCCGGGCCGTCGCCCTGGACTGGCGGAGCACTCCCGTCGCCTCCCTCTGACCCGACACGACCGTCGCTCCGTCAGGTGCGAGAGAACCTACCTGAGCGGATCGTGCCCGGTCGGCCCCACCGACCCACCGGCGCCCGGAACGGTGTCAGTCGACGGGGGCCGGCGCGTCCGTGGCGGCCACAGGACTGCGCACGAGCAGCAGGGCGGGGACCAACGCCACGAGCGTCATCCCGACCACCCACCAGAAGGTGTTGCCGAAGGCGGTGGCCAACGGCTGGGCCACTTTGGCCACGGCGGACGGCGGGGCCGCCGACGCACCGGTCAGCCCGCCGTGCAGGCCGTGCACCTGGACCGAGATCTGATGCTCGAGCACCACGGCGACCAGGGCGGTGCCGATGGAGCCGCCGACCCGCTGGACGATGTTGATGGCTGTCGACGCCCGCGGCACCTGGGGCGCGGCCAGGGTCTGGTAGGCCGCCGAAATGGCCGGCATCATGACGAACCCGAAGCCGACGCCCCGGATGAACAGCGACACAGCCAGCCACGCGAAGCTGGTGTGGGCGCCGAGCTGCGTATAGAGCAGGGTGGCGAACGTCACCACCACCAGACCGGCGGGCACGATGCGGGCGGCACCGAAGCGGTCGGTGAGCTTGCCGGCCAGCGGCATGACCATCGCCGCGCCGATACCCTGCGGAGCCATGAGCAGGCCGGCGGTGAGTGCGGACTGGTGCCGGACCACCTGGTAGTAGAGCGGCAGCAGGAACATGCCGCCGAACAGGGCGGCACCGAAGAAGAAGGTGGTGGCCGACGCGGCGGCGAACTGCCGGTCGCGGAACAGCAGCACCTCGATCAGTGGGGTGACCTTGGTGTGCAGGGCGTGCCAGACGAACGCCGCGACGAGCAGGGCACCGGCCACCGTCGGGACCAGCACGCTGGACGCCGACCCCTGTCCGGCCTGCGACAGGCCGTAGACGAACAGCCCGAGGCCGGGCGACAACAGGACGAACCCCAGCACGTCGAGTTTGTAGGCCCGGTCGGTCTTCTGGTGGCCCGGGAGGTACTTGACGGCCATGGCGATGGCGACGATCCCGATCGGGATGTTCACGTAGAAGATCCACCGCCACGACACGCTGTCCACGATGAGACCGCCGAGGACGGGGCCGAGGACGGGGCCGAGCAGCATGGGCACACCCAACAGGCTCATCACCCGGCCCATCCGCTGGGGCCCGGCGGCCTGGGCCATGATCGACTGGCCGATCGGCATGATCATGCCGCCGCCGACACCCTGCAGGATCCGGAAGGCGATCAGGCTCTGGATCGACCATGCCGCCCCGGACAGGGCCGAGCCGAGGAGGAACAGGGCCAGCGAGGCGATCCACATCCGCTTGGCGCCGAACCGCTCGACGGCCCACCCGGTCAGCGGGATCGTGACGGCCAGGGCCAGCAGGTAGCCGGTCGACATCCACTGGACCTGGGACAGCGGGGCCCGGAAGTCCTTGGCCAGGGTGGGGATGGCCACATTGACGATCGTCGTGTCGAGGATCGACATGATGCTGCCCAGCACGACCACCAGGGCCAGGCGCCTGAGGTGGGGGTCGAGGCCGGCCAGCACGCCCTTGGCCGAGTCGTCCGGAGCACCCCCGCCACCGCGGCCGGCCTCCGGCCCCGTCAGGTCGGCTGCAGTGTCGGAGGTGGCCATGTGCGTAGTCCGGAAAGGTGTGCCAGGTGGAAGGTGCGCCAGGAGACAGGCACCGCGGCGCCCGGCGGGGCGGAACGGGGCCGCGTCCACCTGTCCCCGCCGGTCAACGCATGGCGGGCGGCGACTATTCCGAGATGGCCGGATCGTCGGCGACCGCCGGGGCGGCACCGTCGGCGTCGAGGTCCTCCTGGCGACCCCGGCGGAGGCCCACCAGGCCCACCACCGCGGCCGCGGCCATGACGGCGGCCATGGAGAAGAGCACGCTGCGGGTGGCGTAGGCGAAGTCGAGCCGGACGAAGTGCGGTAGCGAACCGCCCGACGTCGAACCGGACCGGCCCTGGGTGAGACTCGCCGCCTCGGAGGCCGCCGCCGACGGCGCCAGGCCTTGCGCCCGGAGCGACGTCGTCAGGTGGGACCGCATCACGGTCAGCTGGAGCGTGCCGAGGATGGCCAGGCCCAGGCTGGCGGCGTAGTTCCGCACCGTCTGGGTGATGCCGGTGGCCTCGCCGTAGGACAGGCGCGATGCTCGGTTGACGGCGTCGGTGCTGGCCGGCCCGAGCAGGAATCCCATGCCGGCCCCGGCCAGGACCACGTACCACTGCTGGGCGGAGAAGCTGAGCGTGGTGACCTTGCCGGCCCACAGGGCGAAGCCCACGGCGGCCAGCACGCAGCCCAGCACCACCGGCTGCTTGGCCCCGCCACGGTCGAGCATGCGGCCGCCGATCTGGGCGGCCACCACGAACCCGAGGAAGAAGTAGAGCAGGAACAGCCCGGCCTCGGAGGCCGTCTTGGCCAAGGAGATCTGTGCGTACTCGCTGGCGAAGAAGAACACCGGGACGAAGGCCAGCATGGCGATGCCGAGCACCAGATTCTCGACCAGGAACGGGCGCACCCGGAAGATCCGGATCTGCATCAGGGGCACGTCGGTGCGCAGCTCGACGATGCCGAAGACGACCAGGAGGAGGACACCGACGGCGATGCACAGTCCGATGGCCGGGTTCCCCCACCCCCAGGTCGACGCCTGTTGGAACCCGAAGACGCTGAGGCCGACGCCGGACACGATGAGGGCCAGGCCCCGGTAGTCCATCCGGGCCGGCCGGTGTTGGGTCTCGGGGCGGGAGACGGCGATCAGCACCAGGGCGATGACGGCGACGGGCACGTTGACCCAGAAGATCGCCCGCCAGGTCCACTGGGTGAGGAATCCGCCCAGCAGCGGGCCGATGGCCGTCAGGCCGCCGGCGATGCCGAAGAAGGTGGCCAGCGCCTTGCCCCGCTCGCGCAGGGGGAAGGTCTGCACCACGATGGCCAGCGCCGCCGGGAACAGGAGCGCGCCGCCGAATCCCTGGACCGCCCGGAACGTGACGATCCATGCCTGCGCCAGGCTCCCCTTGGGTGTGAGCCCGCACATGGTCGAGGCCAGGGCGAAGATCGTCACCCCGATCACCGCCACTTTGCGGTGGCCGACCGTGTCCGCCAGGCGCCCCCCGTAGGCGAAGAACGCGGCGAGCGACAGGAGGTAGGCGTTGACCGCCCACTGGACGCCGGTGGCGCTCAGGCCCAGCTCCCGTTGGATCTCCGGTACGGCGATCGACACGATCGTCTGGTCGATGAAGGTCATCGAGACGGCGAAGATCATCGCCGCCAGGATCAGGCCCTTCGACTTCCCGCCACTCCTCCCCATGGGTTCCCTCCCGTGACGCGTGGCCGTCAGTCTTGCGGGGACGGGCCTCAGGTGGGTGCACCCTCCGCCGGAGGCGGGGCCGCCGGGTCAGGCGTCGGGCGTGGCTGGGCCGCGTACACGGGTGGCGACGGTGGCCAGCACCCCGTTGACGAACCGCCCCGAGTCGTCGGTGGAGAACGCCGAGGCCAGGTCCACCGCCTCGTTCAGGATCACCGCGGTGGGGACGTCGTCACACGCCAGGAGCTCGGCAGTGGCCAGGCGCAGGACGTTGCGGTCGACCACGGCCATGCGGTCGAGGTCCCAGCCGATGGCCGCCTCGCCCACCAGCGAGTCGATCTCCCCTTTGCGGGTGCCGACCTCGGTCACCAGCGTGGTGACGTACGGGTCGGGGGCCATGGGCAGGGCGGCGAGGACGTCCTCGGGCCGCTCGCCCTTCAGCTCCGCCTCGTACAGCAGGGTCAGGGCCCGCTCGCGGGACTGGTGGCGGGGTGCGGAGTCGGCGCTCATGGAGTGGGGTGCCCTGCCGGCGATCGGCGGGACGGCTGGGCTCAGGCCCGGGTCAGGTACTCGCCCGTGCGGGTGTCAACCCGGACCTTTTCGCCCGGATTGACGAAGAGGGGCACCTGGATGACCAGGCCGGTCTCCAGGGTCGCCGGCTTGCGGGCGCCCGATACGCGGTCGCCCTGGAGGCCGGGCTCGGTCTCGGCGATGGTCAGCTCGACGGCGGCAGGCAGCTCGACGCCCACGATCTCGTCGCCGAAGAACTCGAGGACGGCGTCGTCGCCCTCCTTCAGGTAGTTGGCGGCATCGCCCAGGAGGCCGGTCTCCACCTGGAGCTGGTCGTAGGTGCGGGTGTCCATGAAGACGTACTCCGTCCCGTCACGGTAGAGGAACTGCATCTCGCGCTTGTCGATGATGGCCTGCTCGAGCTTCTCGTCGGCCCGGTACGTGCGCTCGATGACGGCGCCGGTCCGCTGGTTCTTGAGCTTCGTGCGCACGAAGGCACCGCCCTTGCCCGGCTTGACGTGCTGGAATTCGATGACGTTGAACAGGCCCTCGGGCAGGTTGAGGGTCATGCCGTTGCGAAGATCGTTGGTGGAGACGGACATCAGACGGCGACTTCCTTCGGGAAACGGGTGAGTGGTCGGCTACCGGTCGCGGTCACGACGAGCGTGTCCTCGATGCGGACCCCGCCGACGGCGGGCAGGTACACGCCGGGTTCCACGGTGACCACGGTGCCGAGCTGCAGGATAGCAGTCGATCCCGCCCCCACCGCAGGCCCCTCGTGGATGTCGAGGCCCACCCCGTGGCCGGTGCCGTGCTCGAAGCGCTCGGCCCAGCCGGCCTCGGCGATCCGGTCGCGGCAGGCCTTGTCGACATCGCCGGCGGCCACGCCCGGGGCCACGGCGGCCACGCCGGCCGCCTGGGAGGAGGCCACCACGTCGAACACGGTTGCCAGCTCGCCCGTCGGCGCGCCCCCGACGCAGAAGGTGCGGGTCATGTCGGATCGGTAGCCGTCGTAGGTGGCGCCGAAGTCGACCACCACCGGGTCGCCCACCCGGATCACCCGGGGGCCGGGCCGGGCATGGGGCTTTGCCGAGTTCTCCCCCGAGGCCACGATCGTCTCGAAGGCGCGGTCCTCGGCGCCTCCGAGGCGCATGGCGTGGTCGAGTGCGGCGGCGAACGCCGACTCGGTCAGCACGGCGCCGTCCCCCACCCCGGCCAGCAGGTGGAGGACCGAGCCCAGGGCGGCGTCGGCGATTGCCGCGGCCCGCTCCATGCGGGCCACCTCGTCGTCGTCCTTCACCACCCGCAGGCCCTCGACGATCCCCTGGGTGGCCACGACGACCAGCGGGTCGAGCACCGACTCCCATGTGGTGGCCGCCGACCACGTCACGTCGCCGGCCTCGAGGCCCACCGCGGTGGCACCCGCAGCTCCGGCGACCAGGGCCTCGCGCTGGGCCACCACGCCGCCGATCGACAGGTCGACCTGGTCGACCACCCCGGAGTCGGCCAGCTGCTCGGCGGCCTGGGTCCGGTACCGCCCGTCGGTGGCCAGCACGGCGCGCTCGGGCCCCACCAGCAGTACCCCGGCCGAACCGGTGAACCCGGTGAGCCACCGGAGATTGGCCGTCGTGGTGACGAGGAGCGCGTTCGGGCGGATGCCGTCGTCCTGGCGGGCGGCGAGGGCGGCCCGCACCCGGTCGAGACGGCCCGCCACCGACAGCGGGTCCATCGGGCCGGACAGGTCGCCCGGTGGGGGCACCGGAGTCGCCTCGGTCACGGGCGGGCGGCGAGCAGGCGCGACACGGCCTCGACGGCCAGCGGGTAGCCGAGGCCCCCGAACCCGGCGATGCAGCCGTCGGCCACCGGAGCGATGGTCGACGTGTGCCGGAACGACTCGCGGGCGGCCGGGTTGGAGAGGTGCAGCTCCACCACCACACCGTCGAAGGAGGCCAGGGCGTCGTGGATCGACCACGAGGTGTGCGACAGGGCCCCGGCGTTGATGATGATGGCGGCGGCCCGGCCCCGGGCCCCCTGGATCGCCTCCACCAGGTCGCCCTCGTGGTTCGACTGGACGTGCTCCAGAGTGAGGCCGAGGTCGTCGGCCGCCGCCCGGGCGGCGGCCACGTGGTCGTCGAGGGTGGCGGTGCCGTAGATCTCGGGCTCGCGCTCCCCCAGCAGGTTGAGGTTGGGGCCCGAAACCAGCAGCACCAGGCCGGCCGCCGTCATGCATCACCCCTGGACTGGTTCGACTCCATGTCCGCCAGGGTAGCGACCACGTCGGCCCGATCGATGCCACGGACCACCTCGAGGCCCTCCGGGCCGTCGAGCACGAAGGTGAGGTCGCCCTGCGCCTTCTTGTCGCGGCCCATGAACGACACCAACAGGTCGGGATCGCTCCGCCCCGGGAGGTCGGTCGAGAGGTCGAACGTGGCCACCACCCGGCGGTGGTGCTCGACCCGGGCGTCGTCGATCCGACCCATACGCCGGGCCAGGAGGGCGGCGAACACCAGGCCCACGGCCACCGCCTCGCCATGACGGAGGTCCACCGCCTGGTCCCCGAAGGCCGACGCCTCGAGGGCATGGGCCAGGGTGTGGCCGTAGTTGAGGAGCATCCGACGGTCGCCCTCACGTTCGTCGGAGGCCACCACCTCGGCCTTGATGGCCGCGCACCGGGCCACCTGCTCCTCGATCGGGAGGTCAGCCGAAGGGGCACGCCCGAACACCGTCTCGATGCCGAGCAGGCCGTACTTGGCCACCTCGCCCCGACCCGACGCCCACTCGCGGGGCGGCAGGGTGGCCAGGGTCCCGGTATCGCACAGCACGGCGCTCGGCTGCCAGAAGGCCCCGACCAGGTTCTTGCCCTCGGGGATGTTGACCCCGGTCTTGCCCCCGATGGCCGCGTCGACCTGGGCCAGCAGCGACGTGGCCACGTTCACGTAGGCCGTCCCCCGCTGGAACGAGGCGGCGGCGAACCCCGCCAGATCGGTGACCACGCCACCCCCGACGGCCACCACCACGTCGGCCCGGCTCAGGCCCGACCGGGCGAAGCGGCGACACAATTCCTCCACCTGGGCGAGCGACTTGGCCGACTCGCCGTCGGGCACGGTGACCACCTCGACGGGCAGGCCGGGGTCGACCTCGACCCCGATCCCCTCCTGGGTCACCACCACGGCCCGTCGAGCCGAGGGCACGGCCTCGGCGATGACCCGGACGAGCTCGTGGCGGGCGCCGTCGCCCACCACGACCTCGTAGGAGCGCTCGGCCAGCTCGACCGGCACCACCCGGGTCACGGCCGGCTCCGCTCGAACGCGGTGAGGGCCAGGATCCGGTCGACCACCCGCGACGGGTCGAGCCCGTCCACGTCGACGACCACGTCGGCCACCTCCTCGTACAGCGGGCGGCGCACGGCATCCAGCTCGGCCAACGCGTCGGCGTGGTCGGCCCCGAGCAGCGGCCGGTGGCCACCCGGGCCCACCCGGGCGGCAAGCGTCGACGGCTCGGCCCGCAGCCACACCACGATGGCCCCGGTGGCGAGCAGGCCCCGGTTGGCCTCCCCCAGCACGGTGCCCCCGGCCGCGGACACCACGGTCGGCGTGGTCGAGGCCAGCGCCTCGGCCAGCACCCGGGACTCCTCGGCCCGGAAGGCCGGCTCGCCGCGGGATTCGAACAACTCGGCCACCGTCGACCCGGTGGACGCCTCCACCATGGCGTCGGAATCGAGGAAGGCCCAGCCGAGACGGCCGGCCAGCTGCCGACCCACCGTCGTCTTGCCGCTGCCCATCATCCCGACCAGGACAAGTCGGTCAGCCATCGGCCAGCGGTGCCGCCGCCGACGGGGTCTGGCCCAGGGAGGCCAGGTAGCCGGCATGGTTGCGGGCGAACTCGTCGACCGAGTCGCCGCCGAACTTCCGCAGGGCCTCGCCGGCCAGCACGAGTGCCGTCATCGTCTCGGCGACGACGCCCATGGCCGGCACGGCCGTCACGTCGGTGCGCTCCTTGAACGACACCGTCGACTCCTTGGTGACCACGTCCACCGTGCCCAGCGTCGGCCGGTTGAGGGTGGCCAGGGGCTTCATCGACAGGCGGGCCACGATCGGGGCGCCGGTGCTCATACCGCCTTCGATGCCGCCGGCCCGGTGGGTGTCGCGCACGTAGCCACCGCTCTTGGCGGCGGTGGCGTCGGCGTCGGTGCCGGAGCCCGGCTCGGCCATGCGGATGGCGTCGTGGGCCTCGGAGCCGAGCATGGCGGCCACGTCGGACCCCTCCCCGATCTCCACGGCCTTGATGGCCTGGATGCTCATGAGGGCCTGGGCGAGCAGCGCGTCGAGGCGCCGGTCCCAGTGCACGTGGCTGCCGAGGCCGACGGGCACGCCGTAGGCCACGACCTCGGCTACGCCGCCGAGCGAGTCGCCGGCCTTGGCGGCCGCCTTGATGGCCGCCACCATCCGCTTCTCGGCCCTCGGGTCGGCGCAGCGCACCTGGGACCCGTCGATGGCGGCCAGGTCCTCCATGCGGGGCAGCGTCTCGGGGTGGGCCTTGGCCTTCCCCATCTGGACGATGTGACTCAGGATGTCGACGCCGATCTGGGCGAGCAGGAGCTTGGCCACGGTGCCGGCGGCCACCCGGGCGGCCGTCTCGCGGGCCGAGGCCCGCTCGAGCACGTCACGGGCATCGTCGAGGCCGTACTTCAGCATCCCGGCCAGGTCGGCGTGCCCGGGGCGGGGCTGGGTGAGCACCTTGGAAGGCAGACCGGGGGCGGGGGACATCTCCTCCTCCCACTTCGGCCACTCGGTGTTCAGGATCTCGATGGCGATCGGCGACCCGAGGGTGCGGCCGTGCCGGATCCCGCCCCCCAGACTGATC
>DATCCR010000061.1:0-5106 GCA_036511155.1 Acidimicrobiales bacterium
GACCTCGGGGAGGTCGACCGAGGTCTTGCGGCTGGCGCCGCCACCAGCACCTTCCCGTGCCCGCAGGTTGGCGTGCGAGGCGACCAGGACGCCGTCGTCGAACACGGCCTGGATCATGACCAGCGGTCCGTCGGCCGCTGCCTGGACCAGGACCTCGGTGTCGCCGAGGGCGTGGACCGCCTCGGCCAGGCCGGCCGGCCCTTCCACCCGGACGACACCCTGCGACGCCGTGCCGATCGGTGCCTTCACGAAGCAGGGGAAGGTGCCCCACGCACTCCGGTCCAGGGCATCCGCCGCCACCGAGGTGCGTGGCTCGGGCAGGCCGAGACCGCCCAGGGTCCGGTGCGCCGACACCTTGTCCTGCACGCGGGCGAGGGTGTCGAAGTCGGGCACCGCGGTGACGATCCCCGCCCCGGCCAACCGGTCGGCCGAGGCCGCCAGAACGGCCACCTGTTCCTGGGTCGGGAACAGCACATCGAACCTGCCGGCGCCGTAGACCGACAATGCCGCCTCGAGCCAGAGGACCGGGTCGTCCCCGTAGGCCGGAACGCGGTGCACGTGCCGGACCGTGCGGGTGAACCGGGTCAGGGCCAGGGGGTCCGGCGTCAGGACCTCGACGTCAGGACCGGCGGCGGCCAGGATCGTCGACACCTGTCGGGAGGTCAGCCCTGACCCGTCCGTGTGCAGGATCCGCATGGACGGAGTCTCCCATCGGCCCCGCCCGGACCGCCTCTCCGCCTCCGTCGCCCGGGCCAGGGCCAGGGCCAGGGCCAGGGCTCAGGTGATGCCGGGCGGCAGGTAGCGGCTGTCGAGGTCCCGGCACCCGAGTGCCTCGTGCACGGTGGGCAGGCTGCAGTCCGGGAACTCGAGATAGGCCGTGCCCTCGCCCACCGGGTGATGGCCCCGGGCATCCTCGGCCAGTGCCCGGAAGGCGGTCCACCCGGTGTCCAGCACGGGGCGGCGGTCCAGGTCGACGAACGCATCGACGGGCGTGCCCATGGGGTCGGAAGCTGTCGCCCCGGTGCCGTCCGGGCTAGCGGATGACCCGGCGGACCCCGGCCGAGGTGGCCAGCTCCGGGTCGGTGGTGTCGATGAAGGTCGGGACCGGGATGGCCTCGAGCTCCTCGTGACCGTCACCCGGGCGGACCTCCGACTCGACCGTCGAGTACTCACCTTCGACCGAGCGGGAGACCACGAGGGCCCGCTTGCGCTTTCCGATGCCCTCCGCCGCGAGCATCTCATGGCAGATCTTGAACGTGATGTAGTACGCCACGATCGGGGCCAGCGGGACGAAGAACCGGAAGAACCAGAGCACGTCGATGAGCGGCAGCTGGAAGAAGTTGGCCATCACGTCGGTCGACGAGGCGAAGAACACCGCGAAGAGCAGGGTCAGCATGGCCGCACCGGCCGCCGTCCGCTTGGGACGGTCCCGTGGGCGGTCGAGCAGGTTGTGGTACCGGGTGTCCTTCGTCCAGACCGACTCGATGAACGGCCAGACGATGAGGATGTTGAAGACCAGACCCGGGAAGATGACGGCCGGGAGGAAGACCTCGAGCGGGATGGTGTGGCCCCAGCCGACCCACTCCCAACTCGGCATGATGCGCAGCGCGCCGTCGAGCCAGCCCATGTACCAGTCGGGCTGCACGGCGTAGGAGATCTGGTAGGGCTCGTACTGGCCGAACTGCCAGATGGGGTTGATCTGGGCGAAGCCGCCAAGGCCGAAGGTGACCGCGCTGGCCATGAACAGGAAGCCGGTCGTCTTGGCGATGAACGTCGGGAACATCGGCGAGCCGACCACGTTGTGCTCGGTCTTGCCCTTGCCCGGAAACTGGGTGTGCTTCTGTTTGACCAGCAGCCCCAGGTGGGCGGCGAGGAGTCCCACGATGATCGCCGGGACGATCAGCACGTGGATCACGTAGAACCTCGGGATGATGATGCCGCTGCCCGGGTAGTTGCCCCCGAACAGGAAGAAGCCCAGGTAGGAGCCCACGATCGGGATCGACTCGATGATCGAGAAGGCGATCCGGATGCCGGTCCCGGACACCAGGTCGTCGGGGAGCGAGTAGCCGAGGAAGCCGTTGACGATGCCCAGGATGAGCATGAGCGTGCCGACGATCCAGTTGAACTCACGGGGCTTGCGGAACGCCCCGGTGAAGAACACCCGGGCCATGTGGACGGCGATGGCGCCGAGGAAGATGTCGGCCGCCCAGTGGTGGGCCTGGCGCATCAGCAGACCGGTGCGCACGTCGAAGGAGAGGCCGACGGTCGAGGCGTAGGCCTCCGACACCCGCTGGCCCCGGAGCGGGACGTAGGAGCCGTGGTACACGATCTCGTGGCCGGAAGGCACGTAGTACAGGGTCAGGAAGACGCCCGTGCCCAGCAGGATGACGAACGAGTAGAGGGCGATCTCCCCCAGCATGAACGACCAGTGGTCGGGGAAGATCTTGTCGAGGAACGTCCGGCCGCCCTTGGCGATGCCCAGCCGGTCGTCCACCCAGTTGAGGGTCTTGTCGATCATGGGCGCTCCCAGAATCCGGGGCCGACGGCCTGGTCGAAGTTGCCGTTGGCCCGCATCTGCCCAGTGGCGTCCACCGTGATGGGCAGCATGGGCAACGGGCGGGGGGCGGGTCCGAACTGCGGGATGGCCCCGGAGTTGACGTCGAAGATGGACTGATGGCACGGGCACACCAGTTGCTGGGTCCGCTCCTGGTAGAGGCCGACCGGGCAGCCGAGGTGGGTGCAGAGCTTGGAGTACGCCACGTAGCCCTGCACGCCGTACTCCGTCTTGCCCGGGGGGGCGATCGGGTACGGCGGGTCGTCGGGTCCGAGCTGGGCCAGGCGGATGAGGATCACCTGGTCGGGCGAGGAACCCTCGTGGCCCTGGGGGAACACGGTGAGCACGCCGCCGACCTCGAGGTCGTCGACCTTGACCTCACGGCCGCCCACGGTCACCAGCTTGGCGCCCTTCTTCCAGTTGGTGGTGAAGAGCGAGCTGTCGGTCGAGCCGTGGGTGTCCTCCGACTTGGTCGGCTTCGGGCCGAGGGAGCGAACGCCCGGGATGAGAAAGGCCAGCGTCATGATCCCGCCGCCCACCGCGAAGAGGCCGAGCAGCAGGCCCCGGCGCTTGACCTCGAGCCCGCCGCGCCCGGTGATGGCGGCGTTGAACGACTCACGCTCGGTATCCGACGAGTGGAAGTCGTGGCGCTCCTCGACGAACGGCCCCTGGGGCATGAGGTACTTGCCCCAGGCGATGGTGCCGGCACCGAGGCCGAGCATGCCGACGGCGAGCGTCGCCGCCTGCCACTGCGTGTTGGCATCGACCCAGTAGGCCCAGATGAAGGCGACGAATCCGAGCATGCCGACGACGATGGCCGCGGCGGCCATGGCCTCCATGCGCTCCGGGTTCTTGGTGGCCGGCTGCAGGTGGGGGTCGTCGAGGGTGGCCGCCGGCAGCGGTCCCTCGAGGCGGGGGTTGTTGTCGCTCACGCGCGATCTCCGATCCAGAAGCAGACGAGCATCAGGACACCGACGCCGATCAGGAGTCCGACGAAGCCCTCACCGACGGGACCGATGCCGCCCAGGCCGGCGCCGCCGGCGTCGTTCGGGTGCTGCAGCACGCCGGTCACGTAGGCGGTGATGTCCCGGGCCTCGGTATCGGTGATGTTGCCCGCGCCGAACCGGGGCATGTTGCCCGGGCCGGAGCGGATGGCTTCGACGACCTGCGTCGGAGTGGCCAGGTGCAGGCTGGGGGCGTAGGCCCCCTCCATGAGTGCGTCACCGGCGCCGGAGATGGTGTGGCAGGCCGCGCAGTTGAGGGTGAACAGGGTGTTGCCCGCCTCCAGGTCGGCGCCCGCCGTCTTGACCAGCGGGACCTTGGTGCCTTGGCCCGGGGTCAAGGACTGCACGTAGGCGGCGATCTCCAGGGTCTGGATCCGGTTGAAGCGGGGCGTCTTGCGGATGGCCTGGGCGCTCGTGTCGGTCAGCGGCATGCGGCCGGTGGACACCCAGAAGTCGACGGTGCCGGCGCCGAGTCCCTGCAGGTTGGGGGCGATCGCCTTGCCGTTGACATCGCTGCCGGTGGCCAGGGCTCCGTGGCAGCTCGAGCAGTTCGCCGCGAACAGGGCCTGGCCGGGTGCGATGAAGGACGCCGGCAGGTCGGTGTAGATGATGCCGCTCCGGTTGGATGGCGAGTTGTAGGCGGCGGCGGCCGTGGGCGATGGCACCGCGCTGATCGCCGTGGGCGTCTCCTGGACGGTGCCGGGCTGGGCGCCGGGGAGGGTCGAGACCGTGACCGGCGCCGTGGTGGTCGGGGCGGTGTCGGCCCGGGCCTGGCCCGAGGAGAAGACGACCAGGCCGAACAGGGCCACGGCGCCCACCAGGGCGGCGGGCGCGGCCAGGCGGGCCGTGACGGAGTTGCGCAGGGTTCGTTGCATCACTTGAGCAGGAAGAGGCAGCTGTAGAGGCCGACCCACACGACGTCGACGAAGTGCCAGTAGTAGCTGACGCCCTGGAACACCGGGGTCTCACCGGGGTCGCCGGCCGGGCCCCGGAGCCGGGCCAGGAGGAAGAGCATGGCTGCGAGGCCCAGGAACACGTGGAGGCCGTGGAGGCCCGACGTGATGTAGAAGAGTGAGCCGAAGGCGGTCTGGGTGGGGTTGGTGGCGGGGTCGTGCGAGAGGGTGATCCACTCGACGAACTGGTTGGCCACGAACATGGTGCCCATGGCCAGGGTGATCCAGATCCAGATCTTGGCGCTCTTGCGCTCACCCCGTTCCTGGTCCCACACGGCCTTCTGCATGGTGAAGCTCGAGCCGACCAGGATGGCGGTGAACACGCCCGCCTGGAGCGTGTCGAGGTGGGCGCCCGGGGGCGGCCAGACGGTCGAGTGGGCCCGGATGGTGAAGAAGGCGGCGAACAGCGAACTGAAGAACATCACCTCGGAGCCGAGCCAGATGATGACACCCACGGCAAGCATCGGAGGCCTGTCGGGGATGTGGCGCGGCGGGCGTGTGCTGATGGCCGGATCGGCGGCGAGTGCCTGGGTCACGGCCTACGTTTTAGTCGATCCGGCGCTCGGAGAGCCAACTCACGCAACCGACCCGTTCC
>DATCCR010000062.1:0-2411 GCA_036511155.1 Acidimicrobiales bacterium
CGTCGCCACCCCGGTGGGCCGATGCGGACACCGACCCCGGCCCCTCGGCCGCGGTGGCGACGACGGTGGCGTTGAGCCGGTTGTCCATGTCCCGGGTCAGGTTGCGCTCGATGAGCGAGTTGACGCCGATGACGAGCAGCAGGGTCACGGCGGCGACCACTGCGGTGGCGGCCAGGGCCACCTTGGCGGCGTGGCCCCAGCGGGCGTCGGGCCGCCTCATCCGGCGACGATCCGGTAGCCGAAGCCGCGCACCGTCTCGATGGTGGCCGTGCTGCCGGCCAGCTTGTGCCGCAGGCGCCCCATGTGGACGTCGATGGTGTTGGAGCCGACCGGGTCGGCTTCGTCCGGCCAGACCTGGAGGGCGATGGTCTGACGGTTGACCGGGGCGGGCGAGCGGCGCAGCAGCAGCTCGAGCAGTCCGGTCTCGATGGCCGTGAGGCCGAGGGTCTCGTCGCCCCGTGTGGCCATCCGGGTGGTCGGGTCGAACGACAGGTCCCCACACCCGAGTACCGGTGCCAAGGTGAGGGGCGGCCGCCTCTGGAGCGCCGACAGGCGGGCCACCAGTTCGGCGAAGGAGAACGGCTTGACCAGGTAGTCGTCAGCACCCCCGTTGAGGCCCTCCACCCGGTCCTCGGTGGCGTCCCGGGCCGTCAGCATCAGCACCGGTGTCCGGTCGCCCCGGGCCCGCATGGCCCGGACCACCTCGATGCCGGTGGTGGTGGGCATCCGCCAGTCGAGGACGACCACCTCGTACGTGTACGACCGGAGGTAGGCGAGAGCGTGGTCGCCGTCGTCCACGGCGTCGACCATGTAGCCGTGCTCGCGCAGGCCCCGCTCCAGCACCGAGCGCAGGCCAGGGTCGTCTTCGGCCACCAGCACTCTCATCGGAAGTCATTGTGGCGCACGGCGGCGGGTCAGCCGCCCATGCCGCCGGCGGCCACCCACGGTCCGATGGTCGGCGCCATCAGGACGGCGAGCAGGAGGCCGACCACCAGGCTGGCGCCCAGCGCCCACATCCGGGCCCCGGCGCCGCGGACCTGGGACCGGGTACGGGCCACGAAGTCGGCGGGAGCCAGCCGGCTGGTGTCGAGGACGTGGCCGAGCACGTGGACGGTCATGGCCCCGAACCACAGCACGAAGCTTGCCTTGTGGAGGAAGAACATGGAGTCGCGCCACGCGTGGGGCACGAGCAGGAGGGCGATGCCGGAGGCGAACACCGCCACCGTGACCACCACCAGGACCGGTCCGAGGAGGCGCAGCAGCAGGGGCGGCGCCCCTCGGGCGCGGTAGGGGGCGGCGCCCCGGTAGTACTGGACCATCCGCCAGCCGGTGGTGGCCAGTTTGACGGCCACGAAGGGCACCAGCACCATGCCGATGACAACGTGCGGCGTGATCAGCGCGCCGAGCTGCAGCAGGGTGGCGCCCTCGGCGGCCAGCAGCACGAGCAGCACGGCGGCGGTCATGCCGGTCAGCCGGGCGTTTCCGTCGGGGCCGCCCAGCGGGGACGGGCCGGTGGCCCCGTGCGGCCCGGTCGGGGCACCCGGTTCGGGCCGTCGACGGGCGGTCGGCGTCCGGAACGTCATCCGTCCAGTCTGCCGGGGGAACCTGACGACGTCATGACACCCTCGGGAGTCCCGGCCAACCGTCCCTGTGCGCGGATTCCTGTTCGTGTAGGGTCATCGACCAGGGCGGAATGACACTCCGTCTGACAGTTCAGTCGCCCGGCGGGCGACACCAGTTCGAAGGTGCGGGCGCAGGGGAGTGTCCCGTATCTCATCATCCACCGGGTTCCCCGACGCTGGCTGCCCCCCTGCCCCTCGTGGTGGTCGGCGCCGGGGACCCGGCGGGCTCTCCGCCCTCCCGGGGTGGACGCGCCGACTCGTCGGCTGCGCCTCCGGTGGGCGAGCCACACGTCCCGGGACATTCGGTTCCGGCTGCCCCCGTCAGGCCGGGCGGAGCCTGTCGGCCGTGATCGGGTCGTTCAGCGGGTCGTGGGCAGCCAGGGCCGCCGGTTGGCCTCGTATGCCTCGATCTCGTCCTCGTGGCGGAGCGACAGCCCGATGTCGTCCCAGCCGTTGAGTAGGCGGGCCCTGGTGAACTCGTCCATGGGGAAGGTCGTCTCGATGCCGGCCGCCGGCACGTCGAGGGTGCCCCGGGCCACGTCGATGGTGATCTCGAGGGACGGGTCGGCCTCCAGGGCGTCGAGCAGCGCCCGCCCGATGGCCGGGTCGACCTGCACGGGCACGACCCCGGCCTTGGTGCAGTTGTTGCGGAAGATGTCCGCGAAGCCGGGTGAGACCACGGCGGCGAACCCGTAGTCCTGCAGCGCCCACACGGCGTGCTCCCGGGACGACCCGGTGCCGAAGTTGGGTCCTGCCACCAGGATGTTGGCCCCGGCGTACTCCTCGCGG
>DATCCR010000063.1:0-2247 GCA_036511155.1 Acidimicrobiales bacterium
GGGGCGTAGATGTTGAACCGGTCGACGACCCCGTCGAACCGGGACCGGATGGCGGCGGCGATGGTGTCGAACCTGCCGACCACGGCGAAGGTGTGGAGCATCTCGTCGTCGATCAGGCCGGTCATGTCGTCCCAGGCGCCCCGCTTGGACAGGGTGTTGAGCTCGGTCTGCAGGTCGCCCCAACCGTGCAGATCGAGGACCGGCCGGTACGCCGGAGTGGACCCGTAGAACGCCAGCTGCTTGCGGGTGGCGACCGCCGACGCGGCGACCGCCGCCTCGTCGAGCCCGGTGACCACCATGCCGGGAAACGAGATCTGGAGGTCGGACCGGTCCCGCCCGCCGGCGGCCAGGCCCCGGTCGAGGGCGGGGAGGGTCACCTCTCGCAGGTACCGTTCGGTGGTGAAGGCGTGGGCGAGGAGCCCGTCGGCCACCTCGCCGGCCACCTCGGTCATGAGACTCCCGACCGCCGCCAGGTAGATCGATGGGTTCCCGTAGGGGTTGGGGCCCGGGTCGAACATCGGGGTCATCAGGGTGTGGCGGTAGTACTCGCCCCGGAAGGCCAACCGGCTGCCTTCGGACCAGGAGGTCCAGATGGACCGGATGGCCAGGATCAGCTCCCGCATGCGGGGGGCGGGGTGCGACCACGGCATCGAAAAGCGCTTCTCGATGTGCGGCTTGATCTGCGATCCGAGGCCCAGCATGAACCGGCCCTGTGACGCCGTCTGGAGGTCGTTCGCCGTCGTGGCCAGCGTCATCGGATTGCGGGCGAAGGCCACGGCGATGCCGGTGCCCACGTGGATCCGCTCGGTGTGCTCGGCGGCCAGCATCAGGGGCAGGAACGGGTCGTGGCTGGTCTCGGCGGACCAGATGCCGTCGTAGCCGGACGCCTCGGCGGACGTGGCCTGGGCCACCACGCCAGAGGGGTCGAATCCGATGGTCCCGTCGACGAGCATGGGCCACGGTAGCAACGGGCGTCCGACGGATCCTGGGCTTGGCGGTCGGTTCGACCGCTGGTCATGGTAGGTAGTTGCGCAACCACACTCCGTGTCAGCACAATTGGGGGGTGACGATGAACGGCAACGAGATGGCGGCCCCGCAGCCGATCCCTGACCTCACCTCGGCGGCCTCGGCGCCGGCCGTGACCGACGAGGACCGAAACCGGTACGGGGTCCTCCTCGACGGCGCCGCCGAGCGGGGCCTGCTGTCGCCGGCCGACTACCAGGTCCGCTTGACTGAGTTGGCCGAGGCCACCTCGGTCGAGCAGCTCCAGCGCATCGTGACCGAGCTGCCGGCCTTCGGCGGTGCGGCGCCGGTTCCTGCCGCGTCCCCCCCGGCGTCACCCGGCCCGGTGGCCGTTCCCGGGACGCCCGCACCCGAGCTGGACGCCGCTCTGTGGGCCAGCCTCACCCCGGCCACCTCGCGCAAGCGCAATGGCAACCCGTGGATCATCCTGGCCGTCGTGATCGTGATCCTGCTGGTGGCCATGGTGGCCCTGGCCCTGGTGGCCGCCCGAGTGGCCCACACCCACACCGGCGGCACGGCCGGCCCGGGCGCGGCGGCGCTCAGCCCCCTTCGCCTCTGAGGAACTGCTCGAGCTCTTCTGCGATCTCATCACCGCTGGGCAGGTCCGAGGCGAACCCGAGCGGCGTGCCCTCCTCCGAGTCGATGGCAGCCTCGAGGCGCCTCACCATGTCGAGGTGCTCGGGGTTGGCGCCGATCAACTCGTCCACCTGGATCCGGGAGGCCTCGCCGGCCGTGCGCAGCTCGACGGTCTCGAGGACGGTGCCGGTCACGGCGCACAGGCCCTCGATGAGGGCGGCGCTGGCCTCGGGGTAGGGCATGGCCGAGACGTAGTGCGGGACCCGGGCCCACAGCCCGATGACCGGCACCCCGGCGTGGCCGAGGGCGACCTCGAGTGCGGCCTGGACCCCGGCCGGCACCTCGAGCGAGCCGTGCACGGTCCCGACCCGGCCGGCCAGGTCGGCCGACTCCGGCGGCACCGTCGAGGCCAGGCGAACCGGACGGGTGTGGGGGGTCGGCGCCGGAAAGGCACCGAGCCCGACGACCGTGCGCACGCCGAGCCGGGCCACCAGGCCGACGACGGCCCGGATGAAGGTGGGCCAGGTGAAGTCGGGCTCGGGCCCGGTCAGGTAGAGGATGTCGGCGCCCACTCGGTCCTTGCCGGCCAACAGCCGGATGGTCGGCCAGGTCAGCTCGGTGGTCACCCCGTCCTCGAGGCGGGCGATC
>DATCCR010000064.1:0-13994 GCA_036511155.1 Acidimicrobiales bacterium
CGACGGGCTCGTCGACCGGTCGTCCGGCCGTGCCGTCCTGACCGTGCGGGGCCGGCTTCGCCTCGTGGAACCTGGACCTCATCATCGGCGGCGCCGGGGAGCGCGACGAGGACTGGGAGCGCAGCCTGTCCGACCTGCTCGGCCTGGCCTCGCCGCCGCCCCACCTCAGTGCCTACGCCCTGACCGTCGAGCCGGGCACCCCGCTCGACCGGACCCCCGACCGGCATCCCGACGACGACGTCCAGGCGGGGCGGTACGAGACGGCCGATCGGGTGATGTCGGCCGCCGGCTACCGGTGGGAGGAGATCTCCAACTGGGCCCGGCCCGGCCACGAGTGCCGGCACAACCTCCTCTACTGGGACCAGGGCGACTACCGGGGCATCGGCTCAGCCGCCCACTCCCATGCCTCCGGCCGCAGGTTCTGGAACGTGCGGACCCCCGACCGCTACGTGGCCCTGGTCGAGGCCGATGGCGACACGGTGGCCGGCGAGGAGGTGCTCGACACGGCTCAGCGGAGGTTCGAGGCCCTGGCCCTGGGCCTGCGCACCGCGTCGGGCGTGCCACTCGGGGCGTTGCCAGACCATCCGGACCTCGACGGGCTCGTCGACCGGTCGTCCGGCCGTGCCGTCCTGACCGTGCGGGGCCGGCTGCTGGCCAACGCGGTGACCGGGTACCTCGTAGCGGACTGAGCGCGGGCCCGGAAGGTTCGCCGGAATTCCGCGGACGACGGTCAGCGATACCAGATCTGGTGCCATTCGGGACCCGATGCGCGATTGGCAGTCCGGGTCCTCGTTCGTCGTCCCGACGGGATCGGGGCCGTGGGCCAACCGGTACGATTCCCCCCTATGTCCGAGTCGGAAGCACCCACAGACGCCCTGCCCGAGCAGTCGGACCTGATGGAGAAGGTGGTCGGCCTCTGCAAGCGCCGTGGCTTCATCTTCCAGTCGGCCGAGATCTACGGGGGCTTCCGGTCCACCTACGACTACGGACCGCTCGGTGTCAACCTGCTCCGCAATGTGAAGAACGCCTGGTGGGACGCGATGGTCCAGCGACGGTCCGACGTGGTGGGTCTCGACGCGGCCATCCTGAGCCCGCCGGCCGTCTGGGCCGCCTCGGGCCACCTGGCCACCTTCACCGACCCGCTGGTCGACTGCATGAAGTGCCACCAGCGCTGGCGAGAGGACAAGATCGACGGGGTCTGCCCGGCGTGCGGCTCGACCGAGTTCACGGAGGCCAGGGCGTTCAACCTGATGTTCAAGACCCACGCCGGCCCGCTCGAGGACGAGGGCGCGGTCGCCTACCTGCGCCCCGAGACGGCCCAGGGCATGTTCATCAACTTCCTCAACGTTCTCCAGACGACCCGGATGAAGCCCCCGTTCGGGATCGCGCAGGTCGGCAAGTCCTTCCGCAATGAGATCACGCCTCAGAACTTCGTCTTCCGGACCCGCGAGTTCGAGCAGATGGAGATGGAGTACTTCGTGCCACCGGCCGAGGCCGAACAGTGGTTCGCGTACTGGCTGGAGGAGCGGTACGGCTGGTACCTCGGCCTGGGCATCCCCGAGGACCAGCTCCGCTTGCGCCACCACGAGCAGAGCGAGCTGTCCCACTACTCGTCGGGCACCGCCGACGTCGAGTTCCTCTTCCCGTGGGGCTGGGACGAGCTCGAGGGCATCGCCAATCGATCGGACTTCGACCTCAAGGCACACGCCGCGGCCTCAGGCGAGAAGCTCGAGTACTACGACCAGACGGCCAACGAGCGCTACGTGCCCCACGTCATCGAGCCGGCCGCGGGGGCCACGCGGACCATGATGGCCTTCCTGCTCGCCGGCTACACCGAGGACGAGGTGGGGGGCGAGGCCCGCACCTTGCTGCGGCTCCATCCCCGGCTCGCCCCCTACCAGGTGGGCGTCCTGCCGCTGTCGAAGAAGGAGACCCTCGAACCCCTGGCCCGGAAGGTCCTCGGGCTCCTCCAGCCCCACTTCATGTGCGACTACGACACCACCCAGTCCATCGGCAAGCGCTACCGGCGTCAGGATGAGGTGGGGACCCCGTGGTGCGTGACCGTGGATTTCGACTCGCTGGAGGACGACGCCGTCACCGTGCGGGACCGGGACACCACCGAGCAGGTCCGGGTGCCCATCGAGGGACTCCTGGCCGAACTGCGCGGGCGGATGGACGCCGCTTCGGCCTCGGCCTGAGGCGACCGACCGGTCGCCGAAGTCGCTCAGGCCGCGTCGTGGCCGAATGAGCGGAGGAGGAACCGTCGGGCCACGGCCAGGAGCCCGATCGGGAGCGGGTCCTTGACGGCGTAGACCACCGACGCCCCTTCTTGCGGGAGGTGACCAGACCGGCCCGACGGAGGATGCCCAGCTGCTGGGACAGCTCGATCACGAGCAGCGGCTGGCGCTCGCCGACCGACCGCTCGCCCTCGGACAGGACCTCGAGGCAGCGGATGCGGGCGGGGTGTCCGAGGGCTGTGAACAGTGCGGCCTTCGTTTCCGACAGGGGGATGCTCGGCCCCGAGGGAGAGGCCGCCTCGGTGTCGGCGGTGCTGCGTCCGGGGGTCATCGTGCGATCACGTGATCATGTGATCACGTCCTCCGATATTGGCGACCGACGGGACGGCCGGCACGGTGGCGGGGTCCGACCCGCCGGGGTCTCCGGGGCCGTGGATGGCGCTGGTGGGTGCATGCATGGCTCGTGTCGGTCTGGTGGCCGCGGTGCGGCACAGGACGGCGTCGAGGCGCCTGGCCCGGTTCACCACCCGCTTCGGCGCGCCGGTGGGTGCAGTCCTCTCGGTATGTGGTGTTCGGCGCGCCCGTCACCCTGTTGCCCGCGACCTTCCGGCCGGACGGGTGCCCTGACCGGGGGCGATACCCGGCCAGGTGCCGGGGGAGGTCCGTCGGGCCGATGGACGGGCGGTAGGCTTGGCCCTCGGCGCACAGGCCGTGCGCGTACCGTTCCCGACTCTGGATCCATCCGAGGAGACCCTTCCTGATGCCGTTCGTCTTCGACTTCGACCACTCCCACCGCAAGCCCCCGATGGAGATGAAGGACCTCCTCGGTGGCAAGGGTGCCAACCTGGCCGAGATGACGTCCGTGCTCGCCCTGCCGGTCCCCCCGGGCTTCACCATCGCCACCACCGCCTGCCGGGCGTACATGGAGGGTGGCTGGCCCGACGGGCTGACCGCCGAGATCGCCAAGGCCCGCACCCGCCTCGAAAAGAAGATGGGCAAGCAGGTCGGCGACGCGGAGGACCCGCTGCTGGTGTCGGTGCGGTCGGGGGCCAAGTTCTCCATGCCCGGCATGATGGACACGGTCCTCAACCTGGGCCTCAACGACAAGTCGGTCGAGGGCCTGGCCCGCCAGACCCACGACGAGCGGTTCGCCTACGACTCCTACCGCCGGTTCGTCGCCATGTACGGCCGCATCGTGCTCGGCGTGCCCGGTGAGGAGTTCGACTCGCTGCTCGACGCGGCCAAGGAGCTGGCTGGCACCACCAACGACGCCGGCGTCCCCATCGAGCTGCTGCGCTATCTGGTCGAGGCCTACCAGCAGATTGTCGAACGCCACACCGGAAAGCCGTTCCCCCAGGACCCTGACGAGCAGCTGCGCGGCGCCATCGAGGCAGTCTTCGCCTCCTGGGACGGGCCCCGGGCCATCGCCTACCGGGTGCGGGAGCGCATCGCCCACGATCTGGGCACCGCCGTCAACGTCCAGGCCATGGTGTTCGGCAACCGCGACGACAACTCGGGCACCGGCGTCGGCTTCACCCGTGACCCGGCCACGGGCACCAAGGGCGAGTACGGCGACTTCCTGGTCAACGCCCAGGGCGAGGACGTGGTTGCCGGCATCCGCAACACCGAGCCGCTCTCGGCCCTGGCCGACGCCTTCCCGAAGATCCACAAGGAGCTCCTGGCCATCTTTGGCCGGCTCGAGCACCACTACCGGGACATGTGCGACACCGAGTTCACCATCGACCAGGGCAAGCTCTGGATGCTCCAGACCCGGGTGGGCAAGCGCACCGGCCGGGCCGCCCTGCGGATGGCCGTCGACATGGTGTCCGAGCGGGCCATCAAGTTGACGAAGGAGGAGGCGATCGGCCGGATCACCGGCGAACACCTCGAGCAGGTCCTCCACCCGCAGTTCGCTTCCACCGGTCACAAGGTCCTGGTCTCCGGTCTGGGCGCCTCACCCGGCGCCGCTGTCGGCCGGGTCTACCTGACCGCCGACGACGCCCAGGCCGCCGCCGAGCGGGGCGAGGCCGTCGTGCTCGTCCGCAGCGAGACCTCCCCCGAGGACGTCCACGGCATGCTGGCCGCCGAGGGCATCCTGACCGCCCGGGGCGGACTGGTCAGCCACGCCGCCGTCGTGGCCCGCGGCTGGGGCAAGCCGGCCGTGGTCGGTGCCGAGGCCCTGCGCATCGGCAAGAACTCGTTCAGCGTGGGCGACATCGTCGTGTCCGAGGGCGACTGGATCTCGGTCGACGGCACCAACGGCACCGTCGTGCTGGGCCAGGTCGAGGTCTCCCAGGGCGAGACGCCGCCCGAGTTCGAGACCGTCCTGGGCTGGGCCGACGAGATCCGGGCCGGGCACCTCGGGGTCCGGGCAAACGCCGACAACGGACCGGACGCCACCAACGCCCGCAAGCACGGGGCCGAGGGCATCGGCCTGTGCCGTACCGAGCACATGTTCCTGGCCGAGGACCGCCTCCCGGTGGTCCGACGGATGATCCTGGCCGACACCCCGGCCGAAGAGGAGCGGGCGCTCGAGGCCCTCCGGGTGGCCCAGAAGGCCGACTTCTACGAGATCCTCGAGGCCATGGACGGCCTGCCCGTCACCATCCGACTGCTCGACCCGCCGCTGCACGAGTTCCTGCCCGACACCATGGAGCTGGCCATCAAGGAGGCCACCGTCGGCCTGTCGGCCGAGGAGGCCCTGCTGTTCGACGCGGCCAAGACGTGGCACGAGTTCAACCCGATGCTCGGCACCCGCGGCGTGCGACTCGGCGTGATCAAGCCGGGCCTGTACGCCATGCAGGTCCGGGCCCTCATGGAGGCCGCCCTCGACCGGGTCGAGGCCGGTGGGCACCCGATCGTCGAGATCATGATCCCGCTGACCGTCACCCGTGAGGAGCTCGCCCTCGCCCGCTCGTGGGTCGAGACCGCCGTGGCCTCGACGCTCAAGGCCGGGGCCGACGCCAAGGCCAAGAAGGGGGCGAAGGCGCCCAAGGGCACCCTCGAGGTCCTGATCGGCACCATGATCGAGACCCCCCGGGCCGCCCTGCGGGCCGGCGAGATCGCCGAGGAGGCCGACTTCTTCTCGTTCGGAACCAACGACCTGACCCAGATGACCTTCGGGTTCAGCCGGGACGACGTCGAGGGCCGGATGATGTCGGCCTACCTGGAGCAGGGGCTGCTCAAGCGCAACCCGTTCGAGGTCGTCGACCCTGACGGCGTCGGCGAGTTGGTCCGCCTCGGCACCGAGCGGGGTCGGGCCGCACGGCCCAGCCTCAAGGTCGGGGTCTGCGGCGAGCACGGTGGCGACCCCGAGTCGATCGCCACCTTCGCAGCGGCCGGCCTCGACTACGTCAGCTGTTCGCCCTTCCGGGTGCCGATCGCCCGTCTGGCCGCCGCTCAGGCCGTCCTGGACGGGCACACCGCCGCCCGTGACAAGGTGACCGGCGCCGGTGCCGCGAAGGCGCCCGTCCGGAAGGGTCCCGCCAAGAAGCCGGCGGCCAAGAAGACGGCGGCCAAGAAGACGGCAGCCTCGAAGACCGTCAGCACGAAGGCCCCGGCCAAGAAGGTCGCAGCCCGGAAGGCCGCCAGCACCCGCTGAGCCGCACGCCCGGTGGGCCCGCCCGGACGATCCGGGACGGGCCGACCGGACGGGGGCCGGCCGGGACGCGGTACCGTCGTCACCATGGGCATCCCTGACGAGGACGTGGCCCGGGTCCGGGCGGCGACGGACATCGTCGCCCTGGTGGGGGAGCACGCCGCACTGAAGCGAGTGGGCCAACGCTGGGTGGGTCTGTGCCCGTTCCACGGTGAGAAGTCGCCGTCCTTCAGTGTCAACGCCGAGGCCGGCTTCTACTACTGCTTCGGCTGCCAGGCCAGCGGCGACGCCATCAGTTTCGTGCGGGCCATGGAACACCTGGACTTCGTCGACGCCGTGCGCCGGCTGGCGGACAAGGCCGGCATCACCATCCGCGAGGACGGAGACGGCGGCAAGGGAAATCAGAAGCGCAAGGTCTTCCTCGACGCCATGGAGCAGGCCACCGAGTGGTACCACCACCGGCTGCTGACCGGGGCGGACGCAGGGCAGGCCCGGGACTACCTGCGCAGCCGGGGCTATGACGGCGAGGTGGTGCGCCGATTCCGCCTCGGCTGGGCCCCCGACGGTTGGGACACGCTCTGTACCTCCCTCAAGCTGAGCGAGGACGTGGCCACGGGGTCCGGCCTTGGCTTCGTCAACAAGAGGGGGCGCCTGCAGGACGCCTTCCGGGCCCGCGTCCTCTTCCCGATCTGCGACCCGTCGGGCAATCCGGTGGCCCTCGGCGGCCGCATCCTGCCGGGCAACAGCGACCCGGCCAAGTACAAGAACTCCACGGAAACGCCGATCTATTCGAAACGTCGCACCCTCTATGCCCTCAATTGGGCCAAGAAGGACGTCATCGCCTCGGGTGAGGTGGTGGTGTGCGAGGGGTACACCGACGTGATCGGGTTCTTCGAGGCGGGGGTCCCCCGCGCCGTGGCCACCTGTGGCACCGCCCTGGCCGAGGAGCACGTGAAGCTGCTGAAGAACTTCGCCACCCGGGTGGTACTGGCCTTCGACGCCGACGGCGCCGGGCAGACGGCGGCCGGGCGGTTCTACGAGTGGGAGCGAAAGCTGGAGATCGACGTGGCCGTGGCCGCCCTGCCGCCCGGTTCCGACCCGGCGGACCTGGCCCGGTCCGACCCCGCGGCCCTGCGGGCCGCCGTGTCGGGGGCCAAGCCCTTCCTCCAGTTCCGCCTCGAGCGGATCCTGGACGCCGCAGACCTGACGACCCCCGAGGGTCGCGCCCGGGCCGCCGACCACGCGTTGGCCGCGGTGGCCGAGCACCCCGACGACCTGGTTCGGGACCAGTACGTGATGCAGGTGGCCGAGCGGTGCCGGCTCGAACCCGCCGCCTTGCGTGACCGGCTCGAGCGGATCCGCCGCGAGGGACCGCGCGTCCCACCGGCCAAGGCCGACCGCACCCCGGCCCGCCCGGCGCCGCCGAGCGACGACCGCGACCCCCGTGGCTACGACGGCCCCGACGACCCTGGCGCCGAGCCCGAGTGGGACGGGTGGGACGACGGTCCCGGGCCCACGAGTGGCTCCCGTCGGTCGGCCACGATGGAGTTCCGGCCGGGCCTCGAGGCCCTGCGGTTGGCTATCCACCGGCCCGAGGAAGTGGGGGAGCGTCTCGAGGCCGCCCTGTTCTCCGACCCGGTCCAGCGAGCCGCCTTCCTGGCCCTGGTCGAGTCGGACGATCTCGGCCAGGCCATCGACGGGGCCTCGGGCCACGTGCAGGCGCTGCTCGTCCGGCTCACCGTGGAGGAGCCCCGCTCCGAGCCCGACGAGGTGGTGGCCCAGCTGGTCCGGGACACCGTCCGCCGGGAGCTGCCGGTGCTCACCGTCGAGGCCCGCACATCTCCCCAGGCCATGCAGGAGGCCGCTGAGGTGGCCGGATGGCTCCAGGAGCTGGACGGATCCGACACCTCAGCAGAGGCGTCCCATCGGTTGGTAGCGTGGCTACTGGTGAGGGCTCAACCGAGTGGTTCCGGACAGGTCGCATGACGGCGAAGAAGGTCGTCTCCCTCCGTCCGGCCATCCCTGCGGACGTGTCGGGCCGGGTCGACATCGACGCCGGGCCTTCGGCCGACGCCATGGTGGTGGTCGACGTCGCGTTCGTGGTCACCGACGACGAGATCCTCATCGGCCCGGTCCTCGACACCCTGCCCACTGAGGAGTTCGAGGCGCTGATCACCAAGGGTCGCCTGGCCGGTGGTCTGACCCAGGACGATGTGGTCGAGGTGCTGCGCTCGGTGGAGTTGAGCGCCGACCTCATCACCGGGGTGGTGGAGCGGATCCAGGCCTCCGGCATCGAGTTCACCTACGACTCCGGCGAGACGACGATCGTGCCCATGGCCCCGATCGACGCCGTCGAGCCCGCCACCCGCCTGGTGGCCATCCCGACCGAGCCGGCCAAGGTGACCAAGGCGCCGGCCAAGCGGTCCCGACCGTCGCGGGCCACGTCGAGCGGGTTCTCCGACTCGGACAACTTCCGGGGCTCGGCCGCCGACCCGGTGCACATGTACCTGAAGGAGATCGGCAAGGTCAAGCTGCTCGACGCCGCCCTCGAGGTGGAGCTGGCCGAACGGATCCTGGCCGGCACCGAGGCCGAGGTCCGGCTGGCCCAGGACGAGGTGCTGAGCACCCGGTCCGGGGCGGAGCGCCGGGCCGACCAACGTCTGGTGCGCCAGGGCCATGAGGCCAAGGAGGCCCTCATCGAGGCCAACCTTCGACTGGTGGTGTCCATCGCCAAGCGCTATCGCAACCGGGGACTCGCCTTCCTCGATCTGATCCAGGAGGGGAACCTCGGCCTCATGCGGGCCGTCGAGAAGTTCGACCACACCAAGGGCTTCAAGTTCTCCACCTACGCCACCTGGTGGATCCGCCAGGCCATCACCCGGGCCATCGCCGACCAGGCCCGGACCATCCGGATTCCGGTCCACATGGTGGAGACCATTCACAAGGTGGTGTGGGCCCAGCGCCAGTTCCACCAGGAGATCGGCCGGGAGCCCACCAACGAGGAGCTGGCCGCCCAGGTGGACATGTCAGTCGAGCGGGTACGCGAGATCCTCCGCATCAATCAGGACACCATCTCCCTCGAACAGCCGATCGGCGACGAGGAGGACTTCAGCCTGTCCGACATCATCGAGGACCGCGAGGCCGTGGTGCCCGGCGACGCCGCCACCCGGTTGATGCTGGACGGCGCCCTGCGCGATGCCCTCGGGCACCTCACGCCCCGCGAGCAGGACGTGGTGCGTCTGCGGTTCGGACTCGAGGACGGCAAGATCCGTACCCTCGAGGAGGTCGGCAAGGCCTTCGGAGTCACCAGGGAGCGCATCCGCCAGATCGAGGCCAAGACGCTGGCCAAGCTGCGCCGTCCCGAGTCGGCCCAGCTGCTCCGCGACTACCTCGAAGAGGCGTAGCCGCCCTCTCCCCGGTCACCCGGCACCCGACGACCGCTCTCGGGTCGCCGTCCCCGTCGGTCAGCACCGAGACCTCGCCGTAGCCGGCGGATGCGAACAGCCCGCATGTCGCACCGAACTGGTCACCTCCGACTTCGAGGAGCAGCCACCCTCCGGGCCGAACCCACCGTGTGCTGCCGTCGACCGCTTCGGCCACCACCTCCAGACCGTCCCAGCCGCCGTCGAGGGACGTCCGGGGCTCGAAGGCCAACACGTCTCGAGGGAGGAGATGGAGGGCGTCGGCGGGCACGTAGGGCACCACGCCCACGACCACGTCGACGGCGCCGGCCAGGTCGTCGGGCAGCGGGTCGAACAGGTGGCCCTCGGCCACATCCACGCCGTTGCCACGGGCACAGGTCGCAGCCCGCGGGTCGCGTTCGGTGGCCAGGACCCGGGCGCCCGGGTGGGCGGCGTGCAGCACCCTCGCCACGGCCCCCGACCCGGTGCACAGATCGACGGCGGTGCCGTGCGTGGGGAGCAGGTCGGCGGCCCGGTGGGCCAAGGCCTCGGACTGCCAGCGGGGGACGTAGACGCCGGGGTCGACGCCGATGTCCAGGCCGCAGAACCGGGTCGTGCCGGTGATCCAGGCCAGGGGCTCACCCGCGGTTCGCCGGATCACGAGCGCCTCGAGCACCTCGTCGTCAGGGGCCACGGACACCAGTTCGAACGCCTCCTCGTCGGCAGCCACGCAGCCGGCGGCCGCCAGGGTGCGGCTGACCCTGGCGATGCGGGGGTCGGACGATCGGGGAGGTCGGGTCAGACGGCCAGCGAGCTGCGCTCGTTGATGGCGGTGGCCAGTTCGCCGGTCATCTCGATGACCAGGGCATCCGTCGCCTCCTCGCCGTCACGCCAGCCACCGAGCACGCCCAGGGCGTCCCGGACCCGGACGGTGGTGAGCACCACGACGGCCCGGGCCTTGGCCCCGTGGCCCGAGCGGGTGGCGGCCGAGCGGGGGCGGACGGTGGAGCCATCGGGGGCAACCACCCGGAGTCGGGTGCGCCGCGAGCGCACGATGCCGAGGGCGAACCCGGTGACGATGGCCGCTGCAGCGGCGATGCGGAGCTTCACGGTGGCCATCATGGCGCGGTTCGCGTGTCCGTGCACCTGCGATTCTCGGGGCCACGGGGACCGGCTAATCTCCTCAGGCATGCCGGCGCCGTCCCCAGGGTCGACGACGCGTGGATGGACACTTTCCGGGGTAGCTCAATCGGCAGAGCATCTGACTGTTAATCAGAGGGTTGTGAGTTCGAGTCTCACCCCCGGAGCCAGGTACGTGCAGTTCAGGGATCGGACGGATGACCTGAGCTGCTGAATCAGGATCTCAGCGGACACGGACTGGTCACGTCGTGCTTCCGTCGACCAACGTGGCGACTTTGGCTACGGTCTCTCTGGCGGCGGCCGGGAGCACGTGGCTGTAGCGGTCGGAGTGATCGAGATACCGACGTGACCAAGGTTCGTACCGATCGTCTTCCGGTCGACCCCTGCAGCCAGTGCCAGGGAAGCCGCACCGTGCATCGGGTCATGGAGGCGGGTACCGGGAAGGCCTGCTGACCTGCTCAGTTCGCGGAATCGGTCGGAGACCGAGCCTGGCCAGACGGGTCGGCTGTCTGTCACGGCGAACACGAGTCCCTCGTCGAGGTATCCAGCGCCAAGCGCTAGCTTCTCGCCGCCTGTCGTGCTTTGTGAGAGCGCAAGGCCGCCTCGGTCCCGGAGTCAACTGCGACCGTTCTCATGCCCTCTGCAGTCTTCGGCGTGCCCCAGACCATCTTGCGGCCCACTTCTCCGAGGCTGCGCACCACACGGAACCCCCGGCGTCCGAGTCGACGGAACCCCAGGCCAGAGCCTCCCCGGATATCAGGGTGAATCAGTCAGCATGGGGCGCGACGATCAGGGACCATTCGTCACGTCACTAGCGATGTGCCCTGCCTTGCTGCCAGAGTGCCTCATGGGGAGCAGCTCGGCCACCATCCGCTGACCCGCCGCCATGGTCGAGGTGAGGACCTCGATTGCACCTTCATCTTGGCCTGATTCGATCATCCACTTGGCAACCGCAAGATGCTGGAGTATCGAATCACTGATCTCGAGGCCTTCGGCCTGGCGCCTGGCCCGTTCCTCCAGGCGCTGGCGTTCTTCGGCTGCAGCCATTGCGTGGACTCGACCAGCTTCGGTCTGGTCGGTTGCCCGACCTAGGAGCACCCCCAGGAGGAAGAGGCCTGCAGCCCGTGAGATCCAGCCTGTGGCGTCGATGTCCCCTACTCCGTCAACGAGCTCGACGACCGCAAAGAGCGAGAACCCGATGACTGCACCGATCAGACCGCCTCGTAGCCCAAAGGACATGGCGAGCAGGGCGACGGGCAGCGCATACAGGATGTCGACAGCTTCGCCCGTGCCGTTGACAATGATGTGAGCCACCGTGACTACGGCAAAGAGTCCCGAGGCAGCGAGTAGTGCGGCGCGCGGACTTGATCGGTACCAAGGACCTACGTCGCTCCCGTCCGGAATCCCCAACGCCATCTCCATTCCCCTCCCGGAGAGCCTCGCAGACGCTTGGAGCTGTTTTCTAGGGGAAATGGTCCCTTCCCTCGTCGAACGTCCCCAAGAGACCCGGTCAACTGCAGGTTCCAATTGCCGGTGGGGGCGGTTGTCCTCCGGGAGCCCGGTCGCTCCTACTGGATCGGAACTCGCCAGTTGAGCATGGTCCCGCCGTCTGGAGTGCTCTGGATACCGAACGTCCCATCCAAGCTTTGGGCTCGGCTTTCGATGTTTGACATCCCTTGTCCGCCAGTCGTTTGCCAGTCCGCCGGCAATCCGTGCCCGTTGTCGCTGACCTCTAGCTGGCAAAGAGTTCCGTGCACCGAGAGGTGGACGGTGGTCTCGGTAGCATGGGCGTGCTTCTCGATGTTTGTCACGGACTCTCGCACGACCGAGACGATGTGCTCAGAAACGAGAATCGAAATGGCTGAATCGACCGGGCCATCGAAGCGCAGCACGATGTCGAAACTGACAATTCCACTGAGATCACGCACTAGCTGGTCGAGTTGGGAGCGAATACCTCGCTCACTGCCGCCCATTCCTAGGGCGAAGATGGTCGATCTGAGTTCCGTGATTCCCTCGTCGAGTTGCTCGATGACTGCAGACAGTCGCTCAGGCAGTGCGTCGGGTTCCACTCCTCCGATCATTCCCTCCAGCATCAAGCCCGCGCCGAAGATCCGCTGAATCACCCGATCATGGAGGTCTCGTGCAAGCCGCTCCCGATCCTCATGCACCACTGCGGCTTCTCGTAGGGAGCGGAGTTGGACATTCTGGATGACGGTCCCTGCAGCCACGGCTAACGCTTCAGTAAGTGCGAGATCGTCCTCGGTGAACTCCGCCCACCCGATCTTGTCGGTCAGATAGAGGTTGCCGAAGGTCTCTCCTCGGATGGCGATCGGAACGCCGAGGAACGATGACATCGGTGGGTGACCCGGCGGGAAGCCGACCGTGTTGGGGTGGGTGTTGAGGTCGGAGATCCGGAGCGATTCCGGTTCCGCGATCAGGAGTCCGAGCACGCCCAGGCCCTTCGGTCGGTCGCCGATCTCCGCTTCCGTCTCTGCACTCATGCCGGAGGTGATGAACCTGGCCAGCGAGGTGCGGTCGTCATTGACGACTCCGAGGGCACCGTAACGAGCACCGCTGATCGATCTTGCCTCGTCGACTACCCTCCGGAGTACGCCGTCAAGGGAAATGTCTCCGTCGATGAGGAGCATCGCGGCGATCACTCGTCTCAGCTTCGCCGGGTCAGACACCGATTGGAGCGGCATTACTGAGAGGCCGAGAGTCGGAGGAGGGGCACTACGGGTTGGGTCATTGCCCGTACGACGATGACGGCAATAGGCGAGCGGTGCATGCTTCGTCTCCGATTCACTGGCCTGGCGGGTCCACGAGGCGGCCGGATGCGAGGCGGGCGACAGATGCCATTCCCGAACCCAGTTAGATCGGAGACCTGCGGTGATCGTAAGGCGGGAGACTGCTGATTGCGACAAGTACTGCAATTGTTTGGGGCATGCCCCTCCCGAAAGTAGGGAGTACCCGAGCAAGCAGGGAGGGATCACCGATCAGTCCACATCAGGGATCCATCTGGGATTGGGCGTCCACCGGTCTGACGGACATCCGACATCAGGGGCACCGCCCCGGAAAGGATGTCCAGAATGGAGACCATGGAACGGAAGAAGCCCCGTCCCCGGCGGTCGTTCGAGTCTCACCCCCGGAGCCAGCGGCGGAGGAGCGGGTACGGCCCCGCCCCCGAGTCACACGAGGGGCCACCTGATGGTCCCGCAGCACCCGCAGGCACCGCCCCGGTCCGGCCCCGTCCGGACGATCTCGTCCCCACCGGACGCTCCCGGCAGTGAGGCTCCCGATGCCGGCAACTGATCCCTGCCCCTACTGCGGCCATCCGGGCATCCACCGGGGCGGCGGCCAGGGCCGCTCCTCGTGCGAGGACTGTGACCGCTGCTGGGCCGAGCGCCAGCGGCACGAGCGCCCGCCCCACCACAATTGACCAGGCGCGTCGCCTTCGCCACAGCCCCGCCGGAGCGCATCGGCCACGAGGACACCGACCGTCCCTTCCACGACGCCGCGTGTGCGGCGGCCGGTGTCGGGCTCGACCATCGGGTCTGGTCCGACCCCGAGGTGCCGTGGGGTGAGTACGACCTGGTGGTCGTCCGATCCGCGTGGGAC
>DATCCR010000065.1:0-12574 GCA_036511155.1 Acidimicrobiales bacterium
GCCGAGGACACGTTCCGGCGGCATCCCGAGCTGTCCGACGGGATGCTGTCCAAGGTCCGCGCGTCGGTGGTGAACGCCCACGTGCTGGCCGAGGTGGCGGCTGAGCTGGGGATTTCCGACCACCTGCGCCTGGGCAAGGGCGAGGACGCCTCCGGTGGCCGGATCAAGGTCTCCATCCTGGCCGACACCATGGAGGCCGTGATCGGGGCCGTCTTCCTCGACGCCGGGCTCGATACCGCCCGCGACCTGGTCCTTTCCCTGCTCGATGCCCGGATCGCCGCGGCGGTGGGCGAGCCGGGGGAGTCGGACCACAAAAGCCGCCTCCAGGAGGAGGCCGTGCGTCTGGGCCGGGGCGTACCCCGCTACGACGTCGAGGGGTTCGGGCCCGATCATGCTCGGAGGTACCTGGCCACGGTGTACGTTGCTGGCCAGCGCCTCGGTATGGGGGAGGGGCGATCCAAGAAGGACGCCGAGCAGGTTGCCGCCCAAGTGGCCTGCGAATCGTTGGAAGCCGAGAGAGGCGGGGGAAATGCCTGAGCTTCCCGAAGTAGAGACCATCCGGAGGGACCTCCAGGGCGAGGTCGTCAACCGGAAGATCAAGTCGGTCGAGGTGCGCAACGGCCGCACCGTCCGTCGCCATCCGAGCGCCAAGGCCTTCCGGGCCCAGCTCGAGGGTCGCTCGATCACGGCCATCAACCGCGCCGGCACCTACCTGCTCCTCGTCCTCGACGACGGGGCCACCCTGGTCATCCACCTGGGGGTGAGCGGCCAGCTCCACCGGGTGAAGAACGTCAAGGAGGCGAAGGTCCCCCACACCCACGCGGTGATCACCTTCAGCCAGGGCGGCCAGCTGCGCTTCGTCGATCCCCAGACCTTCGGTGAGCTGTTCGTGTCGGCCGCCCCGGCCGAGGGCGAGCCTGCCCTCCCCGAGCTCGCCCACCTCGGCTTCGACCCGCTCGAGGACATCATGAGCTGGGAGAAGTTCTGGGTCCTGCTGTCCTCCCACAAGTCGACCCTCAAGGCGCTGCTGATGGACCAGGACTTCGTGGCCGGGATCGGCAACATGTACGCCGACGAGATCCTGTTCGCCGCCGGGCTCCGCTACGACCGCCAGTCCAACTCGCTCTCCTCCCAGGAGGTGCGCCGGCTCTACCGCTCGATGGTCGAGACCCTGGCCGAGGCGGTCAAGCGCCGCGGCTCCTCGACCGCCGGCGACGAGAACCGCGACCTGTTCGGCGAGGTGGGGGACTACCAGGACCAGCACCAGGCCTTCGATCGGGAGGGACTGGCCTGCCGACGGTGCCGTTCGGTCATCGTCAAAGTGAAGTCCGGTGGCCGCGCGACGTTCTTCTGCGAACATTGCCAGGTCTGACCAGGGCCTCAGGCGGTACCGCGCGGGGACCGATAGGGTGAGCGCCCGGTGTTCCTGAAGTCCCTCTCCCTCAAAGGATTCAAGTCCTTCGCCGATCCGGCCGTGCTCGAATTCGAGCCGGGCGTGACCGTGGTCGTGGGCCCGAACGGCAGCGGCAAGTCGAACGTCGTCGACGCCGTGGCCTGGGTGCTGGGCGCCCAGGGCCCCCGCACCGTGCGCTCGGCCAAGATGGAAGACGTCATCTTCATGGGGACGTCCAACCGGCCGGCCCTCGGCCGCGCCGAGGTCTCCCTGACGATCGACAACAGCTCCGGGAAGCTCTCGGCCGACATGGCCGAGGTGACCATCACCCGGACGCTCTTCCGCTCGGGCGACTCCGAGTACTCGATCAACGGCGCCCCCTGCCGGCTCCTCGACATCCAGGAGCTCCTGTCCGACACCGGGGTGGGCCGCCAACAGCACGTCATCATCAGCCAGGGGCACCTCGACGCCATCCTGGAGGCCCGGCCCGAGGACCGGCGGTCGGTCATCGAGGAGGCGGCCGGTGTCCTCAAGTTCCGCCGACGCCGCGAGCGGGCCGAGCGACGCCTGGCCACCACCGAGGAGAACCTCGAGCGACTCTTCGACCTGGTCCGCGAGGTCAAGCGCCAGATCCGGCCCCTCGAACGCCAGGCCGCCGCCGCCCGGTCGTACACCGGACTGGCCGACGAGCTGCGGGCCGTGCGCCTGTACGTGGCCGGGTCCGAGATCGAGGCCCTCGACCGCCAACACGCCGAGGGCATCCGCCACCAGGAGCAGCAGCGGGCCAAGGAGACGGAGCTCCAGGAGGCGCTGGGCGCCCTGGACGCCGACTCGGTCCGCACGGCCGACGAGCTCTCGGCGGAGCGGGAGTCGGACCTGACCGCGGCGCTGGGCCGCACCGAAGGGATGGTCGAGCGGGCACGCGGCCTGTCCGGCGTGCTCCGCGAACGCCAGCGCTCGCTGGCCCGGGCCCTCGACGCGGCCGCCGACGCCGACGTGGTGTCGACCCTCGAGGCCGAAGGGGCCCGTCTGGCCGAGGAGCTGTCGGCCGCCGGACAGGAGGCCACCGACCTCGCCCCCGAGCAGGACGGCCTGCTGGCCACCGACTCCGCACTGGCCACCGAACTCGAGGAGCATCTGGCCGCCCGGGGCGACGGGTCCGAGCTGCGCCTGGCCGAGGAGGCCGTCACGGTGGCCCGGGGCCAGCTGGCCTCGTTGGAGCACGCGCTCGAGCGGGACCGGCGAAGCCTCGACCAGCTGGTCGCCCGCCAGGCCGCCGCCGAGCGACGGGCGTCGCTGCTGGAGGGCGAGGACCACGAACTGGGCGAGCGCCTGGCCGAGACGGAGCAGAGCCGCCACCAGCTGCAGGCTGCTCGGGCGGCGACCGAGGCCGCCCACCTGCGGGCCAGTCGGAGGCTCGAGGTGGCCGAGGAAGCACTGCGTCAGGCCGAGCAGGAGCACGCGCGCTCGCAGGCCCGGGCCGATGCGCTCGAACGGGCTCTGGACGAGGCCCGGGGCGCGGCCGGTGCCGAACTGCTCGCCGGGGTCGATGGCGTGGTCGGGACCCTGCTCGATCTGGTCGAGGTGGACAGCGGATGGGAGGAGGCCTTCGAGGCCGCCGCCGGTGCGTCGCTGGCCGCGGTCGTGGTCTCGGGTAGCGAGCCCGCCCGGGCCGCCCTGTCCCGGCTCCGCCAAGGGGGCGCCACCGGCGCCGTCCTGGCCCTGACCGAGTCAGCCGCCCGGCGCTCCGAACTGTCCGGGCCGTCGGCGCCCGACGGCACCGAATCGATCCGTGGCCACGTCCGGCCCCGGGCGGGGGGACGCGACTACCCGGGGCTGGACGGCGTCCTCGACACGCTGCTCCACGGGTCGTGCTGCGCCACCCGAGGCTGGTCCGAGGCCATCGACCTGGCCCTGGCCCGTCCCGACCTGGTGGTCGTGACCCGCGACGGCGACCGCTTCTCGCGTACCGGCTGGCGGGTGCGGGCCGGTGGGGGCGTGGTGACGGCGGCTGTCGTCGACGAGGCACGTGAGCGGGCCGAGGTGGCTCGGGGCGAGGCCGCGCGGGCGGCCGACGAGCGCAGCGCGGCCCGTGGCGAGGTCGAGGCCACCCGGGAGGCGGCCACCGAGGCCGTCCGGGCCGACGACCGCAACGAGGTGGCCCACCAGGCCGCCCGGGTGGGCCACCAGCGGGTGTCCGGCGACCGCGATCTGCTGGCCACCGAGCTGGAAGAGATCCGCCGCAACCATGCCGAACTCGACGACCGCATCGGACGCGACGCCGCCCGGGTGGGCGAGCTGGTGGCCGGCATGCCGGCCCTCGAGCAGGAGCGGGTGCTGGCCGCCGGACGGGTGGCGAGCGCCCGCGAGGAGCGGCGTCGGATCGAAGGTCGGATTGCCGAGGCGGCGGCGGCCCGCAACGAGTGGGAGGTGCGCACGGCCGGGCTGGTCGAGCGCCGCAAGGTCCTGACCGAACGCCTCTCCGAAGTCGAGCGCCGCCTCACCGGGCATGCGGAGGAGCGCCAGCAGGCGGCCGAGCGCCGCACCCGGCTCGAGGCCGACGCCACGGCCGTCGAGCGGCTGCTCGACGTGGTGGCCGAAGCCCAGTCCGGGCTCGACTCGCTGCTGTCCGCCCTACGCGACCGCCATCGCCGTCAGCTCGAGGCCGTGCGGGCCGGCGGGGCGCGGCTGGAGGAGCTGCGCCGCCAGCGCTCGGTCAACGAGCACGAGCTGGCCGCCACCCGGAGCCGGTTGCAGAAGGCCGAGCTCGATCTGGTCGAGGCCACCATCCGGCGGGAGTCGGTGGTCGAGACGCTGCGCCGGGAGCTCGGCTGCGGGCCCGAGGACGCCCGGGGCGCCACGGCACCCGAGCTGCCCGAGGGTGTCGACCCCACCGCCCGGGCCTCCCAGCTCGAGGCCGAGCTGGCCGCCATCGGCCCGGTCAATCCGCTGGCCATGGAGGAGCTGTCCGAGCTCGGCGAGCGCCACCAGTTCCTCGAGTCCCAGGTGGAGGATGTGCGCAAGGCCCAGCGGGAGCTTCGCCAAGTCATCCGCACCCTCGACGAAGAGATCATGCACGTCTTCGACTCGGCCTTCGCCGACGTCAACGAGCATTTCTCCAACCTGATCACGTCGCTGTTCCCGGGGGGCACCGGGCGCCTGTCGCTCACCGACCCCGAGAACCTGCTCGACACCGGCGTCGAGGTCGAGGTCCGCCCGGCCGGCCGCAATGTGCGCCGGCTGTCGCTGCTGTCGGGCGGTGAGCGGTCGCTGGTGGCCATGGCCTACCTGTTCGCCGTGTTCCGCAGCCGCCCGTCGCCCTTCTACCTGATGGACGAAGTCGAGGCCGCCCTCGACGACGTCAACCTGATGCGGTTCCTCGCCCTGGTCAACGAGTTCCGCGAAGAGGCCCAGCTCATCATCGTGAGCCACCAGAAGCGCACCATGGAGGCCGCCGACGCCCTCTACGGCGTGACTATGGCGCCCGGCGGCTCGTCCAAGGTGGTCAGCCAGAAGGTGCCCCGCGACCGCACGGCGGTCGACACCCTCGAGGCCCGGCCCACGACCAAGCTCGATGTGGCGGCGGTGGCACCGGTCGGCGTCCCCGAGCTCGGCGACGGGCCCGGGGTGTCCGACGCCGGGTCGGACGACGCCGCCGTGTCGGAACCGCCTCCGGACGTGTCCGACGGGCAGTCCGACGTCGTGCCCGACAACGGGCCCGACGACGGGCCCGACGACGGGCCCGACGACGCGTCGTTGGCCCGCCTACTCGACGAGCCGGAACGCCGTGAGGGCCCGGTCATCCCGGTGCCCCCACCGCGGGTCGACGCCGGTGGTCTGGCTACGGGCCGTGGTGAGCCCGGCACGACGCCCGTCCCCGATCGGTGATCGACGCCGCGGTACTGACCGCCGCCTCCGACGCGCTTCTGGCGTTGGCTGTCGCCGTCCCGGTGGCGCTCGTGGCCGGGGGCGTGGCCTTCGCCACCCGCCGGCGGGGCCGAAGCGGACCGGTGACCGCTCCGGAGCCGGAGACATCCGGCGGTGGTGTGGCCGTCGCCGAACACGCGGCCGAAGCGCCTGCCCCGGCCGCCGGTATCCCTCCCGAGATCGAGCCGGCCCCCGAGGCGGAGCCCGCCCCGGAGCCGGAGCCCGCCTCCTACCGGGGTCGCCTGGGCAAGGCCCGCGGCCTGCTGTCCGGCTACATCGGCGCCGTCCGGGCCCGGGGGAAGATCGACGCCACCACGTGGGACGACCTCGAGGAGGCCCTCATCCGGGCGGACGTCGGGGTGGGTGCCACCGACGCGCTCCTCGACGACCTGCGGGGGCGGGTGAAGTCCGGCGAGATCGGTGACCCCGACGCCCTGGTCGACGCGTTGAAGGCCGACCTCGTCGCCATGCTCTCCACCGACGCCTCGGGCCTGGCCGAGATCGGGGCCGACCGGTCGACGACGATCGACGGGGAGCCCGCCGGGGGGGAGGCCGTCCGGACGGTCGACGTCTGGCTCTTCGTGGGGGTCAACGGGGTGGGCAAGACCACGACGTTGGGCAAGGTGGCCACGCGGCTGTCCCGCGCCGGCACACCAGTGCTGCTGGCGGCCGGGGACACCTTCCGGGCCGCGGCGGCCGAGCAACTCGGCCTGTGGGCCGAGCGGGCCGGAGCCGAGATCGTGCGTGGCGCCGAGGGCGGCGACCCCAGCTCGGTCGTCTTCGACGCGGTGCAGCGGGCCGCGTCCAAGGGCCACCCGCTGGTGCTGGCCGACACCGCCGGCCGGCTCCACAACAAGGTCAACCTGATCGAGGAGCTGAAGAAGATCCGCCGGGTGTCGGATCGGCCCCCGGGCCGGGTGACCGAGGTGCTCCTCGTGCTCGACGCCACCACCGGCCAGAACGGCCTGGCCCAGGCGAAGGTCTTCCTCGACGCGGTCGACGTGTCGGGAGTGGTCCTGACCAAGCTGGACGGGACTGCCAAGGGCGGGATCGTGGTGGCCATCCAGCGCGAGCTCGGCCTGCCGGTCAAACTGGTCGGCCTCGGCGAGGGCCCCGAGGACCTCATCGACTTCGACCCCCAGGCGTTCGTCGACGCACTCTTCTGACCCTGCCGTGGCCGGTGGGCGGGCGCACGAGCCGTCCGGCGCGGTCGGGTAGCCTGAGGACCCCATGTTCGAGAGCCTGACCGACCGATTCGACGGCATCCTCACCCGCCTGCGGAGCCGCGGGCGGCTGTCCGAGGCCGACGTCGACGAGGTCCTCCGCGAGATCCGCACTGCCCTCCTCGAAGCGGACGTCGAGATCGGCGTGGTCCGGAAGTTCACCACCGCGGTGCGGGACCGCTGCGTGGGCCTCGAGCAGTCGCAGAGCCTGAGCCCGGGCCAGCAGGTCATCAAGATCGTCAACGAGGAGCTCGTCGCCATCCTCGGCGGCGAGACCCTGCAGATCCGCTACGCCAGCCGGCCCCCGACGGTCATCCTGCTGGCCGGCCTCCAGGGCTCGGGCAAGACGACGGCGTCGGCCAAGCTGGCCCGTTGGTTCAAGCAGCAGGGCCGTAATCCGCTGCTGGTCGGCGCCGACCTCCAGCGCCCGGCCGCCGTCGAGCAGCTGCGGGTGCTGGCCGGTCAGGCCGGGGTGTCGATGTTCTCGGAGGCGTCGGATCCGGTGGCGGTGGCCACGGCCGGCCTCGAGGAGGCCAAGCGCCTCGGCCGCGACGTGCTGATCGTCGACACCGCCGGCCGCCTGTCGATCGACGAGGACCTCATGGACGAGATCCGGCACATCGCCGGGGCCGTCCAGCCCGACTACACCTTCCTGGTCATCGACGCCATGACCGGCCAGGACGCGGTGGCCACGGCCGAGGCCTTCCACGCGGCACTGAACCTCGACGGGGTCATCCTCACCAAGCTCGACGGCGACGCCCGGGGCGGCGCCGCCCTGTCGGTCAAGGAGGTGGTGGGCCGGCCCATCGCCTTTGCCTCGACCGGTGAGAAACTTGACGACTTCGACCAGTTCCACCCCGACCGGATGGCCGACCGCATCCTCGGCATGGGGGATGTGCTCAGCCTCATCGAGCAGGCCGAGCGGACCATGGACAAGGAGGTCGCCACCAAGGGGGCGGCGGCCATCATGGAGGGCCGCTTCACCCTCGAGGACTTCCTCGAGCAGCTCCAGCAGGTCGAGAAGATGGGCTCGATCTCCGGGGTGATGTCGCTGATCCCGGGCATGTCGAAGGACATGAAGCGGGCCTCCGAAGCAGTCGACGACAATCAGATCGGCCAGGTCAAGGCCATCATCTTCTCGATGACGCCCCAGGAGCGGAACGACCCGTCGGTCATCGACGGCGGCCGCCGGGTGCGTATCGCCAACGGCAGCGGCACCACCACGGCCGACGTCAACGCCCTGCTCAAGCAGTTCAAGGAGATGCAGAAGCTGATGAAGGGCTTCGGCAAGGGCGGCATGGGCGGGGCCCTCGGCGGGCTCGGTGGCCTGCTCGGCCGGGGCGGCCCCAAGATGTCCCCCAAGGCCATGGCCGACATGGCCTCGATGATGGGCGACAGCGACCTGGCCGCCCTCGCCCCCGGCGCCCCCGGCGCCCCCGGCGGCCCGTTCGACGGCGGGGGGGCGTCCCGGCCGGCCAAGAAGGGCAAGGGCGGCAAGAAGGGCAAGGGCGGCGGCCGGGTCACGCCCAAATCCCGATGACCGGTCCCGGTGCCAGGGCCCCTGTGACCTGGGCGCCGAGGGGCGCAGACGGCGGAATTCGCCCCTGTTGCACACGACCCCCCGCTTTGGTGGGAGACTGTCATCCGCCCGCGGCCCGGAAGGTCGCATCGCGTTCGTACCATCACCCAGCGCTTCCCTTGGAAGACACCATGCAACAGAGGAGTTCACCGTGGCAGTAAAGCTCCGCCTCGTGCGGATCGGGAAGAAGAAGCAGCCCACCTACCGGCTGGTGGCGGCCGACAGCCGGTCGCCCCGCAACGGGCGGTTCATCGAGATCGTCGGGACCTACGCCCCGCGGGGCAAGTCACTGGCCGAGCCGGACGCCGTCGTCCAGATCGACAACGCCAAGGCCGTCAAGTGGCTGTCCCAGGGTGCCCAGCCCACCGAGCGCGTCGAGAAGCTGCTGAAGCAGTCGGGCGCGCTGGACGAGTTCGAGTCGGCCAAGGCGGCCCAGTGACCGACGAGCTGACTGCGGACTCGGTGGACGACGTCAACACCATCGACGACGAGTTCGACGACCACGACGACGACGCGGGCAACCGGGTCTCCGGCGGCACCCCGTTGGCCGTCGTCACCTACCTGGTCAACTCCATCGCGTCGGACTCCGAGGCCGTGGTGATCAACACCGAGGAGCGCGGCGACTCCGTCCGCTTCCGGATCCACGTCGCCCCCGAGGACATGGGCCGGGTGATCGGCCGCCGCGGCCGCGTGGCCCAGGCCATCCGCACGGTGGTGGCCGCCGCCGGTGCGCGCGACGGCGTCCAGACCAGCGTCGACATCGTCGACGACTGATCCCCCGGTGACCTCCCCGGCCCCCGGCGACGGCGCCGACGGCGCCGGCGGGGCACCGTCGCCCGCCGAGGCGCCCGCCCTGCTCAGTGTGGGACGGATCGTCAAGCCCCACGGGCTGCGCGGCGAGGTCATCCTCTCGCTGACGACAAATCGCGACGAGCGGGCGGCCGTCGGCTCGGTGCTGACCGCCGAGGACGGCCGGACGTTCGAGATCGTGCGCTCCTCACCCCACCGGGGTCGCTACATCGTCACGCTCGACGGGGTGCACGGCATCGAGGCAGCCGAGGCGCTCCGGGACACGCCGTTGCTGGCCCCGCCCATCGAGGACCGCGACGCCCTGTGGGTCCACGAACTCATCGGCTCGACGGTGGAGGACACCACGGGCACCGAACTCGGCCGGGTGACCGGCGTCCACGCCAATCCGGCCAGCGACCTCCTGGTCCTGGACGGTGGCGCTCTGATACCGCTGCGGTTCGTGACCAGCTCCGAGCCGGGGGTGAAGGTGGTCGTGGACCTCCCTGACGGGCTCCTCGACCTGTCATGAGTGACGGCACGACCCCGGATGACCCGACGGGGTTCCGGGTCGACGTGTTCACGCTCTTCCCCGAGGTGGTCGAGCAGTACGGCTCGACCTCGATACTCGGACGTGCCCGCAGCCGCGGCCACCTCGATCTGCGCACCCACGACATCCGCGACGCCACTCATGACGTCCATCGGACGGTCGACGACTCGCCCTTCGGCGGCGGGGCGGGCATGGTGCTGGCCCCCGAACCGGTGTTCGAGGCCGTCGAGACGGTGGCGGACGGTCCGGACGGGCTGCCCCGGCCCCTGCTCCTGCTGTCGGCCTCCGGGCGTCGGTTCGAGCAGGGCGTGGCCCAGGAACTGGCCGCGATCCCGGGCGGGTTCTCCCTCCTCTGCGGCCGGTACGAGGGGGTGGACCAGCGGGTGGCCGACCATCTGTGCGACGGCGAACTGTCCATCGGGGACTTCGTGCTGGCCGGTGGCGAGTTGGCGGCGCTGGTGGTGGTCGAGGCCGTGGCCCGGTTGCTGCCCGGGGTGCTGGGCAACGAGCAGTCGACCGACGAGGAGAGCTTCGCCTCGGGGCTGCTCGAGTACCCGCAGTACACCCGCCCGGCCGACTTCCGGGGCCACGGGGTGCCCGAGGTGCTTCGGTCGGGGGATCATGGTCGGGTCAGGGCGTGGCGGCGGGCACAGTCCCTGGTCAGGACGTTGCAGCGCCGTCCGGACCTCGTCGCCGACCGGGGCGGGCTGACCGAGGAGGAGGTCCGCCTGCTCAGTCAGCACGGTGAAGTGCGCCTGCTCCGCGAACACGGCTACGATTGAGGAGCCTCGTCGGCGCCGGGTAGCCCCGGAGTCCGCAACGACGGCCTGTTCCGCGTCGCACCCCTGGTGGGAGCGTCGTTCCCGGGTCGCCGATGGGGGGAGAGATCGAACGAACGCCGAAAGAGACGCGCCCCATGAACCCGACCGACATCATCGACCGTGACAGCATGCGGGACGACATCCCCGAGTTCCGCCCCGGCGACACCGTCAAGGTGCACGTGCGGGTCATCGAGGGTACCCGTGAGCGTGTCCAGGTCTTCCAGGGCGCGGTCATCCGCCGCCAGGGCACCGGCGTGCAGGAGACCTTCACCGTGCGCAAGGTCAGCTTCGGCGTCGGCGTCGAGCGGACGTTCCCCGTCCACTCCCCGGTCATCGACCACACCGAGGTCGTGTCGCTGGGCGACGTGCGGCGGGCCAAGCTGTACTACCTGCGCGACCGCCACGGCAAGGCCGCCAAGATCAAGGAACTGCGGACTGCCCGCTCCTGATCGTGCGCCGTGGGTGCCGTGTGGCAGCCCCCGACCGGGCATGACGTCGCGGGTCCGCCCTCCGATGAGCGCACCAGGCCTCCGATGAGCGAAGAGGACCTCGAGCGGTACGAGTCGGAGATCGAGTTGGCCCTGGTGCACGAGTACCGGGCCGTCGTCCCGCTGTTCTCCTACGTCGTGGAGACCGAGCGCCGCTTCTACCTGGCCAACTCGGTCGACGTGACCGTGCGTTCGGACACGTCGCCGGCCTGCGTCGAGGTGGTCCTCAACGACGCCTGGGTGTGGGACATGTACCGACCCGCCCGCTTCGTCCCCTCGGTGAGGATCCTCACCTTCCGGGACGTCAACATCGAGCGACTGCCCGACAAGGACCTGTGAGCCCGACGCCGTCCTCGGTCCCGGACCACAACCGGTCCCTCGGCGCCAGGGGCGAGGACATCGCCGCCGCCTGGTACGAGCACGAGGGCTACGAGGTCCTCGAGCGCAACTGGAGCCGACGCGAGGGTGAGGTCGACCTCATTGTCCGCCGGCGCCGCACGGTGGCGTTCGTCGAGGTCAAGACCAGGATGTCCGACGCCTTCGGCACCGGCGCCGAGGCCGTGCTTCCGGCCAAGCAGCGCCGCATCCGCCGCCTGGCGTCCCGATGGCTGGCCGAGCTGACCCCGGCGTCGGGGCGGGCCCTGGTCGACCTGCGCTTCGATGTGGTCGACATCACGGCCGACGAGGTGGATGTGATCGAGGACGCCTTCTGACGCTCCGGTCGGAGCGGGGCGCATCTCGTAGGCTGACCGGATGGCCGATTCCTGGGAGACCCTGATCGTCGAGCGTTCCGGCGGCGTGGTGACCGTCACCATGAACCGCCCCGAGCGGAAGAACGCCGCCAACGGCACCATGTGGCGGGAGCTGCAGGCCGTGCTCGAGGACGCCGCCGCCGACCGGGCCGTCCGGGCCCTGGTCCTGACCGGGGCCGGCGGTGCCTTCTGCTCGGGGGCCGACCTGTCCGACCCCTCCGACGTGGCCGGCCGGCCCGGCGACCCGTACCTGGTGCAGATGCGGGCCCTGGCCGACCTCGCCCTCCGCCTCCACCGGCTGCCCAAGCCGACCATCGCCAAAGTGGGCGGGGTGGCCGCCGGTGCCGGCATGTCGATGGCCCTCGGCTGCGACCTGGTAGTGGCCTCCGAGTCGGCCCGGTTCTCCCAGATCTTCGCCAGGCGAGGACTGTCCGTCGACTTCGGCGCCTCCTGGCTGCTGCCCCGGCTGATCGGGCTGCACAAGGCCAAGGAGCTGGCCTTCTTCGCCGATATCCTGAGCGCGGCCGAGGCAGAGGCCTTCGGACTGGTCAACCGGGTGGTGCCCGACGCCGAGCTCGACGCCTTCGTCGACGACTGGGCCCGGCGGCTGGCCGAGGGGCCCACGCTCGCACTGTCGATGACCAAGACCCTGCTCAACAACTCGCTGGCCGTGTCCATGGAGCAGGCCCTGGAGGACGAAGCCCGGGCCCAGGCGACCAACTTCGGTACCCGGGACACCCGTGAGGCCCTGACCGCCTTCGTGGAGCGGCGCCCACCCAGTTTCGAAGGGCGCTGAGCCCCACCCCGGGTGGCCGGCAGGGCAGCCCCCCCGGGGGGGTGGCGGATGACCGGAAGGTGATGCCCCGGTGACCGTGCGGTGACGGCGTGACCCCCGGCAGCGGATGGATGTCGGCGATCGTTGTGGGGGAAGGAGCCCGCAGTGGTGCATCGGCCGACGTGGCGGTGACGGGGGGCGTGGCCCGGTACATCCACCGACCGATCGGAGCAGCACCATGCAGCCCAGGTTCCTGATGCGGGTCGTCCTCGGCGGCGCC
>DATCCR010000066.1:0-5206 GCA_036511155.1 Acidimicrobiales bacterium
CCGGTGGCGTCCACCCACGGCAGATCGTCCTCGCCGGCGTGGCGGACGGCGTCGTCGATCTGGAGACTCGTCATCTGGGCTCCCTCCCTTTCGGTGCGCCGGGTGGCGCGGAGCACCTCCATCGGCCCCCGCATCCGGCCCCGTCAGTCTGCCGGAACCGACCCCGGTCCGCCAGGCACCGCCGGGCGGCCGTGCCCGGACCGCACCGGGATCGGGGACCGCGGTGGGATCGCGGCACCAGTGCGGTCCCGGAACCGGCACGCAGGACGGGTCAGGCGGCGTTGACGGCCACCGTGCCCACGGCGTGGGTGTCGGTGATCGACCCGGTGCCGGCGCTGAAACCGACCAGCACGTGCGGGCCCACGGTCACCGTGGTGGTGAGGACCTGGGTGCCGTCCATCGAGACGGTGAGGGTGCCGTCCACCAAGGTGACCGTGAAGGTGTGGGTCGACCGCAGGGTGGGCACCACGTTGGCCGTGGTTAACCAGTGCAGCTGGTCGGGAGTACCGGGAGCGACGGGCCCGTCGGCCACCCCGATGAAGTTGCTCGAGGGGTTGGACGCGTTCTGATACGTGTCGATGGCCACGCAGATGCCCGTGATGCCCGAGAACCCGAGTCCGCCGCCGTAGTAGCCGACGGCCGTGGGCGCCGTTGACGGGTCGGCGAGCACGAGGGCCATGCCGTCCGCCCCTTGCAGCACGTTGCCACCGATGGTGGCCGAGAACGATGCGGTCAGGCCCTCCGAGCTCACGGGCGTCGGCCAGAACGCGGTGCCCGCCTGGAAGCCGGGCACCGTCTGGGTGAGCTGGGTGGTCCCGCCGGACTGCACGGTGGAGCCGTTGAGCGACCACCCGCCGGCCATCGGGTCGCCGATGGCGACACCGGTGCGGGGCGCGGCGGTCACGAAGACGTTGCTGACGCCGTGGGTGTCGGTGACGGTCCCGGTGCCCCCCGAGAACCCGAGCAGAACGTTAGGTCCCACCGTCACCGAGGTCGTCAGCAGCTTGGTGCCGTCCATCGTCACCGAGAGGGTCCCGTCGATCAGGGTGACCACGAACGTATGGGTGGCCCGCAGGTCGGCCACGCCCGTGTCGGTGGCCAGCCAGTGCAGCTGGTCGGGCACGGCCGCAGTCACCGGGCCGTCGGTCACCCCCACGAAGTTGCCCGACGGGTTGACCGGGTTGCCGTAGGTGTCGAGGGCCACGGCCACCCCGTGGATACCCGAGAACCCGAGACCGCCACCCTGGGCTCCCAAGGCGGTCGGCGCCGTCGCCCCGTCGGCCAGGACCAGGGCCATCCCGTCCGCCCCCGATGCCCCCCCGCCCCCAATGCTGGTGGTGAAGGTGGCGCGGAGGTTCGACGAACTGAGCGGGGTCGGCCAGAACGCGGTGCCGGCCTGGTTGCCCGGGCTGCTCCCGGTGAGCTGGAGGGTGCCGCCGGACAGGGCCGAGGACCCGTTGAGGGTCCAGCCCCCGGCCGGAGGGCCGCTGACCATGGCCACCGCTCCCCCGGCGGCGACGGTGACGCCGCTGACCGTCTGCGTGTCGCCCGTGCCGCCCGTGGATCCGGTGAATCCGATCCGGACGTTCGGGCCCAGGTGGACCGCGGTCGACAGGACCTGGCTCCCGTTGACGAAGACGGTGAGCACGCCGGCTGCGAGCGTCACCCGGACGGCCACGGCGGCGTGCAGGTTGGTGACGGCGGTCGACGTGGCGAGCCAGTGCAGCTGGAGCGGACTCTTGGCCTGCGGTCCGTCGGAGATGCCGACGAAGTTCCTCGTGGCCACCCCGGTCACCCGGGCCGTCGACAACACGACGGCCACTCCGGGGATCCCGTCGAATCCGAAGCCGGTGGCCCCGCCGCCGAGGGCGGTGGGGGCGACGGTGCCGTTGGCGAGGACGAGCGCGGTGCCGTCGCCGCCGATGCGGGGGGTCGAGATGGTCGACGTGTACGAGACGGCGAGCCCCGCCGAGGCCACGGCCACGGGAGCGAAGGTCGACCCGACGACCAGCTTGCTCGGCGGGGTCAGCTGGACGGCGCCGTTGACCAGCGTGGCCGAGCCGTTCCGGGCCCAACCGGTGGCGCCCGGGTCACCGAGGGTTCCCGTGCCCGAGAACTGCACGGTGCGGACCCCGTGCCCGTCGTTGGTGGTGATGACCCAGCCGTCGCTGGTCGTGCCCACCGCAGTCGGTCTGAACGTCACCGACTCCACGACGCTGCCCCCCGGGGCGATGGTCGATCCCTCGGGCAGGGTGGAGGTGGCCGCGAACGGCCCCAGGACCGGCGGCTTCGACTTGGTGATGGTGAGATTGCTCCCACCGGTGTTGGACAGCGTGAAGGTCTTCGTCACCGTCCGACCCACGGGGGACGGACCGAAACCCACCGACAGCGAGGAGACCGCGAGCAGGGCGGGCGCGTCGGCGCTGCCGGTCACCGTGACCTGCACGGTGCCGCCGTTGCTGGCCACGGTGAGCGCGTCCGAGTAGTTGCCGTTGACGGTCGGGGCGAAGCCGAGGTTCACCACCACCTGGGCGCCCGGCTGCAGCACCGCACCCACCGCCGGGGCGCCGGACACGCCGAACGGGGCCGTCGGCGGGGTCACGCCGTTGATGGTCAGCGGTTGCGAGCCGTTGTTGGCGAACGACACCGTCTGCGACGACTGCTGTCCCGGCGGGATCCCGCCGAAGGAGACCCCGAGGGTGGAGGAGGTGAGGCTGGGGCCGTTGACCTGGCCGGTGCCGGTCAGGCTGACGACCGTCGTCCCGGTCCCCCCGGTGGTGATGGTCAGCGAGCCCCCGGACGCACCGGCCGTCGTGGGGGAGAAGGTGATCGGCACGGTCATGGTGCCCCCGACGGCCAGCGTGGCCGGGAGCGGCCTGCTCGGGTTGCCCAGCGTGAAGTGGCCCGCGGCGGTCAGGCCCGTGACGGTCGCCGCCGACGACGCCGTGAGCGTGACGGTCTGCGTGGTGGACTGGCCCACCACAGTGGCCGGGAACGTGGCGGCCGGTGCGGTCACCGGGCTCGACACCGGGGCACCGAAGCCCTGGACCGTCCCGTTCCGGTTGCCGACGTACAGCCGGCCCGCGGCCACTCCGGGCGGATTGAACTTCGACGCCGTGCCGACCGGCGCACTCCAGACCAGCTGCATCTTGCCGCTCACCGGGATCGGGTTGTACGCACGGAGCTGGGCCCCGACCCCGGTCCCGTCGGGCGACCACACCGTCCACAGCAGCGACGTCCCCGACGTCGTCCCGTTGGAGGTGACCACCGGCGCGGACGTCCCGAACCCGAAGGCGTCCGGCGACGTCCCGACCAGGTTGAGCGTCGGCTTGCCGGTGCCGTCGACCCCGTACTGGTAGGCGTCGAGGAGACCGGCCGATCCGCCGGCCGAGACGGCTCCCGACGCGGTGGGGACGTAGATCCACCCTCCGTCGCCGGGCCACACCGCCGGGGACGACCACACGCCGCCGTTCGGCCCGTACTTGCCGACCACGGCGTCGGTGCCGTTGGAGCCGCTGGCGAAGCCGCCGAGGCTGTCCCGGTTGAGGAGGTAGACGTAGCCCTCCTTGCCGACCTCGACGGCCAGGTGCGGCGTGCCGGAGGTGCCGAAGTAGGTGTCCGGCAGCGAGACCGGGCTCCCCGATCCGAAGTCGAGGTCGTTGCCGTCGAGTGTCGACGCGTCGTAGGGCTCGAAGAAGTCGGTCGCCTTCAGGCTGCCGTCCCCCTGCACCGCCAGGCGCACCACCGATTCACCCAGGTTCGCGGGCGGCGCGGCGCCTGCGGTCGGCGTGGAATTGCTCGACCCGTTCCCCGTGGCGAACAGGATCTGCCCCGACCCGTCCGAGACGAGACCCCCGCCGGCCATCCAGACGCCGGCCCCGCTCAGTCCGGGGGTCGGCGCGGTGGTCCACAGGGTCGTCATGTGACCGGCCTCGGCCACGCCGGCGATCCATCCCTGGTAGGGAGCGATGTCGCAGTGGGCACCGAATCCGACGTAGACCACGCCGTTCATCAGGAGGAGCCCGGGGCGCTGCAACTGATAGGTCGGGTTGAAGGTCACCGAAGGACTGTTCGACGCGGTTCCCTGGATCTGCACCGGGAAGCCCGGCTGCTCGGCACCGCTCCTCGTGAGATCGAGGGCGTGCATGTAGTACGCCTGGGGTCCCGAGCTCCCGGAGAGGTACTCGTCGTCGATCAGGTACTCGGTGTTGGTGGACTGGTCGACGACCGGTGTCGAGGTGATCCCCATCGTGGGCGCCAAGTCGGCACAGCCGACGGAACTGGCCAGCGGCGGCGACCCGAACTGCCGGCTCCACAGGATGGCTCCGGAGACCGGATCGAGGCCGTAGGCCAGGTTGTTCTCCGTGTTGACGAGGAGCTGGCTGTCGTCCACCAGCGGCTGCCCGTAGACGGCCCCGTTGACCGGGGTGCTGAAGAGCTGGCCGAAGGTGCCGCCTCCGACCAATTGGGGCGAGAGCGTCGTCTGGTCCGGGTACCAGCCGGTCCTGCCGGCGTCGGCTCCTCGGGTGGCGGTGGTCGTGGACGAGGTCGCGGCGGTCAGTCGGGAGATCTGGGCATGGGCCCGGGCACGGGGCGAGGCCCCGCCGGCTGGGGCGGTCGGCGACGACCACGCCCCGACGACCGGGAGGACGACGAGGGCCGCTGCTGCCACCGCGCGCCAGGGGAGCCCGCGTGCCCCACCACGGCCGTCATCCACTGTCAGCCCTTCCATCCGTCTGCCCCTGCCCTCAGTCCGACCATCACTCGGAGCCGTCGGTCGACGCCTCGTGCATCCGGCGATCCTGTCCACGCTGCCTTCTGCCCCCCGACGACGTCAATCCCTCCGGTCACGCACCGCGGTCACGCTGCCCAGCCACCGGCGCACTCCCACCTCGGGTGGTCACTCACCGCGGTCGATGCCGGTCGTCACGGACCGGATCCCCAGGTTCGCCGGGAGCCACCGCCGCGCCGAGGGCAGCATCCTCGGCGGCTGCGTCACCGACGCCGACCTCCGGTCGACCCTCGACCAGGAGGACATCGTGGGCGTTCCCCACACCCGCTCGTCAGTCGACGGACCACGCCGCGCCGTCGTGCAGACCGGTCGTCGTCGACGTGGGAGGTCTCACCGGCGGGGCCGGCCCGAACGGTGGGACCTGCCGCTCAGTAGGGGCCGATCCGTTGGTCCGGGCTGTTGTCCACTTCGACC
>DATCCR010000067.1:0-9000 GCA_036511155.1 Acidimicrobiales bacterium
GTGGGCGAACATCTGGAGTGGCACGACGTCGATGACCAGTGCGAACAGGTGCTCGGTGGACGGCACCCACAGCACGTCGTCGGCGTGGCGGGCCGTCTCCTCGTCGCCGTCGTTGGCCACCAGAACCACCGACGCGCCACGACTGGTGACCTCGGCGACGTTGGCGATCATCTTCTCCCACACCGGGGTGCGGGTGGCCACGCCGACCACCACGGTCCCCGGCTCGACCAGGGCGATGGGTCCGTGCTTCAACTCGCCGGCCGGGAAGCCCTCGGCCCGCAGGTAGGAGAGCTCCTTGAGTTTGAGTGCCCCCTCGAGGGCCACCGGGTAGCCGACGTGGCGCCCCAGGAAGATGAAGGACGGCGAGTCCTTGTACCGCTCGGCCACCGCATGCACGGCGTCGGCCCGTTCCATGGCCTCGGCCACCTTGTCGGGCAGCGAGCCCATGGCGGCCAGCAGGCCCCGGGCCTCGGCCGGTGACAGGGTCTCGCGGACTTGGGCCAGGTAGAGGGCGAGGATCTCGAGGGCGGTGATCTGGGCCAGGTGGGTCTTGGTGGCGGCCACGCCGATCTCCGGGCCGGCCCGGGTGTAGAGCACGGCGTCGGCGTCGCGGGCCATGGACGAGTCGACCACGTTGGAGATCACCAGCACCTTGGCCCCCAGGGTCTTGGCCTCGCGGATGGCCTGGAAGGTGTCGACCGTCTCGCCCGACTGGCTGACCCCGATGATCAGGGTGTGCTCGTCGACCACCGGATTCCGGTACCGGAACTCACTTGCGATGTCGATCTCGACGGGCAGACGGGCCCAGTGCTCGATGGCGTACTTGGCCATGAGGCCGGCGTGGTAGCTCGAGCCACACGCCACCACGAAGACTTTGTTGATGGCCCGGAACTCGTCGTTGGTGAGGTGGACCTCGTCGAGGACCAGGGTGCCGTCGGGTAGCACCCGGTCGAGCAGCGTGTCGGCCACGGCCTTGGGCTGCTCGTGCATCTCCTTGGCCATGAAGTCGTCGAAGCCGTCCTTGCGGGCGGCGTCGAGGTCCCAGTCGACGTGCAGCGGGGCCGGCTCGACCGGCTCGCCCTCGACGGTGGTCACCGAGATCGACCCGGGCCGCAGCTCGGCCACCCGGTCGTCGTCGAGGATGAAGAAGTCGTGGGTGAGGCCGAGGATGGCCGGGATGTCCGAGGCCAGGAAGGCGGCCCCGTCGGTCACCCCCATGATGAGCGGCGAGACCCGGCGGGCGGCCACGATGACGTCGGGGTCCTGGGCGTGGACCACGGCGAGGGCGAACGCGCCCCGCACCCGGGTGAGGGCGGCCCGCACCGCGTCGGTCAGGCCGTCGTCGGGGTGGGCGGCCAGGTAGGACTCGATGAGGTGGGCCAGCACCTCGGTGTCCGTCTCCGACTCGAGCCGGTGGCCGTCGGCGATGAGCTCGTCGGACAGCTCGACGTGGTTCTCGATGATGCCGTTGTGCACCAGCGCCAGGTCGCCGGTGCAGTCGGTGTGCGGGTGGGCGTTGCCTTCGCTCGGCCGGCCGTGGGTGGCCCACCGGGTGTGGCCGATGCCGGCCGAGGGGTGGGCCGGGGCGCCCTCGGTCCGCTTGACCAGGTCGTCGAGCGAGCGGGTGCCGTTGGCAGCCCGGACCCGCCAGGTGCCGTCCGATGCGGTGGGGCCGACCAGGGCCAGCCCGGCCGAGTCGTAGCCGCGGTACTCGAGGCGGGCCAGGCCCTCGACCAGGACGTCCAGGACGGACTCGTCACCCCCGTCCGGTCCCGAACTCCTGGTGATGCCGATGATGCCGCACATGGATGGTCACGCTACCCGCCGGACGTCCCCGCCGGGAGTGGTGGGAGCGTCCCGTAGTCCCCCGGTGATGCGACTCCGGGGTGCGTGACGCCCTCCGGTGGGCACCTCAGACCGCGGAGTCGAGCCCCACGCCGAGGGCCTCGGCCTCGGCGGCCGCCCGTTCCTCGTCCCGGGCCCGGGCCGCTTCGAGCAACTCGTGCTCGATGAGGGTGTGCAGGCGCTCGGCCGTTGCCTCGGCCACCCCGGGCTCGGTGCTCTCCACCATCACCCGGACGACCGGCTCGGTCCCGCTGGGCCGGACCAGGACCCGCCCGGTGTCCCCCATGGCGGCGGCCTCCTGCTCGACGGCCATGGTGATGGCCGCCACCTCCCCGTACAGCGAGGTGTCCACGCCGCGCACGTTGACCAGCGTCTGGGGCACGGCCTCGATGAAGCCGTCCAGCAGCTCGACGAGCGACGAACCGGTGCGGGCCAGCAGGTCGGCCAGGACCAGGCCGGTCAGCAGGCCGTCGCCGGTGGTGGCCAGGCGTCGGAAGATGATGTGGCCGGACTGCTCGCCCCCGAGCGAGAAGCCCTCCTTGTCGATGGCGGCCAGCACGTGCCGGTCGCCGACGTCGGTCTCCTTGACGTGGATGCCCAGCTGCTCCATGGCCCGGCGGAACCCGAGGTTGGTCATCACGGTGACGACCACGGTGTTGCCGGCCAGCTGACCGCGGTCGGCCAGATCACGGGCGAACAGGGCCAGGAGGGAGTCGCCGTCGACCAGGGTGCCGTTCCCGTCCACGGCGAGCATGCGATCGGCATCGCCGTCGAGGGCGAGGCCCAGATGCGCGCCGTGCTCGACGACGGCCCTGCTCAGCAGCTCGACGGACGTCGAGCCGCAGCCGGCGTTGATGTTGGTGCCGTCCGGGTCGCACCCGATCGCCACCACCTCGGCACCCAGCTGCTCGAACACGGCGGCGGCCAGATCCGACGCGCTGCCGTTGGCGCTGTCCACCACCACGCGGAGCCCCTCGAGCCGGCGCCCGTCGAGGGCCCCCGCCAGGTACTCCACGTAGGCGGCCCCGAGGTCGGGCTCGGTGCGGATGGTCCCCACCCCATGCCCCTCGAGGGGACGGGGGCCCTTGACTGTCGGGTCGAGGACACGGTGGAGCTCGTCCTCGATGGCCAGCTCGGCGTCCTCGCCGAGCTTGGTCCCCCCGGCCCCGAACAGCTTGATGCCGTTGTCGCCGAACGGGTTGTGGGAGGCCGAGATGACGACGGACGGGAGGTCGCGCCGGACCGACAGCCAGGCCAGGGCCGGCGTGGGGAGGACCCCCACGTCGACCACGTCGGCACCCTCGCTGGCCAGGCCCGCCCCGAGGGCGGCCTGCAGCATGGGGCCGGACTTGCGCGTGTCTCGGCCGATCAGGAAGGTGGTGGCGGTGATGGTCCGCGCCACGGCGCGTCCCAGAGCCAGGACCAGCTCAGGAGTGAGCTCGGTGTTGGCACTTCCCCGGACTCCGTCGGTGCCGAACCAGGTCCGGGCCACCGGGCTACCGCTTCGAGTACTGGGGAGCCTTGCGGGCCTTCTTCAGGCCGTACTTCTTCGACTCCTTCTCCCGTGAGTCGCGGGTGAGGAAGCCGGCCTTCTTGAGGGCACCGCGCAGCTCGGGGTCGAGCTCGCACAGGGCCCGGGCGATGCCGAGACGGAAGGCCCCGGCCTGGCCCGACACGCCGCCGCCGTCGATGGTGACGTCGATGTCCCACGACTCGGTGTGCTCGGTCAGGCGCAGCGGCTCGGTCACGATCATGCGGTGGGTGGCCGAGGTGAAGTACTCCTCGAACGTGTGCCCGTTGCAGGTGATGGCACCCTCGCCGGTGCGGAAGCGCACCCGTGCGACGGCCTGCTTGCGGCGTCCGGTGGTCTGGCAGATGGGGGCAGTCACTGGTGGTTCCTTCGCTTCGTGCGGTAGTTGGGGGATCCGGCGTCGCTCACGCGCCGCTGCGGGCGGACGCCGTGCGGCGTGCCCCGGGGATCTCCATCGGGACGGGGGCCTGGGCGACGTGAGGGTGCTCTTCCCCGCGGTAGACCTTGAGCTTGGTGCCCATCTGGCGGCCGAGGCGGTTCTTCGGCAGCATGCCGCGGATGGCGTCGCGGACGACGTCGTCGGCCCGCTCGACCATCAGGTCGGCGTAGCTGGTGGCCGTCAGGCCGCCCGGGTAGCCGGAGTGGCGGTAGGACATCTTGGAGTCGGCCTTGCCCGAGGTCAGGACGACCTTGTCGGCGTTGATCACGATGACGTGGTCGCCGGAGTCGACATGGGGGGCGAAGGTGGGCTTGTGCTTGCCGCGGAGCACCGCGGCCACCTCGGTGGCGAGGCGACCGAGCACCAGGCCGTCGGCGTCGACGATGTGCCAGGCGCGGGTGATGTCATCGGGCTTCGGTGAGAACGTGCGCAACGGAGTTCCTTGTTCGGTGGTGTCGGGTGTCGGGGCACCTGCAGGTGCGGGGCCTCGGGAGTGGGCGACCGGTGGGGACTGATGCTCAGCTCCCGACTGGCCGGGGCCCGACCCGGCGACCTCCCACACTAGGTCGGATGGGGCCGACGGGCAAGCCGCCCGGCGGGTCGGCGGACCGGCCGCACGATCGGGTCGGGTCAGTAGCGGACGGCCATCAGGGTGAGTCCGTGGGGAGGCGCCGGCTGGCCGGCCTGGGACCGGTCGGCGGAGCGGAGGATGTGGAGCATGTCGGAGGGGCGCTTCTTGCCCCGGCCCACGTCGACCAGGGTCCCGACCAGGGAGCGGACCATCTGATGGCAGAAGGCGTTGGCCTCGATCTCGAAGGCCAGCAGGTCCCCCACCACCGGGGCGAGGGACGCACCGGTGGTCGTGCCCCGCTCGGCCTTCCCGAGGTCCGAGGTCCCGGCCGTGCGGGCCGTGGTCGGGCGGCCGTCCAGCTTGGTCCACCGTGCGTCGAGCACCCGGCGCGGGATCGGGTCGTCGGGCGTGGTGCCCGGGACCCGGCGGCAGAAGGCCCGGAAGTCGTGTTCGCCGAGGAGCGCGTCGGCCGCTGCCACCATGGCCCGGAGGTCGAGGGGGTCGGGCACGTGCCAGGTCAGCCCGGCCAGCAGCGGGTCGGCCACCGGGGCGTTGACCACCAGGTAGCGGTACCGGCGGGCGGTGGCCGAGTGGCGGGCGTCGAAACCCTCGGGGGCGATCCCGGCCTCACGGACCACGATGGACGGCCCCATCTGGCTGTTGCACGACTTGATCAGGGCGGCCGGCTCGAGGGCGTCCGAGCGTTCCGCGGGCACGTCGAAGTGGACGACCTGGTCGAGGGCGTGGACACCGGAGTCGGTGCGGCCGGCACAGGTAAGGGTGACGGGCGTGCGGGCCACCCGGGACAGCGCCTCGGACAGTGCACCGGCGACGGTGGACAGCCCTTCCTGTGCGGCAAAGCCGTGGAAGCCGGAGCCGTCGTAGGCCACCCGCAGGCGCCACCGGACGGTCCCTCGGTCACGCCCCCCGGGATCGGGGGGCGTGCTCACACCAGTTCGATGCGAGCCATCGGGGCGTTGTCGCCCTGACGGTTGCCCAGCTTGAGGATGCGGGTGTAGCCACCCGGGCGCTCGGCGTAGCGGGGACCGACCTCGTCGAACAGCTTGTTGGCCATGTCCTTGTCACGGATGAAGGCGACCACGTGGCGCTGGCGGGCGACCCCGCCCTTGGCGGCGGCGGTGATGACCTTCTCGGCCACCGGGCGCAGGGCCTTGGCCTTGGCCTCGGTGGTGACGAGGTACTCGGCGGCGATGAGCGACGCGACGAGGTTGCCCATCATGGCCTTCTGGTGTGCGGCACTGCCGCCGAAGCGGCGGCCCTTCTTGGGGGTTCCGAGCATGGGGGGACCTCAGTCCTTGACACGCAGGGCCAGGCCCCGCTCGTCGAGCTTCTGGAGCACCTCGTCGAGCGACTTCTGCCCGAAGTTGGTGATGTTGAGGAGATCGTCGAGGGTCCGGTCGACCAACTCGCCGATGGTGTTGATCTGGGCCCGCTTGAGGCAGTTGCGGGGACGCTCGGTGAGGTCGAGGTCCTCGATGCGCAGATCGAGATCGGGCGAGGCCGACGACTGGGGGCCGGTGACGCTCAGCTCGAGACCCATGGGCTCGTCCTCGAGGTCGGCCACCAGGCCGACCAGGGTCCTCAGGGTGTCGCCCGCCGAGGCCAGGGCCTCACGGGGGGTGAGTGAACCGTCGGTCTCGATCTCGATGACCAGGCGGTCGAAGTCGGTGGACTGCTCGACCCGCACGGGCTCCACGGTGAAGGCGACCCGGCGCACGGGCGAGAAGATGGCGTCGACCGGGATGACCCCGATGGCGCCGGTGCCCTTGTTCTTGTCGGCCGACAGGTAGCCGCGGCCGCGCTCCACGGTCAGGTCCACGGCGATGTGGCCCTTCGAATTGAGGGAGGCGATGTGCTGGTCGGGGCTGAGCACCTCGACGTCCGAGGTGAGCTGGATGTCGCCGGCGGTGGCCGCACCAGGACCCCGCTTGTCGAGGCGGATGGTCACCGGCTCGTCGCTGTGGACCTTGAACAGCAGGTCCTTCAAGTTGAGGATGATGTCGGTCACGTCCTCCTTCACGCCCGGCAGGGTCGTGAACTCGTGGAGGGCCTCATCGAAGCGGACCTGGGTGATTGCCGCGCCGGGGATCGACGACAGCAGCGTGCGCCGTAGCGAGTTGCCGAGCGTGTGGCCGAAGCCCGGGTCGAGTGGGCCGACCGCGAACTTCTGGCGGTTGTCCTCTTCTTCGCCGATTGCTTCGACGATGGGTCGCTGGATGATGAGCATGCGTGTGTGGCTCCTCGGCAGGTGGTGCGCAGGTTCGGTCTGGGTCGGTGTCTACGTGTGTCGGGTGGTGCGGTCGGCGGCGCCGGGTGCGGCTACTTGGAGTAGAGCTCCACGATCAGCTGCTCCTGGACCGGCTCGTCGATGTGCTCGCGCAGGGGCAACGAGAACACCTTGACCTCGAAGCGGTCCCCCACCGCCTCCAGCCACGGCGGCAGCTGCCGGTCGAGCGTGTCCATGTTGCGGCGGACGTGGAAGAGCTCCCGCGAGGCCGGCTTGAGGGCGATGGTGTCACCCTGGCGCAGGCGGTAGCTGGGGATGGTGACCCGCTTGCCGTTGACCAGCACGTGGCCGTGGCGCACGAACTGGCGGGCCTGGGAGCGGCTGGCGCCCCACCCGGCCCGGAAGGCCACGTTGTCGAGACGGAGCTCGAGCATGACCAGCAGGTTCTCACCCGTGATGCCCGGGGCCCGGCTGGCCTCGACGTAGAGGTTGTGGAACTGCTTCTCGAGCAGGCCGTAGATGCGGCGTGCCTTCTGCTTCTCGCGCAGCTGGCCGAGGTACTCCGACCCCTGGCGCATGCGGTCGCGACCGTGCTCGCCGGGCGGGTAGGCGCGGCTGTGGCGGTCGGTGACCGCCTCGGAGACGGGGCACTTCATCGAGTAGCAGCGCTCACCCTTGAGGAAGAGCTTGGTGCGCTCCCGGCGGCAGAGCCGGCAGACAGGTCCGGTGTATCGAGCCATTGGTTTCCTAGATTCCCTTCGTACCCGTCCCTACACCCGCCGCCGCTTCTTGGGGCGGCAGCCGTTGTGCGGGATGGGGGTGACGTCCTTGATGCCGGCGACCTCGATGCCGGCGGCGGCGAGTGAGCGGATGGCGGTCTCGCGACCCGAGCCCGGTCCGCGGACCAGCACGTCGACGCGCTTCACACCGTGCTCCATGGCCCGCTTGGCACACTGCTCGGCGGCCAGCTGGGCGGCGAACGGGGTGGACTTGCGCGAGCCCTTGAACCCGACGTTCCCGGCCGAGGCCCAGGCGAGGACGTTGCCCTCGGGGTCGGCGATGGAGATGATCGTGTTGTTGAACGAGCTCTTGATGTGGGCGACGCCGAAGGTGATGTTCTTCCGCTCGCGCTTGCGGGGTCGGCGTGCCGCCCCGGGCTTGGTTGCCTTGGCCATTACTTGCGCACCTTCTTCTTGCCGGCGACGGTCTTCTTCGGGCCCTTGCGGGTACGGGCGTTGGTGTGGGTGCGCTGGCCGTGGACCGGCAGGCCCTTGCGGTGGCGGATCCCCTGGTAGCAGCCGATCTCCATCTTCCGCTTGATGTCCTGGGAGATGTCGCGACGCAGGTCACCCTCGACCTGCAGGTTGGCGTCGATGTAGTTGCGGAGTCGGGTGACCTCTTCGTCGGTCAGGTCCCGGACACGGGTGTCGGGGCTGGTTTCGGTGGCCGCGCAGATCTGCTGCGAGGTCGTCCGGCCGATGCCGAAGATGTAGGTCAGGGAGATCTCCAACCGCTTTTCGCGGGGGATGTCCACGCCGGAGATGCGGGCCACGTGTTCTTCTTTCTCTCTACTTGGTGCCGGTCGGCGTCAACCCTGCCGCTGCTTGTGGCGGGGGTTGTCGCAGATGACGATGACGCGCCGGTGCCGGCGGATCACTTTGCACTTCTCACACATCGGCTTGACGCTGGGTCGAACCTTCACGTTGTCGTCCTTGTCTCGTACCGGCGGGCCGTCGGGTCCACCGGGTGACTGCTTGCTGCTCCCGTCACCACCCATGCGGGCGGGGACCGGTCCGGCCTACTTGTAGCGGTAGGTGATCCGCCCGCGGGCCAGGTCGTAGGGAGTGATCTCCACTTGGACCTTGTCTCCGGGGAGGATGCGGATGCGGTGCATCCGCATCTTGCCGGAGCTGTGCGCCAGTACGTTGTGGCCGTTTTCGAGCTCCACGCGGAACATGGCGTTGGGGAGCGGCTCGACGACCGTCCCCTCCAGCACGATGGCATCTTCCTTGGGCTTGGGCAGGTGAATCTCCTACTACTCTGTCGTTCTCGTCACTCGTCGACCCGGGGGGCGACGTGCGCCGTGGACCACGAGGATCGTCGTCCGGACGCAACCGCAGTCGGGGGCACGCCGGAGCAGCACCACCTGAGCGGGATCGGCACGCCACCACACACCCGTGGCCAGCCGAAAGACCAGTCTAGCCCTTCGGTGGCAAATTGCCAGTCCGACCCCTCCGACCAGCCAGTTCGCACGACGGGTGAGCGAAAGGCCAGGTCAGCGGCCTAGAGGATCGTGAAGATCTCCGGCCCGTCGTCGGTCACGGCGATGGTGTGCTCGAAGTGGGCGGACAGCCGGCCGTCCGAGG
>DATCCR010000068.1:0-8997 GCA_036511155.1 Acidimicrobiales bacterium
GAAGGGGGCGGATCGACACCCGCAGCCGGGGTTGCCGCCTCCCACCTGCGGTCCGGCGCCCGTCCTCCTACGCCTCGGCCCTGCCGCCCCGGGTCTGCTCGGTCGCCACGACCAGGTCGTGGGTGATGAAGTAGATCCCCCGTGCCACGTCCTGGAGCCCGTCGTGGTCCATGGTCAGGAGCGTCTGCCACACCAGTTCGGTGGCGTCCGGGTGTCCGGTGTCCGGGTGGGTCCCCAACCGTCCGGCCAGCAGTTGGATCCGCTCACTCACGTGCGGGGGGAGGAGCCGGACCAGCTGGTTGGCGTGGATGGCCTGGCCGACGTAGGCGTCGTGGATGCGGTCCCGCAGGTCACCGGGTGCCGTCGCCAGCGTGTAGACGGCGCCGGTGTAGAGGCGGCAGGCCTCCAGGTCTGCCCGCAGCAGCCGGTCCTGTCCGTCGCCCGAATCGAACATCGCATCTCCTGTTGCAGATTCCGCCAGTCTGAGTGAGGGAAGGGCCCCCGAAAAAGAGCAATTGGTCACATTGTGGTCAGGAAGGCGAGGCTGTCTACCGGCGGTGGCCGGGCCCGCGGGGCCGAGGGCAGGCACGTTCGCCCGACGGCGGCCTGGCGTTCCGCCTCCTGAGGGGTCCCGGCGGCTCAGAGTTCGTCGACGAACCGGTCCGTGCCGGGCACGGTCCGTCGGAACGGCGCGGCCAGTCGCAACGTGGCGGCACCGGCCGCCTCCACTGCATCGGTATAGGCCCGAACCCGGTCGACCACCGCCGCCGGGTCGCCGTCCACGAACAGCAACTGGACCATCCGGTCGGTCCCTCCGGGAGGGGAGCCGAGGTCCATCGGGGCGCCCTGGTCCCCGGCGTCAGGCGCCGAGGGGACCCACGATGCGGCGATCTCGACCGGCGAGCCGTCGAGGAGACGGTCGAGGTGGGCCCCGGCCAACAGCGCGTGCAGGTCGTGGCCGGTGCCGGCGACTGCGTCCCACCACAGGCCGACGAGTCCCTCGTAGCCCCGGTCGAGGGCCAGCTCCACGGGTACGGGGTCGTCGTCGCGATAGGCGGTGTCCACGTAGTGGAACGTCGAGGTGTGGACGTGGGTCCGTTCGGGAAACCCGCGGCCGTGGGCGTAGAGGTCGCGCACCTGGTTGATCGACCACTCGGCGAAGTGCTCGTGGTGGTGCCCCTGCTCGACCCAGTAGATGGCGACGTAGCTGCCGGCATCGGTGGGCACGGCGACCGTGCTCTCGGCCGGCCACCGCAGGTCCTTCAGCTGGCGGGTGGCGACCCACCGGCTCCCGGCGAACAACCACGGCCCGACCATGCATCCGCCGTAGTAGTGGTCCCGCTCGTACCAGCGGTTGTAGGCCTGTGCGAACCCCGGGTTCGGTTCGACCAGGGTGAGGAGCATGCTCCCCACCCGCACCGGGTAGTCGTCGACCCCGCCGACCTCGAGTGGGTTGTACATGTCGGTCCTCCCCTGTGGCCGTGCTCCATCGGGACCACACGCTAGGCCCATCGACCCTCCCGGGCGCGGGACGTCGGCCCGGTCCCGTGACGACCGGGCCCTCGGTGCCCCGATCACCCGCTCCTCGCACCCCCTCCCCCCGTCCGCCCACAGGTCGTCGTGCACCACCTGCGGTTCGGAGTGCCGGCCCCGTGACTGACCAGACCGAGCGGCCGGCGGGATGCCCGCACGCTGCAGGCAGGGCGGTCGACCGTGTGCCAGCATGAGCGGACAGCGATCGGGGCCGGCCCCGACAGGATTCTGGGGGGAGTGACGTGTTCGACCTGTCAGGCAAGGTGGCGGTGGTGACCGGCGGCGCAGCCGGTATCGGTCGGGGGATCGTGGGCGCCCTGCTCGATGAAGGGGCCCGGGTGGTCATCGCCGACATCGAGGCCCCCGTGCTCGAGCGCACCGTCGTCGAACTGTCCGACCGGGGCGATGTGCGGGGCGTGGTCACCGACGTGTCCGACCCCTCCTCACTCGAGTCGCTGGCCGACGCCGTCTACGACCAGTTCGGTGCGTGCCACGTGCTGTGGAACAACGCCGGGGTCACTTCGGGCGGCGGCGGCAACCCGTGGGAACAGGAGCCCAACGACTGGCGCTGGTGCTTCGGCGTCAACGTGTTCGGGACGGCCAACGGCGTCCTGGCGTTCGTACCCCGCATGGTGGCCTCAGGTGAGCCGGGCGTGGTGGTGACCACCTCCTCGGGCGACGGCGGCATCGCCCCGGTGCCCTATGCCTCGGTCTACGCCTCGTCGAAGGCCGCCATCAGCTGCTTCACCGAGGCTCTGGCCCACCAGTTCCTGGCTCAGGGGACCAACTTGCGGGCCGCCGTGTTCTACCCGTCGGGCGGACTGCTCGAGACCGGTCTGTGGGAGGCCCAGCGCAACCGGCCCGACGAGCTGGCCCGGGTCAGGCCCCGGCCGCCGGCGCCGGGCACCACATTCGCCGAGTTCAAGGCGGCGCTGGCCGCCGCCGGGCGCCCCACCGACGTGGTCGACCTGGACGAACTCGGCCGGTTCGCGGTGCAGGGGGTCAAGGACGGAAGGTTCGTCATCAGCCACAACCTCGACGCCGCCGGCCGACTGCTGCACGCCCGCGCCGACGCCATCGCCCGGGGCGAACTGCCGCCCTCGGCCCTCGAGGGCATGGGGTGACCACTCCCTTGACCGGATCCGTACCCGAGTCGACGACCAGGGGGACACCATGACCACCGAGCTCTCGCCCGACCGCCGCTACACGGTCATCTCGGCCGACGCCCACGCCGGTGGGGACATCCCCGACTACCGCCCCTACCTGGCCCCGACCTGGCACGAGGAGTTCGACGGCTGGGCCGCCACCTACGTCAACCCGTTCGCCGACCTGCTGGCGGCGACCGCCTACCGGAGCTGGGACTCGGACCGTCGGCTGGCCGAGAACGAGGCCGACGGCATCGCCGCCGAGGTCATCTTCCCGAACACCGTCCCGCCGTTCTTCGAGGAGGGGAGCCTGCTCGCCCTCCCGCCGGGGCCCGAAGACTACGACCGCCGTTGGGCCGGGCTCCAGGCCCACAACCGCTGGCTCGCCGATTTCTGCGCCAAGGCGCCGGGCCGCCGCGCCGGGGTGGCCCAGATCTTCGCCAACGACATGGACGACGCGGTGGCCGAGGTGCGGTGGGCGGCTGCCAACATCCGGCCCTCCGGCGGGATCCTGCTGCCCCCCATCGCCCCCGGCTCCGGCCTGCCCGGCCTGTGGGAGTCGTACTACGAGCCGCTGTGGGAGGTCTGCGAGGAGCTCGGCATGGTGGTCAACATCCACGGCGGCGGCGGCCTCCCCGACTACGGCGACGCCGAGGTGGCCCGGGCCATCCTGCTGGTCGAACTCCCCTGGTTCTCCCACCGCTCGGCGTGGCACCTGATCCTGGCCGGAGTGCTGGAGCGCCATCCCGGCCTCCACGTGGTCCTCACCGAGCAGGGGCTGGGCTGGCTGCCCCGGGGGCTCGAGACCCTCGACTGGTTCTACGGGCGGATGACGACGGGTGGCGCGGCCGAGGCCGAATTCTTCGGGGCGGCGGCCAAGGGGATGTCGATGACGCCGTCGGAGTACTTCGCCCGGAACTTCTCGGTCGGGGCCAGCTTCCTGCGGGCCAGCGAGTCGGCTGTCCGCCACGAGGTCGGCGTCGAGCGGATCATGTGGGGGTCGGACTACCCCCACTCCGAGGGCTCCTACCCCTACAGCGTCACCGCGCTGCGGGCCGCCTTCGGGACGTGCGACCCGGTCGAGACCCGCCAGATGCTCGAGGACAACGTGGCCCGCGTCTACGGGTTCGACCTCGAGGCCCTGCGGCCCATCGGTGACCGGATCGGCCCGACGGTGGCCGAGGTGGCCACCCCGCTGGCTGTCGAGGACTACCCGACGGACTCGACCTGCAACGCCTTCGACCGCCACCAGGTGCTGCGCTCCTGGTAGTCGGACGGCCCCCGGTCAGACCGGGGGCTGGACCCCGTACTCGGCCTTCCACCAGCGCGCTTCGGCCCGGGCCACCGGGTCGCTGTGCAGGGTCGGGTCCTGGCCGAGGAGGTCGGGCGAGGGCCCGATGCGCTGGGCGATCGGGCGGAGTTGGTCGAGGTCGAAGCCGTAGACCCTGGCCGCCGTCAGTCCGAGCAGCTCGGCCGTGTCGTCCACGGGGATCTCGGCGAAGTCGGCCTGGAGCTTGGCCAGAGTGTGGGGCCACGTCCCTTCGGGGTGCGGGTAGTCGGTGCCCCACATGACCACGTCGGTGCCGATCACGTAACGGCGGCGGAGCTCCTCGCGCGACATGGTGGAGGCCCCGATGAAGATGTTGGTGCCGAAGTAGTCCGACGGCAGCTTCGAGATCTTGCCCTTGAGCATGGCGGCAAGCTTCTTGGTGGTGTGCCCGCCCCCCATGTACTGGTCCCACTTCCACATCATGTCGGGGGCCCAGTAGGCGGCGGCCTCGGTCACCACGAACTTGAGGTCCGGGAAGCGCTCGAACGCCCCTCCGAACAGCAGGTGCCAGGCCGGCCGGACCGCCCACCAGACCACCTCGGCCAGGTAGACGCCGGTGTGTTCGCCGTACTCCTCCATCGGGGCCTCGCCCGAGTGGGTGTGGACGGGGAGCCCGGCCTCGGCGCACGCCGCCCAGACCGGGTCGTACGACGCGTCGTTGTAGGGCGTCCGGTTGCGCCACATGGTCGGGATCATGATCCCCCGGATACCCGGTTGGGCGGCCACCCACTCGATCTCGTCGACCGCCCGGCCGATGTCGTGGGTGATGGGCACGAGGGCGATCCCGCCGCGGCGGTGGGGGGAGTGGGAGCACATCTCGGCCAGGAAGCGGTTGTGGGCGTGGGCCCCGGCGAAGGCCAACTCGGGGTCCTCGATGGCCCCGGCGAACAGGCCGGCCCCGAACGGGGGCGAGGCCATGCCGGTCACCGCGTCGGCATCGGCGAACAGCACGTCGGCCGCCACCCCGTCGGCGTCGAGCTCCTTGTCGCGGATGACGGGGTCGAAGGCGCCCTTCAGACCCTCCTCGTTCCCCTTCTCCCACCCCATGATGTAGTCGTAGTTGAAGGCCAGGGCCTCCTCGCGGTGGGCCATCCGCTCGGCCAGGTACTTCTCGAAGGCCGGGTGGTACCTCGCCTCGAGGTAGGGGCGGTAGTCCTCGCAAGCCAGGCCGGCGTGGCCGTCGGCCGAGATGACCACATAGTGGTCGGACCCGGTGGCCGGAACGTCGCTCATCGGGAGGCCCCCAGGACGCTCAGGTCGTCGTAGCGCTGGTGCATGAACGGCACCAGCCACTCGGCCGGAACCCGCTCCACGATCTCGCCAGCCTGCGACGACGACAGCTCGGCGTACTCGAAGGTGAGCACCTTCCCCATCGGGAAATCGGCGATCGGGTCGAGCGGCGCCTCGAGCAGCTTGCACTCGCCGGTCACGGGGCGGACGACCCGGGCCGTCTCGTGGCGGCGGCAGTAGACGAGGGCGGGGTCGCCCTCGAGCCCCTCGCCGGACGGGTCGGGCAACAGCTTGAAGTAGAAGTCGAGCTTGTCGATCTCGTAGCCGGGCTGCTCGGGCCCGAGTGTTCCCGACACCTCGGCGATCGTCGACCCCATGCGGGCCACCCGTGCGGTCAGGGTGTCGCCCTCGGTGGTGAGGTCGAGCTGGGCGATCTTCTTTGGCTCGCCGAACGTCTCGCGCCCGCCGGTGGTGGCCTGTTCGGTGCTCATGGGCATGAACAACGCGTACTCGCCCTCGACGTCGCCGTGGCGGGCCCGCACACCGAACCAGCCGGCGCCGAAGGTGGGCAGCCCGGTCCCCATGTCGACCACGGCGATGCGCAGCCGGGCGGTAGCGGCCGATGGCTCGAGTGGCCGGGGCAGGACCCGGGCGATGGCCTCCGGGTCGGTCTCGAAGACGATGGTCACCGCCTTCGACCAGATCGGGCTCCTCGTGGCCTCGACCTCACGGTTGGACACCTGCTCCGGCAGACGTGCCCCGTAACGGATCTCGCGCATGGCGACCTCCCCCTTCCCTCGGCGGCCCTCCGGCCGCCGATCCAAGTGTGGCACGCAGGGGCTCCTCCCGCCCGCGGCACGGGAGTCAGCCGAGGGCGACCTCGGCGTTCGCGGAGTCGACATGGACCACGCGGGGTCGATGGTCGGCCAGCTCGTGGTCCTCGAAGTCGGCGTAGGTCAGGATGATGACGATGTCGCCGACATGGACGAGCCGGGCGGCTGCGCCGTTGAGGCAGATCTCGCCCGGTTCGCCCACGATGGCGTACGTCTCGAAACGGGCTCCGTTGTCGACGTCGAGCACGGTGACCTGCTCGTGTTCGAGGATGTCTGCCGAGGCGAGCAGAGCCGGGTCGATGCTGACCGAGCCGACGTAGTTGAGGTCGGCCGCGGTCACCGTGGCCCGGTGGATCTTGGACTTCAGCATCCTGCGTCGCATGCCGTAAGGCTACCGACCCGAAGCGCGTGGCTGGCCCGCGGCCCGCAATCGCCTGCATCGGCAGTCGATGCGTCGTCGGAGCGCTCGCCAAATCCTGTCGACCATCCGGCCACCGCCGCCGAAGCGAGGGTGGGGAGCACGCATGCCGTGCCGACGGTGGAACGCCGGTCGTGAAGCCGGCGACGCATCGTGGACGGGTGGCGATCCCTCGTGCTGGCTGGGGTCCTCGCCACCGGTGCGGCTGACGCCCACCGCCCGCGGAACGGCAGCTGACCGACCGGGTCGGCCGCCACGCCGGGCCTTGGGAGTCCTGCCCGGACCGCACCCCCGGACCCCCCCGGCGCAGCTGCAACTCGCCATGGGCCGTTCGCCCCTACCCGGCTGGACTCCGATACCGCACGATGGATCCGTGAAGGGGGTCCGTCAGGATTCGACGGCACCGACCGGAGGTGACCTATGGATGAGCGCGACCAGACCTCGATTGCCATCGTCGGGCGTACGACGGCCCCGGAGATCGGTGAGCGGGTCGAAGTCGAGTGGTCGTTGAGCGTCGAGCCGGGCCTCGAGTGGGCCGAAGTCTTCCAGTTCGCCTCGGTGGAGGACCGGGAGGGGCCGGTCGACTGGATGGAGGGCGCGGGTCCCGACGTGGTCGGCGGCACTGTCCGTTGGTTCGTCCCGACCGCCTCGCTCGACAATGCAGAGGCCGAAGTCCTACACCGCCTCCGGGTGGCCAATGAACGGTGCCTGTCGTGACCCTCCGGGTCGTGCATGCAGGGACCGGAACGGACCGGTTCGTCGACCGGGCCGATGCCGGCTGGCAGCTCGCCGAGCGGCTGGACTCCTACCGGGGCGCCGATGTGGTGGTGCTCGGCCTGCCGAGGGGCGGGGTGCCCGTGGCCTACCAGGTGGCCACCGCCCTGGATGCGCCGCTCGACGTGATCGTGGTGCGCAAGCTGGGGGTTCCCTTCCAACCCGAGGTGGCGATGGGCGCCATCGGCGAGGACGGGGTGCGGATCCTCGACCAGTCCACCATCCGCCGGGCGGGCGTGTCCGACGCCGAACTGCTCTCGGTGGAGGCCCACGAACAGGTGCTGCTCGAGACGCGCCTGCGGCGCTACCGGAGGGGCCGCGAACGGGTCGACCTGCGGGGGCGTACGGCCATCGTGGTCGACGACGGTGTGGCCACCGGGTCCACCGCCCGGGTGGCCTGCCGGATCGCCCGCATCCTCGGTGCGTCCCGGGTGGTACTGGCCGTCCCCGTGGGGCCGCAGTCCACACTCGAACATGTACCCGAGGCCGACGAGGTGGTGGTCGTCAGCCGGCCCGAGCACTTCCAGGCCGTGGGCTACCACTACGACGACTTCTCCCCGACGACCGACGACGAGGTGGTGGTCCTCCTCGACCGGGCGGCCCGGCGGGCCAACGACGACGAGCGTCGGGCGGAGCCCGCCGACTGCGACATCGACGTCGAGATCCCGGTGTGTGGCGTCTCCCTCCAGGGTCACCTGCACCTCCCCGAACCGGCCCGGGCCGTGGTCCTCTTCGCCCACGGCAGCGGGAGCAGCCGGCACAGCCCCCGCAACCGCCTGGTGGCCGATGTGCTCTACGACGCCGGGCTCGGCACCTTCCTGCTCGACCTGCTCACCCCGGCCGAGGAGAACGACCGCCGCTTCGTGTTCGACATCGACCTGCTGGCAAGTCGCCTGTCGGCGGCCACCGACTGGGTCCAGCAGCGCTCCGATGCGAGCACCGCCCGGATCGGCTACTTCGGGGCTTCGACCGGCGCCGGCGCCGCGCTGGTGGCCGCCGCGGCCCGGGGCGACTCGGTGGCCGCCGTGGTCTCCCGGGGAGGGAGACCCGACCTGGCCGGCGACCGGCTGGCCGAAGTCACCGCCCCGACCCTGCTCATCGTCGGGGGCGAGGACCTGGCTGTACTCGACCTCAACCGCCAGGCCCTCGCCGAGCTGGCGCCCCCCAGCCGACTGGAGGTGGTTGCCGGCGCCACCCACCTGTTCGAGGAGCCGGGGACGCTGGCCGAGGCGGCCATCGCCGCCCGCGCCTGGTTCGTGCGGTTTCTGCTGGACGGGCCCCCGGGCGGCACACCGTGACCGGCGCGGGGCTCGGGCCGAGTGCTGCCGAGGTACTGGAGGAGATCCGGTCGCGGGCCGGGCCGCTGCGGACCCCCAGCGATCTCGACCATCTCGTCCGCCGGGTGGGCGGCGACCGCTACGTCTGCATCGGCGAGGCCTCGCACGGTACCCACGAGTACTACGAGTGGCGGTGCACGCTGAGCCGCCGGCTCATCGAGGAGCACGGGTTCACCTGGATCGGCGTCGAGGGCGACTGGCCCGACTGCTGGCGCATCAACCGGTGGGTGCGCGGCGACGATGAGAGCGGGTGCGACGCCCGGGGACTGCTGGCCGGTTTCGGGCGGTGGCCGACGTGGATGTGGGCCAACGAGGAAGTGGCGGGATTCCTCACCTGGCTGCGGGGGTGGAATCTGTCACGAAGTCCGGGCGACCGGGTCGGCTTCTACGGGCTCGA
>DATCCR010000069.1:0-12659 GCA_036511155.1 Acidimicrobiales bacterium
CCACCTCTTCCAGTCCGGGTACCGGCTGGTCGGCGGGGACGGTGGCATCTTCGCCTATGGCGCCCCGTTCGAGGGCTCGGCCGCCGGTGACCCTTCGGCCTGCCCGCCCAATACGTCCGACCGCATGATGCCCTACGGGACGTGCTGGTCGATGGCCACCATGCCCACCGACAACGGGTACTGGATTCTGAACGCCTACACCGGTGCCATCACCGCCTACGGTGACGCCGTCTCCTACGGCGACCGCACGGCGTCGAACACGGGTGGTGCCGACCTGTGGCCGACGTCGGTGGGCCTGACGCCGACACCCGACGGGAAGGGCTATTGGATGCTGAACGACAGCCTCAGCGGGTTCGGCACGGTCCAGGCCTTCGGTGACGCCACCTTCCACGGTGACGAGGGGACGCTGGCCCCGCCGGGCGGCACCACCGGCGCCCCCACGGCGATCGTGGCGTCCCCCGACGGCGGGGGCTACTGGATCGTCGACTCCGACGGTGGCGTGTTCGCTTTCGGTGACGCCACCTTCTACGGCTCGATGGGAGGCAAGGTGCTGAACGCGCCGGTCGTCGGTATGGCCCGGACCCCCGACGGCGGGGGCTACTGGTTGGCCGCAGCCGACGGTGGGGTGTTCGCCTTCGGTGACGCCGCCTTCGGCGGGTCGATGGCCGGCACGGATCTCAACGCCCCGGTGATCGGGATGGCCGCCGACCCGACGGGTGGTGGCTACTGGCTGACCAGCATGGACGGCGGGGTGTTCGCACTCGGTGGCGCCCCGTTCCTCGGGTCCATGGCAGACCAGCCGCTGAACCAGCCGGTGTTCGGGATCAGCGCACCGGCAGGTGCCATGGTCTGAGCGAAGCCGTCGCCCGGTCCCCCCAGTACCTGACGACCCCCTGAACCGGCCCGAACGGGCCGGTTCAGCCGATCCGGGCGAGCAGTGCCCCTTGCCGGGTGCAGAGTTCGGGGATGACCGCGGCAGGCAGGTCGTGGCCCATGCCCTCGACGACCCAGAGTTCGGCTCCGGGTACCGCCGCAGCCGTGGCCTCGCCACCGGGCAGGGTCACCAGCGGATCGGCCGCCCCGTGGACCACCAGGGTCGGGGCGGTCACCCGGCCGAGCGCCTCGGTTCGGTCCGGCGAGGCCAGGACAGCCGCCAGCTGCCGGGCCGTGCCGACCGGGTGGTGACCCCGGTCGAAGTGGATCTCGGCCCGGGTCCGCATCCCCGCCTCGTCGAACGGGAAGGCGGGGGAGGCGATCACCCGTGAGCCGGTCAGCGACTGCTCGATGGCCGCGTCACGCTCCATGACCGGCTCCACCAGCAGTGCCGCCATGGCCTCGGGCTCCGGTGGGCCGGTGGTGGGGCCGGGGGTGGACATGATCGAGGTGAGCGTCCGGACCCGGTGGGGGAAGTCGATGGCGAACTGCTGGGCGATCATGCCGCCCATCGACACGCCCAACACGTGGGCGGTGTCGATGCCGAGGGCGTCGAGGAGCCCGGCGGCGTCGGCCGCCATGTCGGCCAGGAGGTAGGGGACCGGGGAGTCGGGGTCGCCCAGGAGAGCGGCGATGTCGGGCTGGCCGGCCTCGTCGAACCAGGTCGTCTCGCCCTGGTCCCGGTTGTCGAACGCGATGAGGTGGAACCCGGCACCCACCAGACCGTCGACGAGGTCCGGCGGGAAGTCGGTCATCTGGGCGCCGAGCCCGTGGATGGCCAGGAGTGGGGGCGCCGACGGGTCACCGTGGGTGGCGTAGGCGATCTTGATCCCGTTGGCGGCGGTGGTGGGCATCGTCGGCTCCTCGTCCTCGTTCCGGTGCTGCGGGCACGCTACTGCGACAATGGGGCCGCCGACCGACGCGGCGTCGCGTCGGAGAGGACCGACAGGGGGAGGACCATGACCACGGAGCCTGCACGGGGGGTAGCACTCGTCACCGGAGCCAGCCGGGGGATCGGCAAGGCCATCGCCGTCCACCTGGCCCGCGCCGGGTACGACGTGGCCATCGGGGCCCGCACCCTCCACGAGGGCGAGGAGCGTGAGCACTCCTCCACGGTGTCCGCCTCCAACACCACGGCCTTGCCCGGCTCGCTCGACTCCACCGCCGGCCTGGTGGCCGCCGAGGGCCGGCGGGCGCTGCCCGTCTACCTGGACCTGCTCGACCGCACGTCGCTCGGCACGGCCACGGCCACGGTGCTCGAACGATGGGGTCGCATCGACGTACTGGTCAACAACGGGCGCTACGTCGGCCCGGGTCACATGGACCAGGTCCTCGACACCCCGGTCGAGCTGCTCGACCGCCACCTCGAGGCCAATGTCATGGCCCCGGTGGTGCTGGCCAAGCTGGTCCTCCCCTCGATGGTCGAGCGGGGGAGCGGCGTCGTCATCAACCTCGCCTCGAGCTCGGGCACCATGGACCCGCCCAAGCCGGCCGGCAGCGGGGGCTGGGGCCTCGGGTACGGCATGTCCAAGGGCGCACTCCACCGGGTGGCGGGCCTGCTGGCCGTCGAGCTCGCCGACCGGGGCATTGCGGCCTACAACCTGAGCCCGGGCTTCGTGGCCACCGAGCGGATCGCCATCGACATGGCCGAGTTCGGCTTCGACGCCTCGCTCGGGGCGCCGCCCGACGTGGTCGGTGCGGTGGCCGCGTGGCTGGTGACCAGTCCCGACGCCAGGGCCCGCAACGGGCAGTGGATCGAGGCCCAGGACGTCTGCCGCGACCTCGGCCTGCTCCCGGGCTGGCCGCCGACCCGAGGCCCCTCCACCGGTCGGTGACCCCTCCTCCTACTGACAGGACGGCCCCCTGCTGACAGGATGACGCCATGGCCACCGAGTACCCGATCCCGACCACCGACGAGCTCGACGCCATGTTCGCCTCGCTCGCCAACTGGTCTCGATGGGGTGACGACGACCAGCGGGGCGCCCTCAACTTCCTGACCGAAGGGCATCGGGTGGCCGCCGCCCGGCTGGTGGCCACCGGTGAGTCGGTGAGCCTGGCCCACGACCTGGCCACCGAGCCGATGCCCGAACATCCCCACCCGGTGCAGCACCACATGCTGGCCTCGGGGGACGCCCGCGACTCGAACGGAATCGAAGGGTACGAAGCGGCCCGGGACCATCTGGCGCTCGACGTCCACGGCCTGTGGACCACGCACGTGGACGCCCTGTCCCACATGTTCGTGCGCGGCCAGATGTACGGCGGCCGCCCGGCGAGCGACGTCCGGAGCGACGGGGCCAGGTCGAACACGGTGCTGACCCTGGCCGACGGGGTGGTCGGCCGGGGCGTCCTCCTCGACATCCCCCGTGTGCTCGGTTGTGACTACCTCGACACCGGTCAGGTGGTGACGGTGGACGACCTCGAGGCGGCCGAGTCGGCCCAGGGGATCCGGGTCGGGACGGGTGACATCCTGCTGGTGGCCTGGGGTCGCGAGGCGAGGAAGAAGGCCACCCGCGGGTTCGACGGGTTCTCCGGACTCCACGCCGAATGCCTGCCGTGGCTGGCCGACCGCCAGGTGGCCGTCCTCGGGAGCGACGGGATCTCGGACCCCATGCCGTTCGTGGGCACCCCCGAGTGGCCGTTCCCTGTCCACCAGATCGGCATCGTGGCCATGGGCCTCCACCTGATCGACAACGTCCGGCTGGCCCCGTTGGCCGCCCGGTGCGCCGAGCTCGAGCGGTGGGAGTTCCTGTTCACCATGGCCCCGTTGCGGATCCCGAAAGGGACGGGCTGCCCGGTCAACCCGGTGGCGGTGCTGTGAGCGCCCGCTTGTCGGCCGGCGGCCACCCGACCTCCGACCACGAGGAGCTGCGGGCGTTGCTGCAGCGCTATGCGCGTGCGGTCGACGAACGGGACGTCGACGTGCTGGCCGACCTGTTCCACCCGGACGCCGAACTGACCGGGGCGCGGGGCGTGGAGACCTTGGAGGAGTTCCTGACCGGGATGCGGGCGCCCCGCACCTTCCCGACGAGCATGCATGTGCTCGCCGACCCGCTGCTCCACCTCGGCCCGGGCCCCGACGAGGCGGTCCTCGACACGTACGCCGTCGTCTACCAATTGAGCGACCCGGCCTCGGACCGGGGCGACCTCACCCTCGGCATCCGCTACCTCGACGACGCCGTGCGCCATGAGGGCCGGTGGGTCATCCGTCGCCGGACGTCCGACACCCTGTGGATGCGGTAGCGGTAGGGGTCACCTGTCACCTTCGGACGAGCTCCACGACGACGTAGTCGCCATGGACCTCGCGGTCGAGCCGGTGACCGGATGATTCGGGAGGTCGGCCCGCTCAGGCCCGTCCCATCCGCAACAGGCGGCCCGGAGCGGCCCCGGTCGGCATCCCCCGGTCGATGGTGACCTGGCCGGCCACCACCGTCGCCAGGAACCCGACCGACCGCTGCTCGAGCCGGCGGCCCCCGGCGGGCAGGTCGTCGACCAGGGTGGGGACGGCCGGGCCGACGGTGACCGGGTCGAAGATGTTGAGGTCGGCGTCCATCCCGGGTCGCAGTAGGCCCTTGGTGGACAGTCCCCAGGCCAGGGCCGGTGCCAGGGTGATCATGCGGATCGCCTCCTCCAAGGTGAACTCCCCCCGGTCCCGCACCCAGTGGCCGAGCAGGTGGGTGTGGATCGACGAGTCGGCGATCTGGCTGAGGTGCGCCCCCGAGTCCGAGAACGTCATGACCGCCCGGGGGTGGCGGAGCGCCCGTAGCAGCACGGCCTCGTCCTGGGGGTAGAGGCTCGGCTGGATGAACAGCTGGTTCCCGCCGGAGGCCACGCACAGGTCGATCATGGCCTCGGCCGGATGGACGCCCCGGCTGCGGGCCACGTCGGCCACCGACGGGTTGGGGGGCAGGCCGTGCTCGTAGACCCGGATGCCCTCGAAGTCGGGCGGGCGGGCCTGGGCTCCCACACCGGTATAGGAGGCATAGTTCGCGTGTACGGCGGCCTCGACGTAGCGGCCTCGGCGTCCCGGGTCGGTCAGGACGGCCACCTGCTCCTCGACCGGGCGGGTCCGCAGCTCGGCCCAGTCCGGCAGGAGGTCGAAGGGTAGGCGGGTCTTGAGCGACAGCAGCACCGAGATGCCCCGGCAGTGGGTCTGAGCGATCATCCGGGCGCCCCGGGTGGCCGCCTCGTCGAGGAAGTCGATGAGGTAGCCCGCTCCCCGGGTGGCCACCAGGCCGAAGGTCATCGGCACCCCGGTGTCGACGGCCAGGGTGGTCATCCGGTCGAGTGCCGTGGCGCGGACCTCGGGATCGGGGGCCGACATGCCGGCGTCGGCGCCTTCGAAGATGCCGGTGCCGAGTTCGCCCATGACTCCCACCAGTGCGGCCACCTCGTCCCACGAGGCCAGCCGTGAGGCCACCGGGCGGCCGTCGGACGTCTCGTGGTGCTGGGTACGCGACGTAGTGAACCCGATGGCCCCTGCGGCCAGGGCGTCACGCAGCTGACCGGCCATCAGGGCCAGATCGTCGGCGTCGGCCTCCTGCTCGAAGGCGCGCTCGCCCATGGCCCACGTGCGCAGGGCCGAGTGCCCGATGTTGGCGGCGAAGTGGATCCCCTTGGGGAGTCGGTCGACGGTATCCAGGTACTCGGGGAACGTCTCGAAGCTCCAGTCGATGCCGGCGGCCAGCGCGGCGGGGTCCATGTCCTCGGCCCGTTCGAGATTGCGGACCACCAACGCCCGCTCGTCCGACCGCACCGGCGCCAGAGTGAAGCCGCAGTTGCCCATCACGGCCGACGTCACCCCGTGCCAGCACGAGTTCGATCCGGTGGCGTCCCAGAACACCTGGGCGTCCATGTGGGTATGCCCGTCGACGAATCCCGGGGTGACCACGTGGCCTTCAGCGTCGATCTCCCGGACGCCACGTGCCCCGACCCGGCCGACCTCCGTGACGCGGTCGCCGTCGACGGCCACGTCGGCCCGGTAGGAGCCGAGCCCCGAGCCGTCGACCACCGTGCCGTTGCGGATGACCAGGTCGTGTGCCATCCGCCCATCCTTGCCCATGGGCGATCAGCCTCGCCCATGAAGCTGTTCGGGGGCGGGGGTCGTCGTCTCAAGGGAACGGGGGTCGCCGTCTCGGGGGAACGGGGGTCGCCTCGTCCAGCGAGCCGAACCCTGGGTGGGCCTAGATTGTCGCCATGGCGTCCTCGGGGGAGATCAACGCGCGGCTCGGCCATCCGGTGATCGACAGCGACGGCCACATGGCCGAGCACCTGCCGACGCTGGCGCCCTTCCTGGAGCAGGAAGGGCTGAGCCTGGAGGACCCGGCGCTCCGTCGGCTCGTCCCGCCCTACGTGGGCACTGACGTACCGTGGCACGACCAGACCCCGACGGAGCGGTCGGCTACCCGCACCCCGCGGGGGCCGTGGTGGAGCGCCCCGGCCAAGCAGACCATCGATCTGGCCACCGCCCTGTTTCCTGCACTGCTCCACGAGCGACTGGACGAGACCGGGATCGACTTCGGGGTCGTCTACCCGAGCCTCGGCCTGGTCTTCCTCCACGCCGAGGACGATCGGTTCCGGCGGGGGGCCTGCCGGGCGCTCAACCGCTGCAACGCCGAGACCTTCGCCCCGTTGGCCGACCGGCTCACCCCGGTGGCGGCCATTCCCATGCACACCCCGGAGGAGGCGGTGGCCGAACTCGAGTACTCGGTCAGCGGCCTCGGGTTCAAGGCGGTGCTGTGCGCCGGGTATGTGCAGCGTCCGTTCGAGGCGCTGGCCGACAAGGATCCCGAGGTCTCGCGCTACGCCTTCTGGCTCGACCAGTTCGGCCTGGACTCGGCCCATGACTACGACCCGGTGTGGGCGAAGGCCGAAGAGCTGGGGGTGTCCATCGCCTTTCACTCGGGCTTCATCGGCATGACCCCCTACCGGTCACCGACCAGCTATGTGGCGAACCACCTGTCGATGCTGGCCCAGGGGCAACAGTCGCTGGCCAAATCCCTCTTTCTGGGCGGCGTGACCCGGCGGTTCCCGACCATGAACTTCGCATTCCTGGAGGGCGGGGTGGCGTGGGCCGCCGCCCTGTTCTGCGACATCGTCGGCCATTGGGAGAAGCGGAACCTGGCGGCGCTCCGTGCCCACCTCGACCCGGCCCTCGTGGACCGCGGCCTCATCCTCGAACTGCTCGGCCGTTTCGCGCCGGACGCCCGCCGGCTCCCATCGTCGGTCACCCGGCGTCCCACTGAGCCGGACGACATGCTCGACGAGTGGGCGGCATGCGGCATCGAGCGGGCGGAGGACATCAAGACGCTCTACGCCGACCGGTTCTGGTTCGGCTGCGAGGCGGACGACCCGATGACGTCCCTGGCCTTCAACTCCAAGGTCAACCCGTTCGGCGCCGATCTCCAGGTCATGCTGGGCTCGGACATCGCCCACTGGGACCTGCCCGACGTGTCCGAGGTACTGGAGGAGGCCTACGAGATGGTCGAGCACGGCTGGATCGACGACGCCGCCTTCCGGGACTTCGTCTTCACCAACCCGGCCCGCTTCTACACCGGCACCAACCCCGCCTTCTTCGAGGGCACCGTGGTCGAGGCGGCTGTGGCCGCACTGCTGGACGAGGCGTAACGTGCTCGACCTGATCATCCGCAGCGGCCGGGTGGTCGACGGAACCGGCGGGCCGTCACGGATCGCCGATGTGGGGGTGCGCGACGGTCGGGTGGTGGACATCGGCGACCTCACGGAGGAGGCGGTCCGGGAGATCGACGCCACCGGGCGGGTGGTGTGCCCCGGGTTCGTCGACATCCACACCCACTACGACGCCCAACTGCTGTGGGACACCACGGCCAGCCCGTCGGTCCAGCACGGGGTCACCACGGTCGTCGGGGGGAACTGCGGCTTCTCGATCGCCCCGCTCGGGCCGGGTGACGCCGAGTACGTCCAGGCCATGATGGCGGTGGTCGAGGGCATGCCCCGCGCCGCGCTGACCGGCGGTGGCCCGTGGACATGGGGGAGCTTCGCCGAGTACCTCGACCGCCTCGACGCCGGCCTGTCGGTCAACGCCGGCTTCCTGGTCGGGCACTCGACCATCCGCCGGGTGGTGATGGGGGAGGCCGCCTCGACGGATCGGGCCGATGCCGGACAGCTCGAGGCCATGGTGCGACTCGTGGAGGAGTCGCTGGCCGGCGGTGCCCTCGGGTTCTCCTCGTCCCTCGGGGAGGGCCACGTCGACGGGGACCGCCGGCCGGTGCCCTCGAGCTGTGCGGCCCCCGAGGAGTTCGTGGCCCTGGCCGCGGCGTTGCGCGATCACGAAGGGACGACGCTCGAGTTCATCCCGTCGATCGGCCCGATTCCCGAGGACCGGGTGGAACTCATGGCCGACATGTCGCTGGCCGCCGACCGGCCGCTCAACTGGAACCTGCTCGGCAGCCTGGCCAGCGAGGAGATCTGGGAGGAGCAGCTGCGGGCCTCCGACGTGGCCGCGGCCAAGGGCGCCCACGTGGTGGCCCTGGCACTGCCCGACATGATGCGGATGCGGAGCAACACCCTGCTGCCCGGGCTCCCGGGCTGGCGGGAGGTGATGGCCCTCGACCTCGACGGTCGACAGGCGGCTGTGGCCGACCCGGAGACCCGGTCCCGGCTGCGGGCCGGGGCCCAGAAGGTGGCCGAGCGGGCCATCGGAGTCCTCACCGACTTCTCCATGATGGAGGTGGCCGACCCCACCTCGCCGTGGGTGGGGCGCTCGCTCGGGAGCATCGCCACCGAGCGGGGGTGTGACGTCTTCGACGTGCTCCTCGACGTCGTCCTGCCCGACGACCTCACCCTGTACCTCGTGCTCCCCTCGTTGACGCCGTCCCTGGGTCGGAGCGACGAGGGCTGGGCCGCCCGGGTGGCGGTGTGGAAGGACCCCCGGGTCATGCTGGGCGGCTCCGACGCCGGGGCCCACCTCGACCTGATGTGCCACGCCAACTATCCGACCCGGGTGCTCGGCGAAGTGGTTCGCCGCCGCGGCCTGCTGTCCGTGGAGGAGGCGGTGGCCATGATGACCGACCGACCGGCCCGCCACTACGGCCTGCGGGACCGCGGCCGCATCGAGCCCGGGTGGCACGCCGACCTGGTGGTGTTCGATCCCGACGCCGTCGACAGCGAGCCCGCCCGCCTGGTCGACGACATGCCGGGCGGGGGCGAACGGCTGGTGGCCGACTCGACCGGCATCGACCACGTGCTGGTGGCCGGAACCGTGGTGGTCACCGACGGGACGGCCAACGGGGCCCGCCCCGGTCGCGTCCTGCGGTCGGGAGCCGACACCGAGACGGTGACGCTGGCTGACGTCAGGCGGTAGCGGCCCCGTCGATCACCAGGGTCGTGCCGCTCACCGTGCGGGCCTCGTCGGAGGCCAGGTAGGCGACCGCCGCGGCCACCTCGTCGGGCTCCACCCGCCGGCCCATCGGCGACGCCGCCCGGGCGAACAGCGACAGGTCGGCCCCCTCGGGCAGTTCGAAGTTCCGCAGGAACGGTGTGTCCACCGAGGCCGGGCACACGACGTTGACCCGCACGCCGTCCTTGGCGAGCTCGATGGCCATCGACTTGGACAGCATGATCACGCCGCCCTTCGACGCGCAGTAGGCGGCGTTGTAGGGCGTGGCCCGCAGGCCGGCGACCGAACCGAGGTTGACGATGCATCCGGTCGAGGCGAGCAGTGCGGGCACGGCGGCCTGCGACAGCAGGAAGGTCCCGGTGAGGTTCACCTCGATGATCCGACGCCAGTCGTCGGGGTCGACGTCGGTGATGCGGGCGCCCGACCCGATGCCGGCCACGTTGGCCAGCACGTCGAGGCGGCCATAGGTGTCGACCGCGTGGGCCACGGCCGCTGCGCAGGAGGCGGCGTCGGTGACGTCGCAGTGGATACCGTCGGCCGTGGGGGCGATGTCGGCCCGCACCACGGTGGCCCCGTCCGCGGCCAGCCGGTCGGCGACGGCGGCGCCGATCCCCCCGGCAGCCCCCGACACCAGGGCGACCTTGCCGGCGAAGCGTGTCATGGCTGCTCTCGTGTCATGCCCGGAAACGTACCCGCTCCGGTTCCCGCCGGTACTGTTGCCCGGATGGGAGCACTGGAGGGGAAGGTCGCCGTCGTCACCGGCGCGGCGATGGGCATCGGCCGTGAGTCGGCCCGCATCTTCGCCCGCGAGGGCGCGGCCGTCGTCGTCGCCGACATCGACGAGGCCGGCGGGCGGGAGACCGTGGCCCTGGTCCGGGCCACGGGTGGCGAGGCGGCGTTCATCCGCACCGATGTGAGCGTGCAGGCCGAGGTCGAGGCCATGGTCGCCTTCACCGTCGACACGTTCGGCGGTCTCGACTGCGCTCACAACAACGCCGGGATCGCTGCGCCGATGGCCCCGCTGGCCGACTACCCCGACGACGGGTGGCACCGCACGCTCGACATCATGCTCAACGGCGTCTACTACGGCCTGAAGGCCGAGATCCCGGCCATGCTCGCCCGGGGCGGCGGGGCCATCGTCAACACGGCCTCGGGTGTCGGTCTGGTGGCCTACAAGCACCAGGCGGCGTATACGGCCTCCAAGCACGGGGTGATCGGGCTGACCAAAGTGGCCGCCCTCGACTACGGCGCCCAGGGAATCCGCGTCAACGCCATCTGCCCGGGGACGGCCCGGACCCCCATGGTCGACGAGGCGGTGAGGCGGCAGCCGTCGATCGACGCCCATCTGAAGGCGCTGCACCCGATCGGACGGATCGGCGAGGCCGCCGAGATAGCGGAGGCGGCGGTGTGGCTGTGCACCCCGGCCGCTTCGTTCGTGCTGGGCGTCGCCCTCCCGGTCGACGGGGGCTACGTAGTCCCGTGAGGACCTCCCCGGCTGCTGGCACGGTCCAGCGCCTGGCCGCCCAGGGGCATCTCCTCGGCGACCGCTGGGTGCCTTCCTCGGCCGCCGGGGTCCACCGGCACCGCTATGCGGCCACCGGCGAGGTCCAGGCCGACGTCGGCCTGGCCGGGGCCGAGGACGTGGACGCGGCGGTGGGCGCCGCCCGGGCCGCCCAGCCGGCGTGGGCCGCCCTCGGAGCCGAGTCCCGTCGGGTGATCCTGCGGACCCTGGCCCACCTCCTCGACGAGCACCGCGAGGAGGCCGCCGAGTTGGCCGCCCTCGACAACGGCACACCGGTGTCGGTGCTGCGCCCGGGGCGATACACGGCGGGGTGGGTCCGCACCTACGCCGACCTGGCCACAGATCTCGGCGACGAGACCCTGGAGGTGGAGCGGGGCACGGCGATGCTGCGTCGGGTGCCTTACGGCGTGGTGGGGGTGATCCCACCGTGGAACGGATCGATGGTCGGGATGGGGCAGAAGTGCGGCCCGGCCCTGGCCGCCGGCAACGCCGTGGTGGCCAAGGCCCCCGAGCTCGCGCCGTTCGGCATGCTGCGCTTCGCCGAGCTGGCCGTCGAGGCCGGTCTGCCACCGGGCGTGCTCAACGTGGTGGTGGGTGGGGCGGCCACCGGTCATGCGTTGGCTGCCCACCCCGGCATCGACAAGCTCACCTTCACCGGGGGTGCCGACACGGCCCGCGCGGTGATGGCCGCGGCAGCCGCATCGCTGACCCCGCTCGCCCTCGAGCTGGGCGGCAAGTCGCCGAACATCGTCTTCGCCGACGCCGACCTCGACGTGGCCTCCACGCTGGCCGCCCGGTCGGGGACAGCCCTGCTGTCCGGGCAGGGGTGTGCCCTGCCGACCCGGACCTACGTGCACGAGGACGTCTACGACGAGGTGGTCGAGCGCATCCTCGCCGTCCTAGCGTCTCTGCCGGTGGGTGACCCGCTCGACCCGCACACGGTGGTCGGGCCGGTGGTGACGGAGGCGGCCATGGAGCGGATCCTCGGCGTCATCGCCCGGGCCAGGACCGATGGGGCGACGCTGCTGGTCGGCGGGGAGCGCCTCGGCGGTGACCTTGCGGACGGCTGGTTCGTGTCGCCCACCGTGTTCGGCGACGTCGACCACGACAGCGACCTGGCCCGCCACGAGGTCTTCAGGCCCGTGCAGGCGGTGCTCCGATTCTCGACCGAGGCCGAGGTCCTGGCCAAGGCCAACGACACACCGTACGGGCTGGCTGCCTACGTCCACACCGCCGATCCGGCGCGGCTCGACCGGATGGTGGCCGGGATCGAGGCGGGGGTGGTGGTGGGCAACGGCTCCGGCAACCTCTCGCCGGCGACACCGTTCGGCGGGGTCAAGCAGAGCGGGTTCGGACGCGAGGGCGGCCGGGCCGGGCTCGAGGAGATGGTCCAGCTCAAGACGGTGCTGACCGACTCCTGAGCGCGGAAGGGCGGAGGTGGTTCCCCGCTCAGGTCGCCAGGAGAGACCGGTACCGGGCGCCTGGTCCGCCATCTGGAAGAATCGTCACCGTGTACATCTCCGCCAAAGTCGACTACGCCGTCCGGGCCCTGTGCGCCCTGGCCGATTCGGAGACCGCGTTGACGTCGGAGTTCCTGGCTCAGACCCAGGGCCTCCCGGCGAAGTTTCTGGAGAGCATCCTCAACGACATGCGCCGGGCCGGCCTCCTGACCAGTCAGCGCGGTCCGGACGGTGGCTACCGCCTCGCCCGTCCTGCCTCGGAGATCACCGTGGCTGACGTGATCCGCCCCTTGGACGGCCCTCTGGCCGAGATCCGTGGATTGCGTCCGGAGGCCGCCAACTACCAAGGGGCTGCCGAGCACCTGCAGGC
>DATCCR010000070.1:0-9221 GCA_036511155.1 Acidimicrobiales bacterium
CACCGACGCCAAGCCGTGGGCCCACCTGGCCAGCCGGCGGGTCCTGGAGGATGCCGTCGCGCGCCGGGGGCTCGACGCGGTCGTCGACACCGGCCCGTTCCCGGGTGCCTACCACGTGCGCCGGACCGTCAGGGGTACGCCGAGCGTCAGCGTGATCATCCCGTTCCGCGACCAGGCCGGGTTGACGGTGACCTGCCTCGACTCGCTCGACGGCACGGCGGGTCTCCCGATCACCGAGGTGGTATTGGTCGACAACGGCAGCACCGAGCCGGAGACACGGGCCCTGCGCCGCTCGATCGCCGCCCGCCCGGCCACCCGACTGCTCGAGTATCCGGGCGCCTTCAACTGGGCGGCCATCAACAATGTCGCCGCCGCCACGTGCGACTCGGACTACCTGCTCTTCCTCAACAACGACATCGAGGCCACGTCGGACAACTGGCTGGCGTCCATGGTCGAGCTGGCGCAGGACCCGGCGATCGGCGCCGTGGGGGCCCGGCTGCTCTACCCCGACGGCCACATCCAGCACGCCGGCGTGGTCCTCGGCCTGGGCGGGGTGGCCAGCCACCTCTTCATCGGCATGCCGGCCGGGACGGCCGGCTACTTCTCCTGGGACCGGGTCGTCCGCGGCTACAGCGCGGTCACGGCGGCGTGCATGCTGGTGCGCCGGAGCGTGTTCGAGGAGGTCGGCGGCTTCGACGAGTCCTTCGCCGTGGCCTTCAACGACGTGGACTTCTGCATCCGCCTGACCCAGGCCGGCTACCGGAACGTCTTCACGCCCCACGCCGAGCTGACCCACTACGAGTCGATCAGCCGTGGCCTGTCCGGCTACTACCACGACTACCAGCGGTTCCTCCGCCGGTGGGGAGGGTTGCTGCGGTCGGGGGACCCGAGCTACAACCCCAACCTGGGCCGGCTGGACCCCTGGTGCCCACTGCGGCCCCCGGGCGAGGACGAGGAGTGGCTGGCCATGGTCGACGGCCTGGTGGCGAATGAGCCGGAAGAGCCCCAGCCGGACCCGCCCGAGCCGGCCGCGGTCGAGTGCGGCAGCGAGCAGGAACCCGGGGCATGACCGAGCCGTCGCCCGGCGGCGCGGCGTCGTCGGGCAGGACGGCATCGCCCGGCGGGACGGCATCGCCGGGCGGGACAGGGGAGCCCCCGGTGCCGGAGGTCGCCCGCCTGGTCCTCGTGGTCGGCATGGTCGATGCCGGGGTCGGGACGGTGGGTGGCGTCCTGGCCGCGGCGGGACTCCACCCGGTGCCCATGACGGAGGGACCGGGTGGGCTGGCCGATCTGTGCGATTCGCTTCTGGCCGATCTCGGGGCGTCGTCCACCGCGCCGGTGCTCCTCGGCCGGGACGAGCTGCGGGCCCGACTGTCCCCCCGCGCCGAGGAGGCCCGGTCGGCGTTCCGGGCCGCAGTGGGGGTGTCCGGCCCGGACGGGGCGCTCCCTCCGCCCCAGGTGTGGGCGGACCCGAGGTTGACGCTGCTGGCCCCCTTCTGGGCGGCCGTGCTGGGGGTCCCGGCCACCGTCGTGCACGTGCACCGGCGGCCCGGTTCCCAGGCCGCCGACCTGGTGGCGGCCGGCGGCCTCGACGAGGTGCGCGCCCTGGAGATCTGGGACCAGGTCAACCGGGCGGCCCTGGCCCTGTCGGAGGAGCGGACCGGCATGGTGCTCGGGATCGAGACGCTGGAGGACGATCCCGATGCCGCGCTGGGCGACGTCATGGCCCTGCTCGCCACGCTGGACGTCCACCCGACCGACGACGAGCGGGCCGCGGCCCGGACGGTGGTCGACGCCGCTCCGCCCCTGCCACGCCACGGCGGGCTGGACGTCCCCAACCGATACGAGGTGCTGCACCGGGTGCTGTCCCTCAGCGGCGGGACCGGCGCCCTCGACGCCGAGGCCGTGGTCGGTGCCCTGGCCGGTTACTACGACGAGGACTACTACGAGCACTACGGCAGCGCCGACGGCGCCCCCTACCGACCGGGCGTCCCCGAGTGGGAGGCCTTCTTCGGCTCGGTGGCCGCACACATCGCCGACGAGCTGCGCCCGACGACCGTGCTCGATGCCGGATGCGCGGTGGGCTTCCTGGTGGCAGCCCTGCACGACCGGGGGGTGGTGGCTCACGGGGTCGACGTGTCGGCGTGGGCCATCGGCCAGGTGCCCGAGCGCGTGCGGTCCCGTGTGCGCATCGGATCGCTGACCGAGGAGCTCGACGACCGGTACGACCTCATCACCTGCATCGAGGTGATCGAGCACCTGCCCGACGCCGTCGCCGACCAGGTGGTCCGGAACCTGACCCGGCACGCCGGTGCCGTCCTGTTCTCCTCGACCCCGGACGGCTTCGACGAGGTCACGCACGTCAACGTGCAGCCACCTGCCCACTGGGCCCGGCTGTTCGCCGCCCACGGCTTCGTCCGTCACCCCGGCTACGACGCCTCCTACGTGTCGCCCAGTGCGGTGCTGTTCGTGCCCGGCGACACCGGGGTCGACGCCGTGCTCGCCCGCTACGAGGAAGCACTGTGGCGGACGACGTCCCGCATGGGTGGGCAGATCGCCGAGTGGACGGGGCGGGCGGCCGACCGCCTGGCCCGGTGCGACGAGCTCGAGGGCGCGCTGGTCCGCGAAGCCGAGGAGTCGACCCGGCTGCGGAACGGGCAACGGGACCAGGACCTGGCCCACAACGCCGAGGTGCTCGGCCTCAGCAAGGAGATCCTCGACGCACGCCGCGAGGCCGACGACCGTGGAACCGCCTTGTCCGCCACCCGTTCGGAGCTCGGGGACGTGCGGGACCAGCTGGAGGCGGCACGCCGTTCGCTCCCGGTGCGCCTGCGGTCCTCGGTCGGGCGGGCGGTCCGCCGGATGCGTCCTTCGCGATGACGGCGTGTCCGGGCCGGTGACGGAAGAAGAGGTGGCGCCCGGGGGTACCTGCTGGCCTACGATTCCCCAATGGCGTCCTCCGTCCCCTCCCGTCGCGGACCCGGCCGTGGCCGGCCGGTGACCCGGATCGGGGATCGGGCGTGAGCCCCAGCCTGCGGGCGTCCCCGGTGCGCTCGCTCGAGCTGCCCGGCCGCCGGGTGCGGCTCTGCAGCCTGGTCGACTCGGACTACCCGGCCTGGCTCGAGGTCCGGAACCGGTGCCGCGACTGGCTGGTGCCGTGGGAGCCGCGCTCGAAGGGCGCGCCGCAGCCGGCCGAGGACCACGGCAGCTTCACCGCCAGGTGCGCCATGCGTGAGCGGGAACGCCAACTGGGCTCGGGGTTCGGCTTCGGCATCTTCCACGAGGGCCGGTTCGCCGGCGAGGTCACGCTGTCCTCGATCCTGCGCGGCCCCTTCCAGAACGGTTCGATCGGCTACTGGATCGACAAGGATGCGGCCGGCGAGGGGCTCATCCCCGAGTCGGTGGTGGTGGTGCTGCAGTTCGCCTTCGAGACGCTCCGGCTCCACCGCATCGAGGTCGCCATCATCCCCCGCAACTCGGCCAGCCGCCGGGTGGTGGAGAAGCTCGGCCTCCGCAACGAGGGGGTCGCCCTCGGGTTCCTGGAGATCAACGGCGAGTGGGAGGACCACGTCCGCTACGCCATGACCTCCGAGGAGTGGGCCGTGCGCGGCCAGGAGCTGCGCGACGCCTGGCTCGGGCCGGCCTGACCACCCACGCGGGCGACGTGCCCGGGCGTCCGCGTCGCGGGTGCCGGTGGCCTCAGGTGTCGATGCCGCGGACCACGGCAGGGGAGTGGCGGAAGAACTGCTCCACGTCCTGCTCGTAGCGGTACTCCGGGGCGGTGGCACTGGTGGCCCGGCGCAGATTGTTGGCCCGGGCGAAGCTGAGCACCGCTCCGGCACTCGTGTACCGGTACTCGAACCCCGCCGCGCGCAGCTTGGAGGAGTCGACGCCGCGGCCGTAGCGGACGAGGCCTTCCATCTCCGGGGGGAACCGGATGGCGCCGGTCCTCGTGAATGGCGCGGCGAACGCCCGCGGACGGATCGGCGGGAGGGGCAGCAGGTGGGCCCCGCCGAACGAGGCGACCTCGCTCCAGGGGAGCTTGCCCTCGCCGGCCACGTTGAAGACCCCCGGGACCCGGTTGGCCGTGACGAACTCGAGGGCCCGCACCACGTCGTCCTCCTCCACGAACTGCACCAGCGGGTCGAACCCGGCGATGCACGGCAGGAGGCGCTTGCGCAGGTTGTAGGTGATCGGGGTGATGATGTCGGTGCCGAGCACGTTGGCGAACCGCAGGACGGTGACCTCGAGGTGGGGGTTGTCCTCGGCGAAGTCCCGGACCAGCGACTCCACCTCGAGGAGCGACCGTTCCAGCCTGGTGCGCACGGGTCCCGTCCGGGTGTCCTCCTCGCGGAACCAGGTGGGATCCTGCTCGGCCGCCCCGTAGACGTGGGTGGAGGACTTGACGATCACCTTGCGTACCGACGTCCCGCTGGCCCCGGCAGCGGCCAGAAGGTTGAGGGTGCCGATGACGTTGATCTCATGGAGGATCCGGCTGGGCACGGCTGACGAGTTGGTCTCGAGGAACGTGTGGACGATGGTGTCGACCTGCGTGGCGCGCACGATGCGGCTGAGGATCGAGTACTTCTGGTCGGACCGGACGAATTCGGTCCGCTCGAGGGGGACCTTCGGCTCCTTCGTCCCGAGTCCGAGGATCATCTCGACGTCGGGCTTGGCCTCCAGGGCCTGGGCCATGCGGCCGCCCCAGAAGGTGTCCAGCCCGGTGATAAGGACGCGGCTGCCCACGGGTCAGCCGAACCAGATGCTGCGGCGTTCGCGCAGCATGTCGTGGAGGGCGTCCTGCATGGTCGCCCGGATCCGCTCGGCCTCGTCCATGACCCGGCTGCGGGAGTAGCGGTCCTGGCCCGGCTCGACGTCGAAGGTGATCGGATCGAGGACCCGCAGCTTGAACTTGGCCGGGAAGTACGTCACGTAGCCGAGCGGCCCGAGGAGCAGCGAGTTGGCCGTGACCGGGAAGTAGGGGAGGTTGAAGGCCTTGGCCACGCTGGGGATCCGGAACAGGATGGGCATGGACTCCTCGGCGCCGACCACCGCGATGGGGATGACCGGGACGCCGGCCCGCATGGCGATCTCCACGAAGCCGCCCCGCCCGAAGCGGCGCAGGCGGTAGCGGTCCGAATAGGTCTTGGAGGTGGCCTTGGTCCCTTCCGGGAAGACGAGGGCCAGCTGCTGCTGGTCGTGCAGGATCCGGTAGGCGTTGTCCGGGTGGGCCGGTACGCCGCCGCCCCGCGACCAGAGGGTCCCCAGCACGGGGAGCGTGCGGAAGAAGTAGTCGGCCAGGCCGTAGACGGGGCGTCCCAACTCGGTCTCGATGCCGTGCATGATGGCCGGCGCGTCGGACGGGATGGCCCCGGCGTGATTGGCGATCAGCAGGGCCCCGCCGTCGGCCGGGATCTTCTCCAGACCCTCCCACTCGACCCGGAACCAGTAGCGGTACATCGGGTCGTAGAGCCGTCGGACGATCGACCGCATGTGTTCCGACCGACCCCACTCGTCGACGTCTGACCGGCGGGGGTCGTCGATCGGCGCCGGTCCGGGGCCCGTCCGGCGGGTGGCCACCGGGAGGTAGGAGACGGTGGCACCGGTCAGCTCGGCCGGTGCGTCGGCATCCTCGTCGGGGGCGTCCGGCGTGGTCGTCGGCGTGTGCTGCACCACGGCCTCGATGAAGTCGGCGTCGTCGGGATGGCCGCCGCCACGCACCGTCCCCACCGTCTCGCCCTGGTCCGAGTCCACGTGGAGGATCGTACTCGGGCGCTGCCCGGCCGACGCCCGCTACGCGGCGGGGTCGGACGGCACCACGGCGTCCAGCCGGCCGGCCAGCGGGCCGAGCGTGGCCAGACCCTCGAGGCCGAGGGCCCGCCGGGTCACCTCGGCCGGGGCGAGCTCGTCCCGGAGCGCGGCGTGGACCCGGGCGACCTCGGCCGGTTCCACCAGGGCGAGCAGGGCCACCACCCCGCCGCCGTCTGTCACCACCGACACCGGGGCGCCGTCGAGCAGGTCGTCGAGCAGCATGCCCACCCTGCCCCGCAGGCCCGGGTCGTGGGTCCCGTCGGCGGACCGCACGCCGATCGTCGGCACGGGCGGCCCGGCCAGGAGGCCCCGGCGCGAGCGGTAGACGTCGGACACCATGGTCACCGAGTCGTGGAGGGGGTGGACGGTGCTGCCCTCCACGTGCATCCAGTGCACGGGGACCTCGCTGATGGCGAGGCCCAGCCGTCGGGCCCGGGCCAGGATCTCCACGTCGAAGGCGAACCGGTCGATGCGGACCAGGTGGAAGAGCAGGCGGGCCACCGGGGTGCGGAAGGCCTTGAAGCCGCACTGGGTGTCCTTGAGGCCGAGCCCGGTGCCGGTCGTGACGATCTCGTTGAACAGGCGGCTGATGAGGGTGCGCACCACGTAGGCGGTCTCGACCATGGAGTCGGGGAGCGCCCGGCTGCCGACCACGACGTCGCTGCGCTCGAGGCCGTCGAGCAGGAGGGGGACGGCCAGCGGGTCGATGGCCATGTCGGCATCCATGAACGCCGTGTACGGCGAGCGGGCGCTGGCGATGCCGGCCCGCACGGCCGCACCCTTGCCCTGGTTGAAGGGGAGGCGGAGCACCCGGTGGTGGGGGAGGGCGGCCAGCAGTTTGTCGGCCACGGCCGCCGTCCGGTCGGTGCTCCCGTCGTCGACCACCACGACCTCGGTGCGGTCGAGGTCGATCGCCCCGCACGCCACCGCGGCATCGAAGCGCCGCATGCCGGCAGCCAGGCGGTGGTCCTCGTTGTAGGCGGGGACCACGATGGTGAGTTCGAGAGTCACCGGCCGCCACGCCGGCCGGTCTCCGGGCGGGCGCGCTGCTCCGGTCGCCCGCCGCCCGCCCCGGTCGGCTCAGGGACGGGCGGCACCGACCAGCCCGTAGTACCAGAGGGGGTCGAAGGTCACCACGGTGCCGGTGTGGGCGGCCTGGATGATCGTCCCGGAGCCGTAGGCGGTCGCCTGGCCGTCGAGGGTCGGCCCCACGTACATGACCACGTGGTCGATGCCGGTGCCGTCGAGGTTGTAGAAGAGCAGGTCGCCGGGTTGCAGGGCGTTGAGGCTGACATGGGGGAAGTCGGCGTACTGGAGTGCGGCCGAGTGCGGCATCGACACGCCGGCGCTGGCCCAGGCGACCATGGTGAGCCCGGAGCAGTCGACGCCGGAGTGGCTGGCCCCTGCCCACACGTAGGGCACACCGAGGTAGTGCATGGCGGCGTGCACCGCGGCCAGGCCGGCGGCGTTCTGCCCGCCGCTCGACACTGCGCCCCCGCCGGACGACGTACCGCCCGGACTTCCGGAGCCGCCCGGACCGGTAGCCTGGTTGGCCGACTGGTTGGCGCTGGTGGCCGCGGCGCTGCCTCCGCTGACCGTGCTCGCCACCTGAGCGGCCTGCGAGGCCTGGGCGGCGGCCTGCTGCCGGCCCGCATCCGTGGTGGCGCTGGCTGCGGCTGCGGCCGCGGTGGCGGCCTGGGCGGCGGCCTGCTGGGCGATGGCCTGGGCGAGGGTGCCCTTCACCTGGGCCAGGGTGGCCTGGGACAGGGCGGAAGCCGCCTGGGCCTGCTGGGCGGCGTGGTCGGCGGCGGCGGCCTGGGTCTGTTGGCTCTGCTCCTCGGACTGCAGCTTGGCCTGGGTGGCGCCGAGCGCCTTCTGGCCGGACTGCACCCGGGCCACCTCCTGGGCCAGGTCGCCGAGGCCGAGGTGTTCGTAGAGGGAGCGGGTCTGGGCGCCGCCGGACGGGGCGGCGAACAGCTTGGCCATCGCCGTCGAGGCGGTGCCGCTGATGTAGGCCTGGATGACGTCGTTGCGGAGCACGCCCTTGGCGGCGGTGAGCTTGGCGTGCTCGGCGGCCAACTGGGCGTTCGTGGTGGTGAGCGCCGCCTTGGTGGCATCGAGTTCGACGACCGAGCGGTCGTAGGCCTCGGTGGCTGCGTCGAGAGCAGCTTGCTGTTGGGCGATCTGGGCCTCGATGGCCGTGACCTGGGCCTCGCCGGCGGTGATCTGCCCCTGGGTGGGCGATGTGGTCGTCGTCGTGGTGGCCCCGGAGCCTGCGGCGCCGGCCCGGCCCGAGCCGGCCAGCGGCCCGGTCACGGTGGTCAGGAGGAGCCCGGAGCACAGGCACGCGACGAGTGCGGCGGCGATCCTCGAGGTGCGTCGTCGGGTAGTCATCGTGGCCACCCGGGAACGGTAGCGCCCGCGGGGTGCGCAGACAATGGCAGGACGGTAGAAAAACAGCAGGTCATGGGCGAGTTCTTCCAAAGTGAACGTATCGTTGACGAGCGGTGTCGGCTCGGTGTCCTGTGTGGCCCGTGCCGGTCGGGTCCGCCCCGGGCACACGGACCGGTCCTACCTCTGGGTAGGTTGCTTGGAGCATCGGCAGGTTTGCCCCCGAACTGGAGGTCGTCGTGACGCACGGAGTGGTCGAAGTCCGGGGTGGCCGGGTGCGCGGCGTGGAGCGCAGCGGAGTGTGGTCGTTCAGCGGCATCCCGTATGCCGCATCCCCGGCCGGCGACCGGCGCTGGCGCCCGCCGGCGCCGCCCGACCCGTGGGCCGGCATCCGCGAGTGCGACAGCTTCGGGCCGGTGGCCCCGCAGGCCCAGGGCTTCATGGACCAGGCGATGGGAGGGACCCCGGAGGAGTTCTCCGAGGACTGCCTGAACCTCAACGTGTGGACACCCGGGCTCGACGGTGCCCGCCGGCCGGTCATGGTGTGGGTCCACGGCGGCTCCTTCATGACCGGTACGGGGTCCTCCGGCCTCTACCGGAGCGGCCTGCTGTCCCGCGAGGGCGACGTCGTGGTCGTCACCATCAACTACCGCCTCGGTCTGCTCGGCTTCCTGGCCCATCCGGCGCTCGAGGACCCGGGTCAGACGTGGCTCGACGGCCAGGAGTGGACGGGGTGCGGCAACTGGGGCCTGGCCGACCAGGTGGCCGCCCTGGCCTGGGTGCGCGACCACATCGAGGAGTTCGGGGGCGATCCCGACAACGTGACCCTGTTCGGTGAGTCGGCCGGCGGGATGAGTGTGTCGACGCTGATGGCTGCGCCGGCCGCCGCCGGGCTGTTCCACCGCGTCGTGGTGGAGAGCGGACCGCCCTACACCTGCACGGCGGAGGTGGCGGCCGACCGGGCCGAGCGCCTGGCCGACCGCCTCGGCGTGGCCTGCACCCGCCAGGGGCTGTCCGGC
>DATCCR010000071.1:0-17568 GCA_036511155.1 Acidimicrobiales bacterium
TTCGAGCCAGGTCGCCCGCCGTGATGATGCCCCGGGTGGCCGCCAGCAAGCGCAGGTGCAAGGAGAGGACGTCGCTGCGTTCGAACAAGTCCTCCTTGTCGGCCGCTACCTCGAGGCCGGCGGCGGTGGCCCTGGCACGGGACTCCTCGCGGGCCCACACCAGCACCGGCATATCGAAGACCCGGGCGTAGCCGGCCACCACCTCGGCGATCCGTCCGTACCCGAAGAGCCCGAGGGTCTTGCCACCCAGGGTCTCCCCCACGCTCTCCTGCCACCGGCCGGCCCGCAGGGAGGCCATCTGCTGGGGGATGCGCCGCATGGCCGCAATCACCAATCCCCAGGTCAGCTCGGCCGTCGCCATTGACGGCGATCCCTGATGGAGGTCGGAGGAGACCACGATCCCGTGCCGGGTGCAGGCCTCGACGTCGATGTGGGGGAAGACGCTGCGCAGGCTGATCAACCGCAGGGCCGGGAGGCGTTCCAGCAGTTCGGCGGTGATGGTCGTCCGTTCGCGGATGAGTACGAGGACCTCGGTGTCGACCAGGCGCCGGGCGAGCTCGTCCACATCGTCGACATGGTCGTTCCAGACGGTGACCTCGTGTCCGTCGAGGGTGGCGAAGCAGTCGAGCGTCCGGACCGTGTCGAAGTAGTCGTCCAGAATCGACACACGCATGGCCGCGGTCCTTTGCGTCAGGTGTGGCGGCCCGGGTCGGCCGCCGGGACCACGGTAGCGGTGGTCCGCAGCCTGCGGCGGCTCCACGGCCGGGAGGCGGCGGCAACCGGGTGCCATGTACTGTGCGCGTGTCCGACAACCTCACCTGGAGAGCGCCATGCCCACGCTGCAGCACACCGACGACGTCTTCGTCCTCGACCTCGGGGACGGGGAGAACCGCTTCACCCGGGAGTGGATGACCGAGGTGACCCAGGCGCTCGACGAGGTCGACGGGGCCGTGGGGCCCCGGGCGTTGCTGACCGTGGCCTCAGGCAAGTTCTGGTCGAACGGCCTCGATCTCGAGTGGTTGACCAGCCACCTCGACGAGGCCGGCGAGTACGTCGGCCAGGTCCACGGGCTGTTCGTGCGGATGCTGTCGACCCAGGTCCCCTCGATCGCCGTGCTCCAGGGCCACACCTTCGCCGCCGGAGCACTGCTGGCCCTGGGCCACGACGTCCGCATCATGCGGGCCGACCGGGGCTTCTTCTGCCTCCCCGAGGTCGACATCTCCATCCCCTTCTCCCCCGGAATGTCGGCAATGATCCAGGGCCGACTGACGCCGAACACGGCCCACGAGGCCATGTGCACCGGCCGCCGCTACGGCGGGACCGATGCCCTGGAGGCCGGCATCGTGAACCAGGCCCTGCCCCTCGATGAGTTGCTGCCGGCCGCCACCGAGATCGCCCACTCGCTCGCCTCAAAGGCCGGCCCCACCCTCCAGACCATTCGCACCACCATGTACCGCCAGGCCATCGACCTGATGTCGGGCGATACGGAGCTCACACTCCCGAGCTGAGGTGACGGCCCCCGCACCAATCAGAGTCGTCGGACAAGCCTGCAGCGGTTCGGCGACCCCACGCGTGTTACCTGGCAACCAGGCACGCACGGGACTCTCCGGTGCCGGCCACGACTTCACCGATGCACAGGCGACGTCGATCGCCGCCGCGCTCGGTCGCCACGGCTAGGCCACGCACGCGGAACCTCGCAGTGCGTGGACCGTCCCGGACCCCCCTAAGGTCCTGACCCTTCCGAGGGCCTCCACTACCGTGTCCCTCTGATGCCGATCGACCGACGGGACGACAGCGGGGACGATGCGCCCGTCGAGGTGGCCCTTCCAGAATCCCCCGCGGTCGACGGCCAACGTGCTCCAGCGGACACCTCCAGGGTGTGGGCCACAAGCCTGGTTGTCGCCAGCTATGTCGTCTTGGCCGTCGTCGTCTATTGGCAGGCCTGGTCGACGGATATCACCACCCACATGCAGCTCGGCGGCGACCAGTTCGCCAACGTCTGGTTCCTACGCTGGACCCCGTTCGCCCTGCTACACGGCCACAACCCGCTGTTCACCACCTACGCCAACTACCCGTTCGGGGTGAACCTGGTCACCAACACCAGCGCCCCGTTCCTCGGGGTGCTCGGCATGCCGGTCACCCTGCTGTCCGGCTCGATCGCCACGTTCAACGTGATGAGCACGCTGGCCCTGGCCGGCTCGGCCACCGCCGGGTACGTCTTCGTCCGGCGCTGGACCACCTGGCGCCCGTCGGCGTGGGTGGCCGGCCTCCTCTACGGGTTCTCCCCCTACGTGATCGGCCAGGCCTCCGGCCACCTCAACCTGACGTTCGTCGTTCTGCCCCCCCTGATCCTCCTCGCCGTCCACGAGGTGGTGGTCCGCCAGGAGTGGGGCCCCCGAAGGGCCGGCGTCGTCCTCGGGCTCCTCGTGACCGCCCAGTTCTTCGTGTCGAGCGAGGTCCTGGCCTCCACCGTGGTCATCGGCACGGTCTGTGTCGCCGCCGTCGCCCTGGTCGGTCGGCAGTTCGTCGCCGACCACTGGAGGCGGGCCGTCGAGGGCACGCTGTGGGCCGGTGGCGTGGCCGGGGTGCTCCTCGCCTACCCCGTGTGGTTCGCCGTGAAGGGGCCCGGATCGATCTCGGGACCGATCCAGCTCGTGCCCCAGGCCTACCGGGCCGACGTGCTGGGCCTCGTCTATCCGGGTGCCTACGTGTGGCTGGCCCCCGCCAGCCTGACCAAGACCTCCGCGGTGTTCGCCAGTAGCCCGGTCGAGAACGGCTCCTACCTGGGCATCACCCTGGTGGTGACCGTGGTGGCCTCAGTACTGGTCCTGTGGCGCCGGTCGGCCGTCGTGCGGGTGGCGGCCATCGGAGGGGCCGTGGCCTGGCTGCTCTCGCTCGGCGGGGGCCTCGTCATCCGCTCCGCCCCCGGGGCCTCCCCTTCCGGGTTTCCCCTGCCCGAGCGGATCTTCACCAAGCTGCCGCTCCTGTCCAACACCATCCCGGTCCGGTACTCGCTGTACGTCTCGCTCTTCGCCGGGCTCGTCCTGGCCCTGGCCCTCGACCGCCTCCGTCAGCGGGTCCGGGACGGCGGCGGGGCTCGCTGGCTCCGCACTCCGGCCGGCTCGGCCTTGCTGCCCGGACTCCTGGCCCTGGCATGCCTGGTGCCGGTGATCCCCTCTGTCCCCCTCCAGGGCTTCGGCGACCCCGGGGTGCCGACATTCTTCAGCTCGCCGGCCCTCCAGCGGATCGCGCCCGACTCGGTGGCCCTCCTCTACCCGTTCCCGTCATCCCCGACACCTCAGGGCCAGCTGTGGCAGGCCCAGGCGAAGCTGCGGTTCAAGATGCCGGGTGGCTACTTCCTGGTCCCGCAGCCCCCCGGGCGGGCCATCGCCTTCTCCCCCACCCTCGGTTACGACACCGACACCCTGACCGCCCGGACGCTCATCGCCCTGGCCGCAGGCACCCCGCCGCCCGAGACCCCGGCTCTGCGGGTCGCGCTGATCGCCCAGTTGCGGGCGTGGCGCGTGCAGACCCTGCTGGCGTCCACGGTCGGGGTGACCCATCCTGCCCAGTCCGTCCAATTCCTCACCTGGCTGGTCGGCCGGCCGCCCACGCCGCAGGGCGGCATCCTGGTCTGGGAACACCTTCTCGGCTGACCGATCGGAACCCGTCCGGCCCGCTGGGCCACGGCGGGCCGATGGTACGTTGCGGTGCCGCCCGCCTCGGAGCGGGCGCGAGACCGGGGGATCCCTTGCACACTTCGACCGGGCAGCACGAGACCACCGCCTCGAAGGCGGTCTGAGCGTGCGGGGCGTCAAGATGACGACCGACGGCATCCAACTGGTCGGACCCACCCGGGATCCGGTGGAAGGCGACGTCCGGGTGACGGTGTCGAGCTCGGGGATCTGCGGCTCCGACCTGCACATGGCCTCGTTCGGCCCGTCGTGGGCCGTCCTCGGCCACGAGTTCAGCGGCCGACTCGACGACGGGACCGCGGTGGCCGTCCTGCCCGTCGTCCACTGCGGCACCTGCGACCGGTGCGTGGCCGGGGCGGCACAACAGTGCCGAAACGCCCTCGGGAGCATGTACGGGGTCAGCCTCGACGGCGGCCTGGCCGACGAAGTGTGGGTCCACCCGTCGTGCGCCATCCCGCTCCCCGACGGGCTGAACCTCGAACACGCCAACCTGGTCGAGCCCCTGGCCGTGGCACTCCACGGGATCAATCGGGCCGGCGTGGTCGGCGGGATGCGGATCCTGGTCCTCGGGGCCGGGCCCATCGGGCTGTGCACCGTTGCCGCCGCCGGCCACCTCGGCGCCTCGGTCGACCTCGAGGGCCACCGTCCCACCCGCACGGCGGTGGCTGAGCGGCTGGGAGCCTCGTTGGACGTCGGGGCCGACTATGACGTGGTGCTCGACGCGGCCGGCACCCAGTCCTCGCTCGATCGGGCCACCGAGTCGGTCCGCCCCGGTGGGACGGTCGGCATCCTCGGCACCTACTGGAGCCCGGTGTCGCTCAGCATGTCCTTCCAAATGAAGGAGATCGCTCTCCTGCCCTCCTTCACCTACGGCCACCACCACGGGATCGGCGAGTTCGCCGAGGCCAGCCGGATCCTCGACGCGGTGCCCGACCTACCGGATGCCCTGGTCACCCACCGGTTCGGACTCGACGATGCCGCCGAGGCCTTCCGGGTCGCCGGCGACCGGGACGAGGACCCCATCAAGGTCGTCGTCCACCCCTGACCACCCCGGCACTTCAACGCTCACGGGAGCCGTCAGGTTGCAGAACTCCGGAAACGCCGACTGTTCGGTTGCAGGACGGACATATTCGACCGGGGTGCCCATCCGGGAGGGCGAGGCCACTCGTAGCGTGCCATGCATGAGGGCAGGCGGAACTCAGGAGCATTCCCCGGGTGGCCGACGCCGGGTTCCCGGTAACGGCTGGATACCAGGGGCCGCCCCACCCGCCCGGACCCACGGCCGGTCGTCTGCCCTCAGAGCCATCGACGACGCCAGACTCGCCAAGGGTGACCACACCCGCCGGGTCGTGCTCGACGCACTACTGGCACTCATCCGGGAGGGCGCCGACCAGCCGACCGTCCCCGTGGTTGCCGCCCGGGCCCACGTCTCGGCACGCATCGTCTACTACCACTTCGGGGGGATCCACGAGTTGCTGGTGGCCGCCGTCACGTTCCAGTCCGACCGCAACCGGGACCTGCTGTTCGCCATCCCGCCCCGAGGGCCGTCGAGCCTGCGGATCAGCGCGCTATGCCGGCAACGCCGCCTCTACTTCGAGGAAATCACCCCGGTACTGGGGACTGCCCTGGCCAAGACTCAGGGCCAGGTCGGATTCCGCAACCTCCTGGCCGATGATCGCACGCTGTTGCGGGACCAGTTGGCCCGCACGCTCGGCCCCGAGCTTCGGACCTGCGGTGACCGTGCCCCCGAGACGCTCGACGCCCTCGAGCACGCCACCGGATGGGACACGTGGAGGGCCCTCCGCCACGTCAGCGGGCACAGCCCGCCGGCGGCCGAACGGGTCATGGCCATGACCGCCGCTGGCCTGTTGGCCTGACCATCGCGTCGTCGGTCCGGCGACGGGTCCGGCCGGTCGAGCCACGCTGGTCGCGTCAGCGGCCGGACGACCAGGGGGTGTGGTTGAACCCAGCGAGCACCGGGCCTCCAGGCCCCCAGTTGATCCGGGTGGCCGATGCGTTGGCCAGGTAGAGGCGCCACGCCCCCTCGTCCCCCATGCCGAGGGACCAGCAGGCGGCAGCCTTGATCGGCGACACATGGCTGACGACCACCACGATCCCATCGCCTCGGGCCGGACCGTCGGGATCGGCGAAGAGCTCCTCACAGGCCTCGCGCACGCGGGCGCCCGCCGCGGCGAGGCTCTCGCCGCCCGGCGGGGTGAAGGCGGGGTCCGACCGCCACTCGAGCCACACCTCGGCGGGGATGTCGCCGAGCTTCCGGCCGTCGTACTCGCCGTAGTCGACCTCGACCCACCGCTCGTCGACCTCGACCGACAGTCCGGTCCCGAGGGCTTCCGCGGTGTCCAGGGCCCGGGAGAGCGGGCTCGAGATCAGCCGGTTGGCCCCGGCCACGGTGTCGGAGAGGGAGCGGGCCTGTTCGAGGCCCCGTCCGGTCAACGGCGAGTCGATGCGGCCCAGGAGGAGCCCTTCGGCGTTTCCGGTGGACTCGCCATGGCGGACCAGGATCAGCATGACGTCCGACCCAGGCGGACCGCTGGCGGTGGCCCGACCATCCCTTTCCTGATCATCCGTGGCCCGGCCATCAGTGGACCAGGATCCGATCGCACTGAGGGCAGGCGGCGAAGGCGTCGGCCGACAGGTGGTGGATCCGTTCGACCTCGACGGACGAGAGGGTGAGGTGGCAGCCGTCGCACCGGTCCCCGACCAGCCGGGCCGCTCCGACGCCGCCCAGGTGAGCCCGCAGGCGCTCGTAGCGGTCGGCCAAGTCGGCGGGCAGTCCGACGGCGGCCACGGCCCGGGCCGCCGTCTCGGTCTCGATGGCGGCCCGCAGTTCGACCTCCGAATCAGCCGCCGCCCCTGTCAGGCGGACGGCCTCGGCCTCGAGCTCGACCGCCGACGTCCGGTGGGAGGCGAGGGCCTCGTCCAGCGGCTCCTGCTCCTCCATCAGGACCAGTTCCTCGTCCTCGAGGACCCGCTGGCGGTCGGCCAGCTGGGTGACCTCGTGGTCCATGGCCTGGAGGTCCTTCGAGGCGGACACCGCCCCAGAGCGCATCCGGGCCTCCAGCTCGTGGCGGCGCTTGGCCGACGCGGCGATCCGCTGTTCCAGGACGGTCTGGCGGCCGGCCAGGTCGTCGACTTTCACCTGCACGTCGGCCATGGCCGAGACCGTTGCGGCCTGCCGCTCCCTCACCTCGGCCAGGGCGATCCGCTCGGGCATGGCCTCGATGCGGTGTCGGAGCTGGTCCAGCGCGGTGTCGTGCTCCTGGACCCGAATCAAGGTGTCGTACGGCTCAGCCATCGGTCTCCTCGGATGTCCACCCGGGAGCCAATGGGGACCCGGTGGCGCTCAGCCTACGGGCTGGCCGGAGCGCCCCGGCGAGGACCGTGGGACGGCGAGCCCTTCGACACCGAGGGGGCGGGGGCGTAGGCGTGGACCACACCATCGCTTCCGGCGAACAGGAGGTAGCCGTCGGCCCAGACCGGACCTCCGCCTGTCGGCGACGTCGTCGGATAGGTGGCCAGCAGGGCCCCGTTGGCGGCGTTCACCAACACGAGGTCGTTCGACGTCGACGGTGAAGCGAACGAGTAGGAGGCGGCGGCCAGTACGCCGGAGCCGTCGACGGCGGAGGTGCCGAACACCGGTCCGTCGTCCAGCCCGGTCTGCCAGATCACCGCACCCGTGGCCGGGTCCAGCTCCCTCGACACCGCCGGATAGGTGATCCCGTCGACGGTCGACCGGTTGGCCGTGATGAGGAGGTGGGAGCCGTTCCAGGTAGCCGAGGCCAGGCAGGCGTCGGCCGGGGTCGCCGGGGCGCCCAGCGCGATGCTCCACACGGGTCCCTTGGCCAGCGCCGTCTGCGCCCATGCGTAGAAGACCCCGTTCTTGTCGCAGGCGCCGACCATCGGGGTCCGTTTCCCTTGGAGGACGGCGGCGAACAGTGTCGGCGAACTCCCGAAGTCGTCGTCGACCGTGGCGATACCCGGCACGGTCCAGTGCGCGACGGGCTTCAGCGTCGCCGGGTTCAGCCGTACGACGGAGTTGGACAGCCCCTGGGTGGTCGGCTTCACCTCGTTCCCGTTCCCGGTCGTGACGAAGACGCCGGCGGTCGACACTGCGGCCGAGGTCCAGATCGATCCGCCGACGGACCCCGAGGGGACGGTCCAGAATGTGGCCAGGTGGGACCCGGTGGCCTGGTCGAATGACGACAGTCCGCCGCGCACCAGCGGGCTGTCGCACTCCGACGAGATGCCGATGAAGACCCGTCCGCCGGTGACCGTGGGCGACGACCAGATGAACGGCCCGGACGAACTGGACAGCGGGAACACCGAGGAGTGCCAGTCGACCGTGCCCGACGCGGCGTCGAGGGCCCACAGGATGCCGTTCGCCGAGGCGACATAGACGGTCGACCGACCGGTGACGGGGTCGGAGGCGACCGTGGCCGTGTTCTCGATCCCGTGCTTCACGCACGTCCCCTTGGGGACGAACCCGGCGTCGAGCGACCAGGCGACCGCGCCCGTGTCTTCGCTCAGGGCGTAGAACATGCCAGTGTTGGAGCCGACGAACACCAGTCCCCCGGCGACGACGGGTGACCCGTCGAACCCGACGCCCGGCCGTCCGGCTGGAGGCGGCGGCGTGGCGAAGTTCCAGACCTGGCCGAGCGCGGCCGCGTCGGCGGGCGAGACGGTCGTAGCCGCCTTGTTGACCGACGTGTGGGTAACGTCGAACCCGTAGGCCGGCCACGGTGCGCTGCCGTCGGCCTGGACCGTCGCAGCGGCAGCCGCCCCGACCGCCGTCCCGGCCACCAGCGATGTGAGCAGCAGGCAGGCACCAATGCACCCCGCGGCCCGTCTTCGCCCACGCTGTCGTTCGTCCATCGACCGCTTCCCGCCCCAGCGCAGCAGGCCCGTCCTGCCGTCGATCCCACGCTACCCGTGACCGCCCGGTGCGAGCAGGGCCGCCGGGTGGGCCCCGGGAGACCAGCGGGTGAACTCGGGGGAATCAGGGATCGGGGGATTCCCATCGGGGCGACCCCGCACGACCTCGACGACGACGGAGTCGCGTACGTGACGTCCCCGGCGGTCGATCCCACGAGACGCGCCCGGCCCGTCCGGACGGGGATCTGCCGGCAGGGGTACCCTCGTGTCGTGAGCGAACTGGAGAGACAATTCGAGTTCTACCTGGCCAACCAAGACGCAATCGTCGAGGAGTACGCCGACCGGTTCGTCGTGATCGCCGGACAGCAGGTCATGGACGACTTCCCCACCGAGACCGAGGCCCGTTCCTTCGCCGAGGCCACGCTCCAGCCGGAGACCTACACGGTCCAGTTCGTGTCCGCCGCCCAGGAGCCGTTCCCCACGGTCTACTGAGCGCCTCGGCCGTGAGCCTCAAGCAGGCTGTCGGGCCTGTCGATACTCCCTGCACGAAGGGTGTCCTCCACACGGGAGTGAGTAGAATTGGCCACCGAGCAGTTGAACGAGGGCTGGTGGGGTCACTATGACGAGTTCCAGCTGGTTCAATCCGGTGACGGTTCGAACGCGGCGGCGGCACTCCGCGTGACGCCGGGCCCGGTCCCCGTCCCCGAGCTCGTCCGCGACGTCGAGGTGCCGAGCACCGTCGCTCACGGCCCGGTCGCTGGCAGCCCGGTGACGCCAGCATGGTGGGCGGTCTTCGACCAGCCGCGGTTCCCGCAGCCCGCGAGCCGAGGCACCACCGGCGGCGCACCGCGACCGTCGGCGCGACCGCTGGCAGTGCCCGAGCTGCCCCTGGTGCCCGTCACCCCCTGGCCCCCACCGGTCCTGGCCGGCGACACCCGATCCATTGGCTGGTGGATGGCGTCCGACGGACGGTGGTACGCACCGGGGACCGAGGCGACGGCACGCACCCGGATGGCCCGCGGTTCGACGGGCGGCCGACCCCGGAAGGTCCTGGGGGCGCTTGCCGCTGTCGCCGTCGTGTTGGCCGTCGTGAGCGTCGGGTCCTTGGTCGCGACCGGCCACCGTTCGAGATCGGGGAACGTCACACCGAAGACGGCCGGAGTGGCCGGAGGATCCGGGACGGCCCCGTCCACGGCCCACTCCGCTGCACCACCCACGACCCGACCGCAGGCCGCCACGCCGACCACGGGTGCAACGACACCGACCACGATCAAGCCGACCACGACGACCGCCCCGGTGACCTCGCCGCAGCCGCAGGCCACCTCGGGGGTCGTGTACCAGTACGAGAGCGCGACGACGGCCACGACCGTGGCGCAGCTCGCCGCCAATCCGGCGGCCTACGCCGGGCGGAGCGTCGCATTCACCGCCGTGATCGCCGCCTTCGTGCTCGACAGCTCGGGTGGGGCGATGGCCATGTACGTGAGCGAACCAGCCACCCCGACGACGGTGGTGCTGGTGCAGCTGTCCCAGAGCGACGACGTGACCCGGATCAACACGGGCGACACCGTCGTGATCTGGGGCGACGCGACCGGGCGGGTCAACTATGCGAACACCATCGGCCAGCCCGCCGACGTGACCAACGTCAATCAGGTCTACCTTTCGGACCGGACATCCGGTTACCAGGACACGGGCGACCTCGCCCCTGCCTGACCCACCCCCACCCGGTTCGCCCCGGCAGACGGCAGGCGCCGTAGCGGGCACCCACGGCGCCCGTGGACCGCCTCCGGACAGCCAGCCGAACACGTGGCGTGACCCCTCCGACACGAGGAGACGTATTGCCGCCCAAATCGGGGCTCCCGATGGCGATTCACACGGAACGCTCCGTAGCATGGGAGGCGTACTTCCATCTGACTAGGGGCTGACATGAGGCGAATGGCACGAATGGGCATGGTGGTCGCCCTGCTGGCGGCCGGATGCGCCGTGGCGGCGGGGACGACGAAGGCGGAAGCCGTCGGGCCCGGGATGCTCAACGCCAGTCCGGAATCGTCCTGGCAGACGAACGCTCCGGCGCGGTCGGTGACCTCCGGCAATGGTGTCGTGTACATCGGCGGGGACTTCACGGCCGTACGCCCGCCAGGCACAGTCCCCGGGGCCGGTGAGCAACCGGCCTTGCACCTGACGGCGTTCGATGCCGCCACGGGGATCCCGCTGGCCGGCTTCAGCCCGACGGTCACGTCCACGAGCTCCACGCCCGCCACCGTATTCTCCACCGCGCTCTCCCCTGACGGGTCCATTCTGTACCTGGGCGGCCGGTTCACCACGGTCGACGGTGTGGCGCGGCCGAACATCGCCGCCGTGAGCGCCGCCACGGGGACCCTGCTGCCCTGGGCCCCGAAACTGTCGGCGACCAGCACCGTGTTCGCCGTCACCACGACGCCTTCTGGAGCGGTATATCTGGGCGGACAGTTCGCCGTCGTCAACGGCGCCAGCAGAGCCAACGCCGCCGAAGTGGACACCTCGGGCAAGCTCCTGTCCTGGAATCCGGGCGTCAATGGCCCGGTTCACACGATCATGCTCTCTCCCGACCGTACCGAGGCCGTCATCGGCGGCAACTTCGGCACGGTCGGCGGTGTATCCCATCGGTCGATCATGGCGGTGGACCCCGTGACCGGCGCCTTGAACACCGCCTGGGGCAGCGGGCCCTTCATGAGCCCCCTGTTCCAGGTCTGGCACATGGCCGGCGACGCCAACCAGCTGTACATCGGGGGCGTCGACTTCGGTGGCAGCCAGGGCTTCTACGAGTTCGACGGCACGGCTGCCCTGTCGTGGTCGACCGGCGCCGTGGTCTGGTCGGACTACTGCTACGGCGACACCCACTCGGTGGCCGTGGTGGGCAACGTCCTCTATGCCGGCTCCCACGCCCACAACTGCTCGTCGGTACCTGGGGGCTTCCCCGGCCTCACCACCCACCAGGACCTGAACGCCGAGGACGCGACGACCGGTCAGATGCTCCCGTGGTACCCGAATGACAACGCGTCCGGCAATGAGGCGACGGGGTCGGCCGCGTCGACCTCCGACGGCACACAGCTCTTCGTCGTGGGCGACTTCACCAAGGTCAACGGCCAGTGGCAGCAGGGCTTTGTCCGGTTCGGGCCGACCGGTGACGGGACGCCCCCATCGACGCCCACGCCACCCACGGCGCAGGCCAATCCTGACAACACCGTCACCGTCGAGCAGCAAACGTCCGTCGACATCGACGACGGGACCCTCTCGTACACCCTTGTGCGGGACGGCAAGGCGGTCGTCGACACGGTGACGCAGTCGTCGCGTTTCTGGAACGAGCCGGTCGTCACACTGACCGACTCGACTGCCCCCGTCGGTCGCCACACCTACTCCGTTTCGGTGAGTGACGGTGTGAACGTCGTGAAGTCCCGCGTCTCCAACGCCGTCTTCGTGGGCGGGGCGGTACCCACCACCTGGTCGAGTGCCGTCTCGCAGTCCGGGCCCATCTCATGGTGGCGCCTCGGGGAGGCCACGCCCGCCGCCGGGGCGGTCGACTCGACGTCCCGCACCTCGGGAGCGCTCTACCAGGGCGGCATCACGTTCGGGACGCCCGGTGCGGTGGCCGGTGACACCAACACAGCCGTGACCTTGGACGGTGGTTCCGGCTACGTGACCAGCCGCGTTGCCACACCCGACCCCGAGACCTTCTCGGCATCGATCTGGTTCAACACGACCACCGCTACGGGTGGGGTGCTCTTCGGGTTCGGCGATCGCCAGACGGGGTTGAGCAACAACTACGACCGACACCTCTACATGATCGACTCCGGCCAGCTCGAGTGGGGCGCCTGGACGGGTTCCCCGCAACTGGTCACCAGTCCGAGCTCCTACAACGACGGGCTGTGGCATCAGGCGATCGCCACGCTCGGGCCCGCGGGCATGACGCTCTACGTCGACGGCGCTCTGGTGGGCAGCAACGCCAACACCCAGGCCCAGCAGTTCATCGGCTACTGGCGTGTCGGCTACGACAACCTGAGTGGTTGGCCCGGCCAGCCGTCGAGTTTCGCCTACGGCGGTGCCCTCGACGAGTTCACGCTCTTCCAGTACCAGCTGAACTCCGCCCAGTCGGCTCAGCTGTACACGGCGGGCACGCCGCACTGACCCCGTCCGCGGAGCCGCCGCCGGCCCTGCATGTGCGGGTCCGGACGCACGGACATCCACGCCGGGTCCCGGCTACCCGCCGCAAGTACACCCTGCGCTCCCCAGGGACGGGAATCTGCCGCCTGAGGCCCGCATCGACGATCCTGGCGTGCGCCAACGCCGCGCGACCCTGACGGCCCGGGAAGACTCCTGGCCCCGCAGGTGCCCGGGCGAACTCGGGAGCCGCTCACCCGCCGTCCGGAGCACGGATTGACGCCGACGCCCGGTCGTCGTAGAGTTACCTAGTATTCCCCTTGGTTAACTAGTCGTTCTCGCCGGATCATGTGTCAGAACAGCCGGCAATCCCCGAGGATCAAGAGATCCCATGACCACCACCTTCCGAGACACACAGGATTACCGAGACACTGCCCCTGTCCTCGACGCGCAAGCTGCGGAGACGGCCGATCTGCGGCCCCGTCGGGGCGCCCGGCGTTTCGGTCGCCGCAACGCCGGTTCGCTTCGCCTCCGCATCGACCTCTGCCTGGCCGACGCGACAGTCGCCGGTTCGCTTGGTGCGTCGAGGGCCGCCGCTGACGAGCAGAGCTCCCGAGCCGAGGCTCGCGACGAAGTCAACTCGTCCCACTGGTCCGAGCGGGTTTCGGCCTGAGTTGCGGCGGTCGTCTCACCTGGAGCCCCAATGACAGTCGATCTGACGCACACGACGCGTTCGATCCCCGGAGGCGCCTGAGGTAGATCCCGCCGCGCATCGCCCCCATCGGCTCCGCAAGTTCAGTTCCACCTTTGAACACTCCAAGGGTGGAGAGGTAGCCAACGCAACGAAGGCCTTCTTCTTGGCACGGGTCGCGGAATGCTCCTTCGGCCGGGACGAGCCCAGAACCACGCCGATCACTGGACAGTTCACGTGCCTCCAACTCGGGATCGTGATGGCTCGGTCCCCGAAACCATCACGCACCGTTTGGCGACTGAGTATCTGGAAGCTCCACGTTCGCTCGCACCGCTCCCGCGACGAGCGGCCCAAGTACTGACTTGCCCCATAGCTCGGAGAGTCACCCACTATGGATCACATGGCTTTCGACCCCGTGTCAGTTCGTCACGCACTTTCTCGTGAAGCTAGGCGCGCAATCGGTGGTCGGTTGGCAATCTCAGCAGCCGATCTGTCGGCAATTCCGGCCACCCTGGCCCCGCCCATTGCGCCGTCATTGCGCCGTCATTGCGCCGTGACTCCATTCAGTAACAAGGTCTTCAGTTGACCAGACCGCTTTAGCACCCTCACTAACTCGTGGTCGGTGTCATGATGACCGACCACCGAGAGTCCAGGAATGTCCGAAACTCGCTCGGCGTGCATCTTGTCGAGTCGGTGATCGACGCTGTAGTGGACCTCGCCACTGACAGGGCCGATATCAAGCAGATCGAGTGTCGCACCAGAGATGCGATGAAGGTTCGCCACTTCCTTTCGCCATCGGAAGTCACCTGCCCGCAATCGTTGCGCTCGTCCAAGAAACGTCTGAGGAGAGAATGCCAACACTCTGCCACGGTCCAACAAAGAACCAAAAAGGAGAGCACCGAATGCCCCGGCCGAGTTCCCGACAAGGAGCATCTGTTGGGCATTGATGTCCTCTAGGTACCGCGTTACGGACCCGATCCCTCCGATACCCCTGACGCCCTTTTGGTACCACACCTGGTCCAAGTCCCGCAGGAACACTTTCGAGGCATCCAATTCGGACAACATTCCGAAGAACTCGAAAGGCGGCATATCCAGCCCGCCTGATATTCCTCCGAACGCCACAACTAGGGGGCGCCCCGGGCGAATGTCCGCTGCGTAGCCCGCCGACTCGTCGCCCAGTTGTTCTTCGAAATCCACGTCAGCGATCCTATCCGCAACCCCTACGGCGTCACCGTGCTTCGTGAGCACCGGACCTAGGTCCCACCCGTTTCCGCCGACCCGGATCAAGAATCAACGATGAGCGCCAACTGCATGTGACCAGGTCCCCGTGAACCGAGCCAGTTCGTCCGGCTCGTAGCTCTTGCTGCCGGGCTTGCGGCCGGCATCGATCAATGTCTGCTTCTTCCACCGGTAGAGCGTCGCTGCCGATACCTCCAGCTCACGGGCGAGTTCCTCGGGGTGCTCGCCCTGGAGCATGCGCTCGCACGCCGCTTCACGGAATGTCGTCGGATATCCAAATGCCATGTCCACCTCCGGCGGTTCACGGCCAGAATCTCACACAGGTGGGTCAGAATCTGGGGTCCAGGTCAAGTGGCTCAGGTATTGGGATCCGGTCACAACCTCCATCACTGGCACAGCACGGTTCGTGCTGGTGGCTTTCTACGTCACCATCACTCTCCTTTCAGGACACACGGCCTGACCATCAATGTGCCGAGGTCGTAGTTGCCCGGTGAGTCGATGCACGACGTGGCGGTGGCGCCATTCAAGACAGCACACTCAGGTATGCCGCCTCTGCGTCAGCTCGATCGCCTCCGAACCGACGGAACGGCATTTCGGAGTTCGGGCAGACCTGCGTGACCGACTCAGATCCTCAAGCTCGGCGCCAGCGAGTCCTTGCCCGTATCGACGATCCGGGTCGAGTTCAGCTGACGGTGATGGGCACCGTGATCGTCGATTGGCAGAACACGTCGGTGGCGTCACCCGCCCAGGTGGCGTAGTACTTCCACGTTCCGGTCGGTGGCGTGATAGTCAGCGACCATTGGCCGGCGGCGTTGGTCGCCGTCATCCGTCCGGCCTCGACTTTGTGCCCCAGGGTGTCCACCTGCCACAGGATCGCCTTGGCTCCCTTGATCGGAGTGCCCGCCGTGGCCCGGGTAATGACACCGGAGAAGCTCAGGGTGCCGCCGTGTGCCACCGTCTTGGCGGCGGGGACGATGGTGATCTTGGGAGTGAACTTCGTGGCGGTTGGGATCGATGAACTGGCCGGCCCGTAGCCGGCTGCAGTCTGGGCCTGGGCCGTGACGCTGTAGGACGTTCCTTGCGGGAGCACCGGCGACACGACTGAGGCAGTGGTCGACGAGAACGTCACGGTCGGGCCGGTCGACGCCAAGGTGACCCGGTAGCCGATGATCGGCAATCCACCGGTGTTCGCCGGCGCCACCACATTGACCGTCAGCTGCGTCGCCGTCGCCACGACACCCGAGATTGCCGGAGCGCTGGGCAACGTCTGCTTGGCCACGGTCAGCGTGGTGGGTGTACTCACGTTTCCGACGGCGTCCGTCGCCGTGGCCGACACCGACAGGCTGCCGTCGGCGAGCGTGCTCACGTCGAGGTTCAGCGACCAGTTGCCGGACGGGTCGGCAGTCGTCGAACCCTGGACCGTTGTCGATCCATTGGTCACCGTGACGGCAACCGTCGAGCCAGGCTCAGCCGTTCCACCGAAGGGGTCGGCCGGGGCACTGTTGAAGTCGACGGACGCCGGCGGAGTCACCGACGGTGCTGCCGGGGGCGTCGCATCGATGGTGAATCCGACCTGGACCGCCGTAGCATTGGCAAACGAGTCGACAGCAGTTGCGGACGCCGTATAGGTGCCCGAATCCAGGGATGACAGGGGCGTGAAGACGACCGACTGCCCTGAGACCACCGATTGGCCGAACACGTTGCTCACGCCGTTGCTGAGCGAGATCATGGACCCCACTCCGAGCCCACGGTCGAACGTGAGCCTCACCGTGCCCGGAGAAGCCACTGTGGTTCCGAGCACGGGTGTGCTCGACACCAACTTCGGGCCGTTGGAGTTCTTCACCAACGAATTGGTGGTCGCCGGGGAGACATTGCCGACCGCGTCCACGGCGACCACGCTCACCGAGATGGATCCGTCGACCAAGGCGGACATGTCGATCGTCGTGGCGTAGGCACCCGTGGCATCTGCAGACGTGATCGTGGTGGTCGTGTTCGTGCCGTCCGTGGCGGTGAGGTCAAGGACGGCCAGCGGCTCCGCAGTTCCCGAAACCGGCACGGCCACCTGGTCGATGCCGTTGGCGGTGTCCGGTGTGGTCAGCGTCGGTGCATCCGGAGGCGTGGCGTCCACGGTCGCATCCAGGATGGAGACGGTCGGGTTGCCGGCGAGATCAGTCACCGTGGAAGTGGCCTCCAGAGCGCCGGAGCCGATCGGGCTCGTCGGGGTGAAGACGGCGGCGGCCGGGTCACCGGGGATCGCGGAGACGCCCGGCACCGGAGTCCCGTCCAGGGTGACGGCCACCGATGCGCCCGAGGCCAACGGCTCGCTATAGCTGAAGCTGATCGTCCCGGGCGAGGCCACCGTGCTGGAGGCTGCAGGACTGGTCGACTGCAGCACCGGTGAGATGGTGTCCTTGGTGGATGCCAACGTGACCGTCGGTGAGGTCTGGCTGGCAGCGTCGGTCACGAACACCGATGCGGTCACCGGGCCATCGGCCAAGCTGCTGGCGTCGAGGGTGGTCGTGAAGTTGCCCGACCCGTCCACCGAGACCGTCGACGTCACGGTCGCCGATGCCTGATCGGTGAGCGTGATCGTGGCGGAGACAGCAGATGTCGGCGAGCTGCCGCTGACGGTAACCGCGGTCGAGTTTGCCTGGGAGATGTAAGGAGGCGCTGTCACTCCGACCGGAGTGGAGGGACCGCCGGCCACAATATCGTGGCCAAATTCGGACGTGTTGCCGAGGCCATCGGTGGCATCGGAGGTGTACACCTGGCCGGCAGTTACGGGCGAGGCCAGCGTCAAGGAGAACGCCCCCGTTGTCGGATCTGCGGAAACCGTGCCTTCGTAGGTCTGACCTTCCCCGAAGTTCCGCAACGAGAACGAACCCGTCACCGTAGTGACATCCGCCAGGTAGACCT
>DATCCR010000072.1:0-3787 GCA_036511155.1 Acidimicrobiales bacterium
GGACGGCCCGACGGGCCGAGCCACCGTTCGAGGGCCATGCGGGCGTGGCCGCCCAGAGGCACCAGCCGCTCCTTGGCACCCTTCCCGAAGACCCGGAGCATGCCGTCGTCGCCGGTGAGGTCGAGCAGCGACAGCCCGATCACCTCGCTGATCCGGGCCCCGGTGCCGTAGAGGACCTCAAGCAGGGCCCGGTCCCGCAGGTCGATCGGAGCTCCGCCGTCGACCGAGTCGAGCAGGGCGAGGACCTGGGACTCCTCCAGGGCCTTGGGCAGGCGACGGGGCAGCTTGGGCGACCGCACGTCGGCCGTGGGGTCGACGGCGATGGTGCCCTCCCCCACCCAGAACCGGTAGAGGCCCCGCAGGGCGGTGGTGGCCCGGGCCAGGGACGCCGGGTTCCGGTCCAGTGCCCGCAGGTCGGCCAGGTGGCGCTCGAGGTCACCGGGGGTGGCCGTGTGCACGTCGAGCCCCTGCTCGGCCGCCCACGCCTCGTACGTGGCGAGGTCGCGACGGTAGGCGACGAGGGTGTTGCGCGACCGGCCCTTCTCGACGGCCAACCAGGAGAGGTACTCCTCGGCGTCCGTCGACAGGGCCTCGGGCACCGCCGCGCTCAGCCCGTCGCGGCCAGCCGGCGCACGGCCAGGCCGACGCCGAGGATGGTGGAGGCGTCGATGATCGAGCCGTCGTCCACCATGGCGTCGAACCGGTCGAGGGGGACCTCGACGACCGCCAGGAACTGCTCCTCGGCCCCCTGGCGGTCGGACGGCACCGCGTGCAGTCCGGTGGCCAGGTAGATGTCGGCGTACTCGTCGCAGAAGCCCGGGGTGATGACCGTCCGGGTCAGCAGGTCGAGGTGGTCGGACGCGTAGCCGACCTCCTCGGCCAGCTCGCGTCGGGCCGTCGCCTCGCTCGGCTCACCGTCGACATCGCACGTGCCGGCCGGGATCTCGAGCAGCCACCGGTCGACGGCCGGGCGGTACTGGTGGACGAGCACCACGGTGTCTCGTTCGGTGACGGCCACCACGGCCACGGCCCCGGGGTGGCGTACGATGTCGCGTTCGAAGGGGACGCCGTCGGGGTCGAGGAAGGTGGCCCGCTGCACCCGGATGAACCACCCGCGGTGGACGGTCTCCTCACCGGTGGGCGTGAAGACGGGGAGGTCGGTGCCGGGCGCGTCCCCGGCCTCAGCCGACGGCACCGATGTCGATCAGGTGGGGATCCCGGCCCTCGGCCCGGGCCAGGGCGGCGCCCACCAATCCCCGGAACAGGGGGTGGGGCTGGTCGGGGCGGCTCTTGAACTCGGGATGGGCCTGGGTGCCCACCCAGAACGGGTGGCCCGGCAGTTCGATGAACTCCACCAGACGGCCGTCGGGTGAGACGCCCGAGCAGACCAGGCCGGCCTCCTCCAGGCGCTCGCGGTAGCGGGGGTTGACCTCGTAACGGTGGCGGTGGCGCTCGGACACCACCACGTCGCCGTAGGCCTGGGCCACCTGCGAGTCGGGAAGCAGGCGGGCATCGTAGGAGCCGAGCCGCATGGTCCCGCCCTTGTCGGACACGTCGACCTGCTCGTCCATGAGGTCGACGACCGGGTGACGGGTGGTGGCCTCGAATTCGCGGGAGTTGGCGCCGTCCAGGCCGGCCAGCGACCGGGCCACCTCGATGATCATGACCTGGAGGCCGAGGCACAGGCCCAGGAGCGGCAGGTCGTGCTCGCGGGCGTAGCGGGCGGCGGCGATCTTGCCTTCCACGCCCCGCTCGCCGAAGCCGCCGGGGATGACCAGGCCGTCGAAGCCCCGCAGCCCGTCGCGCTCGAGCAGGTCGGGCACGGTGGCGGCCTGGACCCACTCGATCTCGACCTTGGCCCCGTGGTGGAAGCCGGCGTGGCGCAGCGACTCGACGACCGACAGGTAGGCGTCGGGAAGGTCGACGTACTTGCCGATGATGCCGATGCGGACCGGGCGCACGGCCGCGGCGACCTGGTCGACGAGGTGCTCCCAGCGGGTCAGGTCGATCGGGTGATCGGCCACGTCGATCTCCAGCACATCGAGCAGGTAGCTGTCGAGGCCCTCTTCATGCAGGACGAGGGGGATCTGGTAGATGTTGTCGGCGTCGATGCAGGACACGACGGCCTGGATGGGGACGTCGCACAGCAGCGAGATCTTGCGCTTCAGGTCCTCGGAGATCATCCGGTCCGAGCGGCAGACGATGACGTCGGGCTGGATGCCCTGGCTGCGCAGGTCGGTGACCGAGTGCTGCGTGGGCTTGGTCTTCTGCTCGCCCGACGGGCGCAGGTACGGGACGAGGGTGAGGTGGACATAGGCCACGTTTGCGCGGCCGACGTCCCGGCGGAACTGCCGGATGGCCTCGATGAACGGCAGGATCTCGATGTCGCCGACGGTGCCGCCGATCTCCACGATGACCACGTCCACGCCGGTGTTGCCGAGCTTGTGGATGTGGTTCTTGATCTCGTCGGTGATGTGGGGGATCACCTGGACGGTCTTGCCCAGGTAGTCGCCCCGGCGCTCCTTGGCGATCACCGACGAGTAGATCCGCCCGGTGGTGGCGTTGGAGCCCTTGTGCAGGTTCTCGTCGATGAACCGCTCGTAGTGGCCGAGGTCGAGGTCCGTCTCGCCCCCGTCCTCGGTGACGAACACCTCGCCGTGCTCGAAGGGGTTCATGGTGCCCGGGTCGACGTTGATGTACGGGTCGAGCTTGCACATCGTGACCTTCAGGCCACGGCACTTGAGCAGCCGGCCGAGGGAGGAGGCGGTGAGTCCCTTGCCGAGCGACGAGGACACCCCGCCGGTGAAGAACACGTACTTTGTCTGTCGTCCGCTCACGTCGCGGCCATCCACATCGGGCACCCGCCGAGGTTACCGGAACGGGTGACGTCGGGGTGCGGACCCCGCACGGACGGTGGGCGGAGGGCCCGCGGTCCGTGCGGGCGGGGCGGCACCGAGTCCGCAGGTCGGCCCGTCACCGGGCCCGCGGGCCCAGCAGCTCGCGGGCGTGGCGGTGGGCGGCCTCGCTGTCCGGGCTGCCCGAGAGCATCCGGCTGATCTCGACGATGCGCCCGTCGGGTTCGAGGACGGTCACCTCGGAGCGGGTCCGGCCGCCGGCCTCCACCTTGCGCACCTCGACCTGGTGGTCGGCCTGGGCCGCCACCTGGGCGAGGTGGGTGACGACCAGGACCTGCGCGTAGTGGCCGAGCCCGGCGAGGGCGGTGCCCACGGCCGTGGCGGCCCGCCCGCCCACCCCGGCGTCCACCTCGTCGAAGACCAGTACGCCGGGGGCGTCGGTCAGGGCCAGGCGGACGGCAAGCATGGTGCGGGACAGTTCGCCCCCGGATGCCGCCTTGGCCAGCGGCTGGGCCGGCTCACCGGGGTTGGCGGCCAGCTCGAAGGTCACCTCGTCGCCGCTGCCGTCGCCCCCCACGGCGATGGCGAAGCGGGCCGAGGGCATGGCCAGGCCGTGGAGGGTGGTCTCGATCTCCGAGGCCAGGAGGGGCGCCGTGGCCCGCCGCGCCCGGGCGACCGTCGCCTCCTCGCCGGCCACGTCGGCCCGGGCCCGGGTGATCTCGCCATCGAGGGCGCTGGCCCGCGACGCCTCGGCGGCCAGGGCGGCCAGGCGGGCCCGGCCCTCCTCGGCGAAGGCCAGCACCTCGTCGAGGGTGGCCCCGTACTTGCGCTTCAGCTCGTGGAACAGCTGGCGCCGGGCCCGGACCTCCTCGAGCCGGGCCGGGTCGTCCTCCCACGTCTCGACCACGGTACGCAGCTCGGCCGCCACGTCG
>DATCCR010000073.1:0-2541 GCA_036511155.1 Acidimicrobiales bacterium
GGGTCCTGTTGTCGGTGCTGGTCGGAGCCAATCTGGGCGGTGTCTTCGGCTCCACGCTCGGGGCCCTGACGGGAGCGCTGGTGGCCATCCCCGTCGGGGGCGCCATCCAGGTCGTCTTCCGGGAGGTGTGGGAGCGCACCCGGGCCACGCCCGGACCCGCCACCTGGGGCGATGGCGCCGGGGGCTCACCGGGGGCCGACGGGGCGGCAGACCCCACCCCGGTGCCGTCGTACCCGCTGGAGGCCCCCGCTGGCGGCTCCGCGCCGGGCTGACGGCCTGACACGGTCGGGAGTCGGCCGGTCCCGTAAGCTACGACGATGGATGTCCTGGTGGTCCTGCCGACCTACAACGAGTCCGAGAACATCGACCACGTCCTGCGACGCATCCGGGTGGCCCTCCCGGCCGCGACCGTGCTGGTGGTCGACGACGGCAGCCCCGACGGGACGGCCGACCTGGCCGAGATCCTGGGCAAGGAGCTCGGCAACATCGAGATCATGCGCCGGGCCGGCAAGTCGGGCCTCGGCAGCGCCTACCGGGCCGGGTTCGCCTGGGGCCTCGAGCGCGGCTTCGACGCCTGCATCGAGATGGACGCCGACCTGTCCCACGAGCCCGAGGCCCTGCCGTCGCTGGTCGCCCCCTTGTCGGAGGGCCGGGAGTTGGTCATCGGCTCGCGCTACATCCCGGGCGGGGTCATCCCCAACTGGGCCTGGCACCGCCGCCTGTTGTCCCGGGGGGGCAACCTCTACGCCTCCACCCTGCTGGGCCTCGGCGTGGCTGATGCCACCGCCGGGTTCCGGGCCTACGCCGCACCGCTGCTGGCCCGGCTCGACCTCGACGCCATCCGGGCCGAGGGCTACGGGTTCCAGATCGAGATGACCTACGCCGCCAGGCGGGCCGATGCCTCGATCCTGGAGGTGCCGATCTCCTTCGTGGACCGGGTCGAGGGCGAGTCCAAGATGTCGACGTTCATCGTGGTCGAGGCGCTGGGCCTGGTCACCCTGTGGGGCCTCCAGCGCCTGTTCGGCTTCCGCCGGCGGGCGCCGCAGGTCGTGCACAGCTGATGCCCCTGTCGTGACACCGCCGGTGCGTGTCCTCGTCGTCGACGACGAGCCCTACATCACCGACGTTGTCTCGACGGCCCTGGCCTTCGAGGGGTTCGCCACCGAGGAGGCCTCCACCGTGGCCGGCGCCCTGGCCCACGCCCGGGCCGGAGGGTTCGACTGCATCGTCCTCGACGTGATGCTGCCGGACGGCGACGGCTTCGACGTGTGCCGAGCCCTGCGGGACGAGGAGATCAACACACCGGTGCTCTTCCTGACGGCCCGCGACGAGGGTCCCGACAAGCTGGCCGGGCTCGCCCTCGGTGACGACTACGTCACCAAGCCGTTCAGCATCGACGAGCTGGTCGCACGGATCCGGGCCGTGTTGCGGCGGACGGGGACCGGGGGCGACGACGGCCGGCTCCGGGTGGCCGACCTGGTGGTCGACGCGGGGACACGGACGGCGCGGCGCGGCGGGCAGGAGATCGATCTCACGCCCACCGAGTTCAACCTGCTGACCTTCCTGGCCGCCAACCCCCGCCAGGTCCTGTCCCGTGCACAGATCCTCGACGAGGTGTGGGACGAAGGCTTCGACGGCGAGTCCAACATCGTCGAGATCTACATCTCCTACCTGCGCAAGAAGGTCGACTGCTTCGACCCCCCGCTGATCCACACCGTGCGGGGCGTCGGCTACACCTTGCGGGAGCCGCGGCCGTGACCCTGCGCCGGCGCCTGGTCGTCACCATGGTCGTGGTGGTGGCGGTGGGCCTCGCCGCCGTCGACGTCATCGCCCTGGCCTCGTTGCGGTCGTTCCTGATCGGCCGGGTGGACAGCCAGTTGACGGCGTCCACCCAGCAGGTGGCCGGACTGGTGGTGCGGGCCCAGGAACGGGGCCGCCCCCTGACGCTGTCCGAGGTCCAGTCGCGGGTGAGCCCCGACGTCTACGTGGAGATCCTGGGACCGGACGGGATCCCGACCCTGGTGCGACCGTCGGGCTCGAAACTGCCCGCCGACCCCGCCCCCCGACTGCCCCGGCCACTGCCGGTGTCCCCGCTGTCCCGGAGTTACGACCTCGACTCCTCGTCGCTCGTCTACCGGCCACAGGCCAGCGCCATCACCGTGGGGTCGCTCCACCGGGGGCCGCACGGGCACCACTCGGTCCCCGGTCCCGAGTACCGGCTGCTCGCCACCTCGCTGTCGGGGCACACTCTGGTGGTGGCGACCCGCCTCGACTCGGTGTCGGCCACCCTGTCGTCGCTCCAGGCCATCGAGGTCGGCCTCACCCTCGGGCTGCTGGCCCTGCTGGTGATCCTGATCACCGTCATCGTCCGCCGCGGGCTGCGCCCGCTCGAGGACATGTCCCGGGAGGCCGACGCCATCGCCGAGGGCGACCTGACCCGTCGGGTCCATCCCGACGACGGGACCACCGAGATCTCGCGGCTCGGCCGGGCGCTCAACGGGATGCTGGCCCAGATCGAGACGGCCTTCGCCCAACGGGCCG
>DATCCR010000074.1:0-26933 GCA_036511155.1 Acidimicrobiales bacterium
TCCGGTCGTCGCAGCGCCGGGGCCAGGAGGAGGGCCGTCTCGACGGCCCGGGGCAGGACGCTGGCGTACAGGGCGTCGGCCCCGACCAGCTCGCCGGTCTCCGCCAGGCGGTCCCGCAAGACGGCCACCTGGGCCCGACCCCGGTCGGTCAGGCCCTCGCACCCCACGGGTCCGCCGCACACCCCGGACACGTTGCACACGGCCTCGCCGTGGCGGACCAGCACGATCCGGGTGGCCGACGGTGCCAGCGCCCCCATGGTGCGGATGCCGGCCGGCGGTGCCGGCGACGGCCCCTCCGGCGCGCCGGTGCCCGCTCCGGTCAGGGCGTCGAAGCCGCTTCCGCCCGCACTCAAGCCAGCTCCCCCACGAAGCGCTCGAGCTGGCGCAGCGTGCGGCACTCGACCACCTCGTCGCAGTAGTTGGCGTACTCGCCGACGACGGAGTCGCCCGAGTCCCAGTAGGCGCGGGGTTCGGGGTTGAGCCAGTAGACGTGGCGGGCCCGGGCCTTCATCTCCTTGATGACCCACGCCCCCGTCGAGTGGTAGTTGTTCCGGGCATCGCCCAGCAGCAGGATGCTGGACTTCGGGTTGATCTCCTCGCCCCACCGTTCCCAGAACACGGTGAGGGCGTGGCCGTAGTCGGAGTGCCCGTCGACCCACACCACGTCGGCCTCGGTGTTGATGCGGTGCACCGCCTCGGTCGGGTCGTCGACCCCCTCGAAAAAGCTGGTGACCTCGTCGATCCCGTCGATGAACACGAAGCTGCGGACCTTGGAGAACTGCGAACTGATGGCGTGCACCAGGTGGAGGGTGAACCGGGCGAACGACGCCACCGACCCCGAGATGTCGGCAATCACGATGATCTCGGGCTTCGACGGCCGGGGGTAGCGGAACTTCGGGTCCATGGGCACCCCGCCGGTCGACAGGGCGTGCCGCATGGTGGAGCGGAAGTCGAGCGGCCCCTTGCGTCCGTGGCGCCGCTTGCGGGCAAGGCGCACGGCCAGCTTGCGCGACAGCGGGGCCAGCGACTTGCGCAGGGCCACCAGTTCGTCGCGGGTGGCGTGCATCACGTCGATGTCCTCGGGCAGTGGCTTGCGGATCGACTTGGCCAGCGCCTCGCTCCCCCGGTCGGCCACCAGCCGCCGGCGGATCTCGCTCTCGATCTCCTTGCGCAGCTGGTCGATGCGGGACTGGTACTCGTCGCGGAGCAGCCGCTCCTCCAAGGGGGTGAGGGCGACGTCCGGTGAGCCCGGGTCGTGGCCGGGCTCGTCGTTGAGCGACGAGGTCGACTGACGGGCCTGCTCGATGAGCCGGTCCATGACCTTGTCGAGGTCGAGGTTCCGAAGCGTCCGGTAGAGGTAGTAGGTGCCACCGACGGGTCGCCCCGCCTCCATGCCGGCGTAGCGGTCGACGGCCTGGCGGGCCACGGCCTGGACCATGGCCGCATTCGAACTGAGCAACGCCTTGTAGAGCATGTCGGCGAGCTCCTCGGGGGTCATCCCCTCGCCCCCGCCGCCGCCCCGTCCCTTCCCCTGGCGACCACCCTGGCCGGGCTGGCTCGAGCCCTCCTCGTCCTCCGACTCCGGGCCGCTCTCGTCGTCCTCGCCGGTGATCGAGTAACTCGGGCCCCGCATCGAGAAGTAGATCTCGAAGGCCGTCTCGTAGGCCGGCCAGTGCGTGGACGACTTCACCAGGCTGGCGCCCAGCGTGTACTTGATGGCCTCGCGGTCCTCGAGCGGGACGTGGCGCAACGTCTCGGCCGCGTCGAGGTGCTCGGTGAGCGACACCGGGATGCCGGCGGCACGCAGTTCGGCGACGAAACCGGTCAGGAGGTCCAGCACGTGGGCCCCGACTCAGCCCGTGGTGTCCAGGCCGGCCAGCTCCTTGGCCGCCCGGTCGATGTCCGAGCGGTACTTGAGCAGGATGTGCAGGGTGTCCTTGGCCTGCTCGGCGTCGATCGACTCCACACCGAGGACCACCAGCGTGCGGGCCCAGTCCAGGGTTTCGGACACGGAGGGGGCCTTCTTCAGGTCGAGTGAGCGGATGGACCGCACGATGCGGGCCACCTGGTCGGCCAGGGCCTGGCTGATGCCCGGCACCCGGGTCTCGATGATCTGCCGCTCCCGCTCCAACTGCGGGTAGTCGATGTGCAGGTAGAGGCAGCGGCGCTTCAGCGCTTCCGACAGCTCCCGGGTGTTGTTGGAGGTGAGGAAGACGAGCGGGATCTGGGTGGCCCGCACCGTGCCCAGCTCGGGGATCGACACCTGGTACTCGGACAGGATCTCGAGGAGCAGGGCCTCGGTCTCGAGCTCGACCCGGTCGATCTCGTCGATCAGCAGCACCACCGGTTCGGTGGACTTGATGGCCTCGAGGAGCGGACGGGTGAGAAGGAACTCCTCGCTGAAGATGTCGTCCTCGAGCTGCTGCCACGACTGGCCGGAGTCGGCCTGGATCCGGAGCAGCTGCTTCTTGTAGTTCCACTCGTAGAGGGCCTTCGACTCATCGAGGCCCTCGTAGCACTGCAGGCGGATGAGCCGACTGCCCGTCAGACGGGCCACCGACTTGGCCAGCTCCGTCTTGCCGGTGCCGGCCGGGCCCTCCACCAGGACCGGCTTGGCCAGCCGGTCGGCCAGGTAGACGACGCCCGAGATCCCGTCGTCGGCCAGGTACTGCACTCCGGCGAGGCCGGCGCGCACGGCGTCGATCGACTCGAACCGGGGGGCTCCGGCCTCCGGAAACCCGGAGGTGATCTCCTCACGGGCCCGCTCGGTGGGTGTGGTGTCGCTGGTCATGTACGTACCTGGCCTGTTCCTGTGACGACGTAGCGGATCGAGGTGAGCTCGCGGAGGCCCATCGGGCCCCGGGCGTGCAGCTTCTGGGTGGAGATGCCGATTTCGGCACCGAGGCCGAGTTCACCGCCGTCCACGAAGCGGGTCGAGGCGTTGACCACGACGGCGGCGGCGTCCACCTCGGTGGTGAACCGGCCGGCCGCCCCGATGTCCCGGGTGACGATGGCCTCGGAGTGGCCCGACCCGTAGCGGGTGACGTGGTCGATGGCGGCGTCGAGGTCGTCGACGGTGGCGATCGACAGGGTCAGTCCGAGGAATTCCGCGGCGAAGTCGTCCTCGGTGGCCGCCCCGATGCCGGGCAGGAACTCCCGCGTGGCCTCGTCACCCAGCAGGACGACCCCGTCGAGGGCGGCGGCGACCCGGGGCAGGAATTCCCGAGCCACGGCCCGGTGGACGACGAGCGACTCGGCGGCATTGCACACCCCCGGCCGCTGGGTCTTGGCGTTGACCACGATGGATTCGGCCATGTCGAGGTCCGCCGCCGCGTCGACGTAGACGTGGCAGTTGCCGATGCCATCGACCACGTAGGGCACGGTGGCGTGCTCCTGGATGGAGGCGATGAGCGACGATCCGCCCCGGGGGATGAGGCAGTCGATGAGGCCCTCGAGTCGCATGAAGGCCACGGCCGACTCGCGGCTGGTGTCCTCCACCAGGCCCACGGCGTCGACCGGCAGGCCGGCCTTGGCCAGACCGTCGCGGAGTGCGTCGGCGATCACCAGGTTGGACGAGATGGCCGACGACGAGCCCCGGAGCAGGACGGCGTTGCCCGACTTCAGGCACAGCCCGGCGGCGTCGCTCGTGACGTTGGGGCGGTTCTCGTAGATGATGCCGATGACCCCGAGCGGGATCCGAACCCGCTCCACCCGCAGGCCGTTGGGCCGGACCCAGCCCTCGACGATCTCACCCACCGGGTCGGGCAGGCCGGCCACGTCACGCAGGCCGGCCGCCATACCGGCCACCCGGTCGGCGTCGAGCCGGAGGCGGTCGAGCGACGTGTCGTCGGCCCCGGCGCCGGTGGCCCGGGCCACGTCGGTGGCGTTGGCTGCAAGGATCTGGTCGGTTCGCTCCTCGATCAGGTCGGCGGCGAAACGCAGGGCGTCGTCCCGCACGGCCGAGGAGGACCTGGCCAGGACGCGACCGGCAGCCACAGCGCGTCGACCCAGGTCGACGAGGGGCGCGGCATCAGCGGACGGCACGGAGCAAGCGTAGTGGGCGCTCCGGGGGGCACCGGCACGACCACCCGGCCATCGGGTGCACGACCGGCGCGATACTGGTCTCGTGCACGTCGGCGGACGGCCCGAAGGTCGGGGCGAGGCAGCGTCCCCGGACCGACCGGTCCGGTCGATCCGACATGTCATCCCCCACGTCACCGTCGCCGTACTGGTCGTGGTGCTCGCGACCGCCTGCTCGGTGCTGCAGTCAGACGCCGCCACGTCCATGCACACCCGTGCCGCCAATGCGGCCGCGGTGCTGGAGAATCAGCCCCAAACCGCCCGGGCCACCGACGCGGTGCGGCTCGTCATCGGGGACGGGACGGACGACACCATCACCGTGCTGGCCGCCTCGGGCACGGTGGGCAAGGGGTTCATCGAACTGCGGATCGACGTGTCCGTGAAGCCGACCTCGGAGTTCGACAAGGGGAGGCGGGCCTCCGGCTGCTTCACCTACGTACTCGCCTACTCCACCCACCCCGACCAGGTCGACTGCCCGGGCCACGGTCCGATGGTGCTACCGCCGCCGAGTCCGGTCACGACGACGACCGTCAGCTGACGGAGGCGCTAGCCGAGCACCACCAGGTCGTCGCGGTGGACGACCTCGGCCGACACGTCCTCGGGCAGGTCCTCGGTCTGCAGCCCGGCCCAACCGGCCAGCGAGGCCGCGGAGTGACGGACCAGCCCCTTGGCGAACACCGCGCCGTCGGGGCCCACGATCTCCACCGCATCGTCGATGCCGAACTCACCGGTGACCGACACGATGCCGGCCGGCAGGAGCGACCGCCCCCGATCGACCAGGGCCCGGTGGGCCCCCTCGTCGACCACGATGGTGCCCGAGGCGCCGATGGCGAAGGCGATCCACAGTTTGCGCGCCGGCAACACCACCTCACGGGGGCGGAACCGGGTGCCTACCCCCGGGGTGGCGGCCGCCACCGAGGCAAGTACCCCGGCCCGGGAGGCATCGGCGATGACCGCCTCGATACCCGACCACACGGCGATCTTGGCCGCCGCCAGCTTGGAGCCCATGCCCCCGCTACCCACCGCGGTGCCCGGTCCGCCGGCGATGGCCTCGAGCTCGTGGTCGATCTCGACCACCTCCTCGATCAGCGATGCATCGGCCTCGTGGCGGGGGTCGCCGGTCAGGAGTCCGGCGGTGTCGGTCAGCAGGACCAGCAGGCCGGCACCGACCAGGTGGGCGACGAGTGCGGCCAGGCGGTCGTTGTCGCCGAAGCGGATCTCCTCGTCGGCCACCGCGTCGTTCTCATTCACCACCGGGACCACCCCCAGTTCCAGCAGGCGTCCGAGGGTCTGACGGGCATGCAGGTACTGGCTGCGGTGCACGAAGTCGAGAGGGGCGAGCAGCACCTGGCCGGCAGTCAGCCCGTGGGCGGCCAGTGCGTCGCTCCACACCCGCATGAGCAGGTGCTGGCCGACGGCGGCCACCGCCTGGAGGGTGGCGAGGTCGTTGGGCCGGGGACGGCCTTCGGACAGGCTGGTCCACCCGGCGGCGATGGCCCCCGAGGTGACGACGACGACCCGGTGTCCGGCGTCGCGGGCCTGGGCCACCTCGCCGGCCAGCTTGTCGATGGCTGCCGTGTCCACCCGGCCGTCCGCGGTGGTGACCGAGGACGAGCCGATCTTCACCACCAGGGTGCGGGCGGCGTGGTCGGCCATCAACGTTTGCGGCGCCGGCTCTGCGGCTGGCCGGTGAATTCGGGCTGGTCGCGGTACCAGGTGAAGGACAGCTCGCCGATGTGGACCGTGTCCCCATCGCGGGCGCCGGCCTTGGCCAGAGCCCGGTCCACGCCGATGCGCTTCAGGCGGCTCTGGACGTAGTCGGCCGCCTCGTCCGTCGTCACGTCGTTGAGGGCCACGGCCCGCTCGGCCACCTTGCCGAACACCACGAACTCGTTCTCCCCCACCCGCTCGACGGCAAAGCCCTCGGGAAGTGGACGGTGGATGATGATGGTGCCGTCCGACTCCGGCTCGGCCGTGCGGGCCTGGGTGACCAGGGTGGCCAGGCGCCCCACCAGGGCCGGGATGCCCTGGCCGGTGATGGCCGAGATGACCAGGTCGGGACGGAACTCCTGGTCGTCGGCCTCCTCGTTCGTGCCCCGGTCGAACGTCTCGGGGGCCGTGGTCTCGGGCAGGTCCTCGGCGGCCACCATGTCGGCTTTGGACCCGACCACCAGGCGGGGGCGGTCCAGCAGGTCGGGCTGGTAGCGGCGGAGCTCATCGATGAGTACCCGGTGCTGCTCGGCCGGGGACACCCCGGTGACCGGGTCCAGCTCGACCAGGACCACGAGTGCCCGGGCCCGGGTGATGTGGCGGAGGAACTGGTGGCCGAGGCCCTTCCCCTCGGCGGCCCCCTCGACCAGTCCGGGGATGTCGGCGACCGTGTAGTTGGTCTCGTCGTCGGACCGCACCACGCCGAGGTGGGGCTCGAGGGTGGTGAACGGGTAGTCGGCGATCTTCGGCTTGGCCGCCGAGATGCGCGAGATCAGGGTCGACTTGCCCACGTTGGGGTAGCCCACCAGGGCCACGTCGGCCACCAGGGCCAGCTCGAGGTCGTACCACTCCTCGTGGCCCTTCTCGCCCTGCTCGGCGAAGGTCGGGGCCCGGCGGTTGTTGGACAGGAAGCTGGCGTTGCCCCGCCCGCCCCGGCCGCCCTCGCCGGCCAGCCACCGGTCGCCCGGGTTGGTCAGGTCGCACAGGACGGTGCCGTCGGCCTTGCGGGCCCGGGTTCCGACCGGGACCGGTACCTCGAGGTCATGGCCCCGTTTGCCGTGCATCTTCTTGCCACCGCCGTGGGCGCCGTTCTCGGCGCCGCGGTGGGGGTGGTCGCGGAAGGGCAGGAGTGACGACTGGTTGGTGGTGGCCACCAGCCAGACGCTTCCGCCCCGACCGCCGTCGCCGCCGTCAGGACCGCCCTTGTCGACGTGGGCCTCGCGCCGCATGGCGACCGCGCCGGCCCCGCCGTCGCCGGCCTTCACATGGAGTTGCGCCTCGTCGACGAAGCCGGACATGGGACGATCCTACCGATCGGGGATTCCCGGCCCCGGGACGGGGCGACGGGTGCTGCAGGCGTCCGGAGGTGCCGGTGCCGGGTGGGGTGCGGGGACAGTGGGTCCGGGGAGGGCCGGGACGCCCGGTCAGGCGTCGACCAGGACCGTGGTGCGGAGCGTCTCCATGGCCTCGGTGACCCCGAGGGACTCAGCCAGGAGCTCGTACGTGCCGTACTGGGCCCGCAGCTCGGCCAGGAACTGCTCCATGGTCTCGGGCACGACGTGCAGGACGGCGGGGGCGTAGCGCTCGACCTCCTCCACGGCGTCGGGGTACTCGGCCTTGAGCCGCTCGAGCAGGCGCCCCATGGCCGCCGCCGACAGGGCGTAGTCGGTCACGATGGTCTCGTCGGGCACGCCGAGGAAGGCGAGGAGCAGGGCCGACAGGACGCCGGTGCGGTCCTTGCCGGCGCTGCAGTGCATGACAGCGGGCAGTGCGGCGCCGGTGGCCAGCGTGTGGATGGCCGAGGTGAGCATGGGGCCACCCTCGGACACCATGGCCCCGTACCGGGTGGCCACGTAGGCGGCCTCGCCCCAGTCGGGCAGGTCCTCGGTGGCCGGGAGCACGTCGGTGAGCGGCAGGCCCACGTAGGAGACGGGCACCCGGTCGACCGGGAAGCTCCCCCGCTGCTCGGCCTCGTCGCGGGTGCGCAGGTCGATGACCGTGGTGAGGCCGAGGTCGGCCATCTGGGCGATGTCGGCGTCGGTGAGCTTGTTCAGTCCGTCGGCCCGGAACAGCGTCCGCCAGGCCACCATGCGGCCGTCGGTCGTCCGGTAGCCCCCGAGATCGCGGAAGTTGACGCAGCCCTCGAAGTCGAGGGTCCGGGGGGGCACGGAGGGTGGCTCAGGCGCCGGGCAGGACGTCGACCAGCTTGCGGCCCTTGCGGCTCGCGAACTGGACGGTCCCGTCGGCCAGGGCGAACAGCGTGTCGTCCTTGCCGAGGCCCACGTTGAGTCCGGGGTGGAACTTGGTGCCGCGCTGGCGGACGATGATGGCCCCGGTGCGCACCTCGGTGCCGCCGAAGACCTTCACGCCGAGGCGCTGGGCGTTCGAATCGCGTCCGTTTCGGGTGGAACCGCCACCCTTGGTCTTGGACATCTGCTGTGCTCCTTGTAGTCAGGCCATCCCGCCGGGCGGCGCCGAGCGGCGCGCCGGTGGGGCGAGTGGGTGGTCAGCCGGCGGTGATGCCGGTGATGGCGATGGTCGAGTACCGCTGGCGGTGGCCCCAACGGGTGCTCTGGTTCGACTTGTTCTTGTACGTGAAGCCGCGGATCTTGGGACCGAGCTCCTCACCCTTGATCGTGGCGGTCACCGTGGCGCCGGCCAACTGAGCCGGCGTGGCCAGGACGGTGTCGCCGTCGACGACGAGGACGGGCTCGAAGGTCACCTCGGTGCCGGGCTCCTGGCCCAGCAGTTCCACGCGGAGCTCCTGGCCCTCGGCCACTCGCTCCTGCTTGCCTCCGGTTTTAATCACTGCGTACATAGGGATGACAGCCTACAGCTCCGGGTCGTCAAATACTATTCCCCTGCCCTCGCAGATGGCACAGGTGGTCGACATCGACTCGATCAGGCCCTCGGAGACCCGCTTCCGGGTCATCTCCACGAGACCCAACTCACTGATGTCGAAGACCTGCGTGCGGGTCTTGTCCCTGGCCAGGGCGGTGCGCAGGGCCGAGCCCACCTTGTCCCGGTTCTCCCGGATCTCCATATCGATGAAGTCGATGACGATGATGCCGCCGATGTCGCGGAGGCGCAGCTGACGGGCCACTTCGTCGGCCGCCTCCAGGTTGTTCCGGTAGACGGTCTCCTCCAGGTTGGTGGTGCCGACGTTCTTTCCGGTGTTCACGTCGATGACCGTCAGTGCCTCGGTCCGGTCGATGACCAGGGATCCGCCCGACGGCAGGTAGACCTTGCGGTCCAGCGCCTTGTGGAGCTGCTCGTGGACGTGGAACCGCTCGAAGACGGGCAGCTGCTCGGCCTCGGGGTCGTAGTACTCCACCCGGTCGGCCAGCTCGGGGTTGACCGCTCCCACGTAGTCCCGGACCTGCTCGTAGAGGGCCAGGTCGTCGATGACGACGGCCCGGTACTCCCGGTTCAACTCCTCTCGGATGACGCGCACGGCGATGGCCGGCTCCCGGTAGAGCAGGGCGGCGCCCTGGCCCTTCAACGAGGCGGCGGCGATGGCGTTCCACTGTTCGACCAGCCGGTCGATGTCGTGCTCGAGCTCCAAGGCGCTGGCCCCCGCCGCGGCCGTGCGGACGATGAGCCCGTGGCCCTCGGGCCGCACGGCGTCGACGATCTTCCGCAGGCGCTTACGCTCGGCGTCGTCGAGGCGCTTGGAGATGCCGTAGGCGGTGGAGTTGGGCACCAGCACCACGAACCGACCCGGGAGGGAGACCTCCTGGGTCAGCCGGGCACCCTTGGCCCCGATGGGGTTCTTGGTGACCTGGCACAGGATGGTCTGACCCGGCTTGAGCAGCTGTTCGATCCTGGGCTGGCCCGAGCCCTTGGGCGACTCCACGTCATCGGTGTCGTAACGGACGTCCCCGTGGTAGAGCACCGCGTTCTTGGGCGTCCCGATGTCGATGAAGGCCGCCTCCATGCCGGGCAGGACGTTCTGGACCCGGCCCCGGTAGATGTTGCCGTCGATCTGGGTGGCATCGTCGGAGGCCCGGGAGATGTAGTGCTCGACCAGGGTGCGGCCCTCGAGCAGGGCGATCTGGGTCATGTCGGGGCGGACGTGGACGCAGATCTGGTAGCGGCCGACGGCCTTGCCCCGGCGTTCGCGCCCGCCGCGCCGACCCTCGCCCTTGGCCGCCGGAGCGGCGGCACGGGGTTGGCCGCCGGCGGACCGTCCGGCATCGCCCTCGACCGGGGTGGGCTTGGGACCGGTCCGGTCCCCTCCCCCGCCGCCCGGGCGGGAGCCGCCCCCGGACCGGTTGCGGTTGCGTCCGCCGCCCGACCGTGTCGGCGTCGCCGGGGCCGGGGCCGCGCCACCGGGAGGTGCCGGGCGGGTGTCGCCGATGGAGGGGCGGGTGTCCCCGATCTTGGGGCGTTCGGCCGGGGCGGCAGGGGCCGTCGGGGCAGAGGAGGAGGACGGGGCGCCCGGCTCGGTCGCGGCGGCTGCCGGCATGGCACCAGTGGCGCCGGCCGTGGGCAGCGAGGGCACGGAGGCCGGTCGAGGTGCGGCGGGTCGGTCGTCGCCGGACGACTCGCCATCGTCGGCGGCACGCGGGCCGCCGCCGTCGCCTCCCGATCCCGTGCGGCTGCGGCCGCGGCCGCCCCGCGAGCCGCGGCGCCGGCGGTTGGCCGAGCCCGGTTCGCCCGAGGACTCGCCGCCCGAGGACTCGCCGCCGGAGCCACCGGACGATCCGCCGTCGGCGGTCGTGGTGGAGGTGGTCGGGCCGCTAGGCGCGGCGGGGGCCGCAGGCGGACGGGCCTGCGCCCCGGTGGCTGGGGTCGGGGGCGCGGGGTTCGCCGACCTCGGGGCCTCGGAGGCCCCGGGCGTCTGCCCGGTAGGTGCTTCTGACATCGGATTCCTTTCGGAGACTGTTCACGAGGCACGCTCCATGGCGTGCTGGGCGCGGTCCGTCCCGGCCGGGGCGACCCGGCCGAGGAGCGGCTCCTGACGGAGCCCGTCGCGCTCGATCCACTGTTGTGTCCTGCAGGCCCGGTCGAGGACCGGGATACTCCCGGGCCGGCCGGAATCGGCCTGCCCGTCGATCAAGGGGTCGGCCGGTTCGCCCGCTACGGCGACGAGACCCCGGACCAGCTCGACGGGGCGCACCCCGCGGGGTTGGGTCGACAGCTCCGCCACCAGGCCGACGGTGCGACCGGTGGGGTCCTCGGCGAGGTCGGCGCCCTCGTCGGCCAGGGTCAGAGTCAACACCGACGGCCGGAGGTCGTCGAGCTCCTCACGGCCTTTGCGCTCCCGGGTGATGATGACGGTGTCGGCGGCCAGTAGCGCCGCTACCGAGACGGCCAACTCGTCGCGGGTCGGCCCGACGAGGCGCATCGTCCACGAGCAGGAGGTGACCATCTGCTGGAGCGAGTTCTTCGACCGCTCCACCAGGACCGCCTCCTCGATCTCGATCCCTTCGGGCAGCAGCCCGTTGAGGGTGGCCGGCAGGGTGGCCACGTCCACGCCCTGCTCCGCGGCCCGCACGGGGTCGAGGGCGACGTCGACGTACTCGGCCAGTGACTCGGCCCCGGTGGGCAGGGCCAGACCGAAACTCAGCTGGGGCCGGGGTGAGAAGCCCTCGGTGTAGGCCAGGGGCATGCGGGCCCGCCGCAGGGCCCGCTCCCACATGCGGGCCACGTCGCGCTGGCTGGTGAAGCGGATCTTGCCGAGCTTGGAGAAGCGGAAGCGGATGCGCACCTCAGCTCCTCCCCTCTCCGACCAGCTCAGCCGTGCTCCCACCCGACGACTCGGCCGGGGCGGCGCCGGACGGCGCCTTGGAGAGGAATCGTACCGGCACCTGGCCGCCGGACGAGAGATCCTGCCCGGTGCCCTGGCTGCCGCCCGCCGGGGGCACCGCCGAGGCCACCACGTGCTCCACCCCGTACCCCGTGCAGGCCCCGCAGTCGTAGCACGGGGTCCACCGGCAGTCGGGAAGCCCGTACTCGGCCAGGGCGTCCTTCCAGTCCTGCCACAGGAAGTCCCGGTGGAGGCCGGCAGAGATGTGGTCCCATGGCAGCACCTCGTCTTCGATGCGGTGCCGATAGACGGCGTCCTCCAGGGTCATCCCGTTCGCCTCGAGGGCGTCGGTCCACAACTGGAGGTCGAAGCACTCCGACCATTCCTGGAAGGTGCCACCGTTGCGCCACACCTGCTCGATCACGGCCCCCATGCGGCGGTCGCCCCGGCTCACGATGCCCTCGGCGGCGGTGGCCTTCGGGTCGTGCCAGCGGATGGTGAGCCCACGGACGGGCCGGGCGGCGTCGCGCAGCAGGTGGACCTTGCGGGTCAGCTCCTCGATGGTGTTCTGACCGAACCACTGGAACGGGGTCTGCACCTTCGGCACGAAGCCGCCCACCGAGGCCACGATCGTGACCGACTGGTGATAGCGCTTGCCGATGGCCACGCACTGCTTGGCCAGCTCCACGATGCCCAGGGTGTCCTCGTCCGTCTCGGTGGGCAGGCCGATCAGGAAATAGAGCTTGACCCGCTTCCACCCCTGGCTGAAGGCGGCGTCGACGGCCGCGTACAGATCCTCCTCGCGGATCAGTTTGTTGATGACCTGGCGCATCCGCCAGGTGCCACCCTCGGGTGCGAACGTCAGGCCGGTGCGCCGCACCCGCTGGATCTGGGCGGCCGTGCCCACCGTGAAGGCGTCCACCCGCAGGCTGGGGAGGCTGACCGACACCTGGCCCGAGCACGACGGGTCATCGATGATGCCGGTGACCGTCTGCTCGATGCCCGAGTAGTCGGCGCTGGACAGCGAGGTGAGGGCCACCTCGTCGTAGCCGGTGCGGTCGAGCCCGGCGCTGACCATGGTCCGCACCTGGTCGGCCGGGCGCTCGCGCACCGGCCGGGTGATCATGCCCGCCTGGCAGAAGCGGCAACCCCGGGTGCAACCCCGGAACAGCTCGACGTTGAGCCGGTCGTGGACCACCTCGATGAGCGGTACCAGCTGCTGGCGGGGGTAGGGCCAGGACCCCAGGTCGGTGATGGTCCGCTTCTCGACCCGACCGGGGGTGTCGTCGAATCGGGGGGTGACGCCCTCGAGGCGCCCGGTGTCGTCGTAGTCCACCTCGTAGCAGGACGGCACGTAGACGCCCGGAACCCGGGACAGAGCCGACAGCAGCTCGGCCCGGCGGGCGGGGTCGTCGTCGGCACGGGCCGTCCCGCACCGGTGGGCGGCCAGGACCTCGTTGATCTCGCCGACCACCTCCTCGCCGTCGCCCAGCACGAAGACGTCGACGAAGTCGGCCAGCGGCTCGGGGTTGAAGACACAGTGCCCTCCGGCCATGACGATCGGGTCATGGACCGTGCGTTCGGAGGACCGGACGGCCAACCCGGCCAGGTCGATGAGGTTCAGGACGTTGGTGTAGACGAGCTCGGCCGACAGGTTGAAGGCCAGCACGTCGAAGCCGGCGGCCGGCAGGTGGCCCTCGACCGAGAACAACGGGACCCCGGCCGTCCGCATGGACGCCTCCATGTCCACCCAGGGGGCGTAGGAGCGTTCGGCGGCCGCGTCGGGGCGCTCGTTCAGGATCTCGTAGAGGATCTGGAGACCCTGGTTGGGCAGGCCGACCTCGTAGGTGTCGGGGTAGACGAGCAGCCAGGACACGACGTCGGGCCCGTGCTCCACCTGCTGGGCGCCGAGCTCGCCCCCGATGTAGCGGGCCGGCTTCGTGACCTGGGCGAGGAGCGGCTCGATCTGTGGCCAGAGAGACTCCATGTCCCCCTCCATCCTAGGGCCCCGCCGGGTGCCCCCCGGACAGGTGTCCACCGAGAGGCTCAGCCCGGCAGGGTGGTCGTTGTCGTCGAGGACGCCGGGGCGGCGGGCAGCGGGATGGCCCCGGTGGACTGGCTGGCCTTCTCGCCGGGCGGGACGGCCGCCGGGCCGATCGGGTGGGTGGCCAGGTAGCTGAAGACGTCCCGGACGACGGGGGCGGCCGCCGTGGCGCCGAAGCCGGCCTGGTCGATGACGCAGACCACCACGTACTGGGGGTCCGCCGTGGGCCCGAAGCCCACGAACCAGGCGGTCGGCTCCTTGCCCTTTACGGTGTCTGCGGTGCCCGTCTTTCCGGCCAGGCCGCCGGGGAAGTCGAGCCCCTGGAATGCGCCGTAGGCGGTGCCGTTCGAACTCTGCACCACGCCGGTGAACCCGGTCATCAGGGCCTGGAAGGTCGAGGGCGACAGGGCCACGTGGCCGGTCACCTGCGGGGCGATCTTGGTGACGACCTTGCCGCCGGGCGACACCACGGCGGCGGCCACCTGCGGGGCATACCGGGTACCGCCGTTGGCGAAGGTGCTGTAGGCGACGGCCTGCTCGATGGGTGTGATGTAGGTCCCGGCCTGGCCGAAGGCCATCTCGATGTTCTCGCCGGTGTACCAGGTGGTATTGGGGAAGGCCTTGGGGTTGGCGGCGTGCAGCTTGACCCGGACGGCCTGGCTGTCGACCCGGCCCTGAGCTTCGCCGGGCAGGTCGATGCCCGTCAGCTGGCCGAGGCTGTACTGGGCGGCCTGGTCCTGGATCGCCGTCGCACCGTACTTGGCCGACTGGGCGTAGAAGAGGTAGCCCAGGTTGTAGAAGAAGTCGTCACTCGACACGGTGAGCGCCGACGACACGTTGTAGGTGCCGTTGGGGTCGCCTGCGCTGTTGTGGAAGATGCAGGTGGTGCTGTTGTACTGGCAACCCGGGGTCTTGAACGTGCCGTTGTCGTAGTACGTGGTCTCGGGTCCCCAGAGGCCGGTCTGGAGCGCGGCCGTTGCCGTGTTGAGCTTGAACGTGGACCCTGGGGTGTAGAGGCCGGCGATGGCTCGGTTGATGAGCGGCTCGTTGTTGGCCGGGTCGGACAGCGCCGAGTAGTCGGTCTGTGAGATGCCCCCGACCCACACGGCCGGGTTGTAGCTCGGGTAGGACGACATGGCGTACACCGCGCCGGTCTTCGGGCTCATCACCACCACGGCTCCGCCGGTGGCCCCCGGATAGCACCCGACCTTGTTGTCGTGGGCGTCCAGGCACGCCGGGTCAAAGGTCTTCTTCAGGTTCTCGACCTGCGTGGCCAGGGCATTGTCGGCCACCTGCTGGAGATTGGTGTCGATGTTGGTGACGATGTTCGCCCCCGGCTGCGGCGCCGTCGACTTGAGCACTCCGGCCACCTGGCCCTTGGGGTCGACCTCGAGCAGCTGGCGGCCGGGCGTGCCGTGCAGGGCCGTCTCGTACTGGTACTCGAGTCCGGACTGGCCGAAGGCGTCACCGGCCAGGTAGCCCTGGGATGCCCGGGACTTCAGCTCGGCGGTGTTGATGGTGCCGACATAGCCGACGACCTGGGATGCCGGGTAGGAGGTCTGGGCCGGTCCCGGCAACTGGAGCTGGGGATAGGTGCGTTGGGTGGTCTGGGTCGAGCTGACCCCCGGGAACTCCGCCTGATGCTCCTTGATGTAGACGATGTCGGCCAGCGGGGCGTCGTTGAGGATCGGCACCGGCTTGTACAGGCTGTACTGCTGGTTGGCGATGGCCGCCTGGACCTCGGCGGGCGTCTTGCCCACCAGCGCGGCCAGCCGGCCGATCACGGCCGGCTCGTGCTGGGCGGCCACCCGGGACAGGGTGATCTGCTCGGTGGGCAGATTGCCCACCAGCGGGTTGCCGTTGCGGTCGAGGATGAGGCCCCGGGTCGGGGTGACCGGGACCGAGCGGATCTGGTTGGCCACCACCGCCTGGGCGGCGGCCGGTGCCTGGAGCACCTGGAGGGCCCACAGGCGCAGGCCGAGCACGGCGAACAGACCGACCATGGCGATGCCCACGATGCGCAGCCGCAGTCCGGGGCGGGCCTCGGTCGTGTCCGGGGCGTCGAGCATCGCCTCCAAGGAGAAGCGGCTGGTCCGCATGCTGGGTTGGCGGCTCTTCGCCTTGGCTGGACGGGTGCCCCCGGCGGAGCGGAAGATCCGCTTCTCGCCGAAGGGATGACGAAGGGAGCGGCTCACGGGGCACCAGTATCCCAAGCCGGGCGGCCCGGCGGTACGCGAGGGGAGGCGGGGCGGGGGATCGGTCGGGCTGCGGTGCGGAAGTTCATCGGCACAGCGTCATCGGGCGGCGCCCACGCCGGCGTCGGAGGTGGGCATCCCCTCGGTCGAGGCCTCGGCCATGCCCCACTTGACCAGGCGCACGGCCGGGATGGCCAGGAGCGCGTTGGTCACCGACACCACCACCACGATGCGGGCGAGGGCCACGTGCAGCATCTGAGGCTGACCCAGCACCGATCCGAGGGCCCCGTAGGTGACCTCGTACAGGGCGCTGCCTCCGAGCGCGGCCACCGGGGGGAGCCACCAGGCCGTGCGGTCCAGCGCGATCGTGGCCAGGCCCACAGTGAAGCCGATCAGACAGCCCACCAGCGCCGACAGGCCGAACGGTGTCGGCAGGAACAGGTCGGACACCAACCCGGTGGTGAATCCGATGGCGGCCCCTCGCGACGGACCACCGATGAGGCCGGCCACGATCGGCAGCAGCACCATGATGTCCGGGTGGACGCCGCCGATCCGCACGTCGAGCATGACCGTCTCCTGGATCACCACGAAGAGGAGGACGACCAGCGAGAGCCGGGCCAGCTCGCCCCGGGTCATGTGCTCGGCCCCCACAGGACGACGGTGACGTAGCGCAGGTGCGGCAGGTCCGACTCGGGCTGCAGGCTCACGCTCTCCTGCGAGGCGCTGTCGCCGGTGTGGGAGGCGACGACCCGGGCCACCGGGATGCCCGCCGGGAACAGCGCACCCTGGAGTCCGCTGGTGACGAAGACCTCGCCGTTGGACAGCGGGGTGTTGGAGGGCACGAGGTCAGCGCTCAAGGGCTTGCCGGGACCGGTGCCGTTCAGCACGGCCAGCGAGCCCGGCGCAGGCCCGTAGCGGGTGCCGACGGCCGACTGCCCGTCGGTGATGAGGCGCACGGTGGCCGTATGGTGGCTGACCTTGACGACCCGGCCCACCAGGCCGCCATCGCCCACCACTGGCATCGACAGCTGGACGCCGTCGCTGCGGCCCACGTTGATGTCGACGGTGGCGGCGAAGTCGCTGGTCCCGAAGTCGGTCACCTGGGCCGGCACCGTCTGCAGGTTACCGAGGTAGGTCAGGTGGAGCAGTGACGACATTTGGCGGAGCGCCTCGGCCTGGTCGGCGGCCGAGCGGCTCTCCATCTTGAGTCGGTCGATCTCGGCCTGGAGCTTCTGGTTCTGCTCGCGCACCGCCCCGTAGTGGACCGAGCCGGCCAGGAAGCTGCCGATGGGCTCGACGATGGCGTTCACGCCGGACCGGATGGGCGAGAAGGCGTCCGACGCCACCGAGCGCACCCCCGAGGTCACGACGTGGAGGCCGCCCCGGGCGTCGAGCGTGATGATGGTGACTGCGGCGAAGACGAGCAGCAGGAGCGTTGTTCGGGGGCGGCGGGAGCGCCGCGGTGGTGCCACGAGACTGCGGACTCCTCGACGGTCAGCGGGCCGACGAGGTGATGAGGACCTGCTTCAGGGCCTCGAACTCCTCCAGGCACTGCCCGCTGCCGATGGCAACGCAGTTGAGGGGATCGCGGGCCACCACGATGGGCATGCCCGTCTCCTGGGTGAGGCGGCTCTCGAGCCCGTGCAGGAGGGCGCCGCCACCGGTCAGGACGATGCCCTGCTCCATGATGTCGGCGGCAAGTTCCGGTGGGGTGCGGTCCAGGGTCACCTTGACTGCGTCGACGATGGCCGAGACCGGCTCGTCGATGGCCTGGCGGATCTCCTGGGTCGAGATGACCACAGTCTTCGGCAGGCCGGTGACCAGGTCACGGCCGCGGATCTCGGCGTGGAGCTCCTCCTCGAGCTCGTAGGCCGAGCCGAGGGCGATCTTGATCTCCTCGGCGGTGCGCTCACCGAGGGCCAGGCTGTACTCCTTCTTCACGAACGACACGATGGCCTCGTCGAGCTCGTCGCCACCGATGCGGATCGACTGGCTGCACACGATGCCGCCGAGGGAGATGACCGCCACCTCGGTGGTGCCGCCCCCGATGTCCACCACCATGTTGCCGGTGGGCTCGTGGACAGGAAGGCCGGCGCCGATGGCGGCAGCCATGGGCTCCTCGATGATGTAGGCCTTGCGGGCGCCGGCGTACTCGGCGGCCTCCATGACGGCCCGCTGCTCCACGCCGGTGATGCCGGACGGGACGCAGATGACCATGCGGGGCTTGGCGAAGCGCCGCTGGTGCACCCGGTGGATGAAGTAGCGGAGCATCTTCTCGCAGATCTCGAAGTCGGCGATGACGCCGTCCTTCAGCGGCCGGATGGCCTGGATGTGGCTGGGGGTGCGGCCGATCATGCGCTTGGCCTCGGCCCCGACGGCCAGCGGCCGCCCGTCCTTGGTGTTGACCGCCACCACTGAAGGCTCGTTCAGCACGATGCCGCGGCCTCGCACGTACACGAGCGTGTTGGCGGTGCCGAGGTCCACGGCCATATCGCGTCCCAGAAGGGAGAAACTGTTGTCGCGCATCAGAGATGCACTCCTCCGTCGATCATCGGGCCGGTCGGCGTCTGTGCGCGTCGGCAGCCCGGGTTTCCGCTGCGCTGGCAATTCGAGGCAGCTGGCATGTTCCCTCAGGCTACGGGAATCGGCAGGTGGGCACAAGGGCGGTCCGCCGGACAGGCGTCACTCGAGCGGAATCGTCCCAGCTCAGGAGGGGTCTTGTGGTCGCCGACCCCACGGTATGCCCGGACCGGGCGGATGCCGAGACCTACAGGCCGGGAAAGAACAGCTCGATCTCCCGGGCGGCCGACTCGGTGGAGTCCGACCCGTGCACCAGGTTCTCACCCATTTCGGTGGCCAGGTCGCCCCGGATGGTCCCGGGGGCGGCGTCGACCGGGTTGGTCGCGCCCATCAGGTTGCGCACCACCTTGAAGGTGTCGTCCGGGCCCTCGACCACCAGCACCAGCACCGGCGAGCGGGTGATGAAGGTGACCAGCTCGCCGAAGAACGGCTTGCCATCGTGCTCGGCATAGTGCCGTTGGGCCACCTCGGCCGTCAGCGTCCGCAGCTCGGCGGCGACCAGGCGGAGGCCCTTGCGCTCGAGGCGGTTGATGATTTCACCGGACAGGCCGCGTTCGACGGCGTCGGGCTTGGCAATGACAAGAGTTCGTCCCACGAACGGGGCAGGCTAGTCGACAACCGCGGGGCCGGTGGCACGCCCGCACGGGGTCGGGGGTGTCGACGGGCCGGCGTCACGGCCACGGCACACGGACGCCACCGTCCCGTCACCGCCGCTCGGATCCTCAGGGGTGGAGCAGTGCCTCGCGGGCGTCGGCGACGACGTAGAGCGAGCCGCACACCACCACCAGGTCCTCCGGAGTCGAGCGCTCGAGCGCCAGGCGCACCGCCTCGGTCGGCGAGTCGGCCACGGCCACCGACATGCCGAGCGCGAACGCCGCCTCGGCCACCTGGTCGGCGGGCAGGGCCCGAGGGCTGTCGGGAGCGCAGGCCACTACGGCGCGCACGCCGGCGGACACCAGGGCCTCGAGCATGGCGGACGGGTCGCGCCCGCCGAGCATGCCGACCACCGCGGTGACGGCACCGTCGGCGGCGAACTCGTCGGAGAGGGCACGGGCCAGCACCATCATGCCTGCCGCGTTGTGGGCCCCGTCGACCAGCACCAGCGGGTGGCGGCCGATCACCTCGAGGCGTCCGGGGACGCGCACGGCGGCGAACCCCTCCTCCACCACGTCTTCGTGGAGCGGTTCGCCGAAGAAGGCCTCGGCGGCGGCCAGGGCGCAGGCCGCGTTGTCGCCCTGGTGGCTGCCGTGTAGCGGGACGAGCAGCTCGCCGTAGGCACTTCCGGGGGTGCGCAGATCGATCAGACGGCCGCCCACGGCCAGCCGATTCGACGTGCAGGCGAAGTCGATACCCCGGGCCCAGAACGCCTCGGCGCCGGCCCTGGTGGCGGCATCGCGGAACAGGGCGACCAGGGTCGGGTCGGTCTCCCCCACCACCGCCGTGCATCCCGACGTGAAGATGCCCGACTTGTCCCGCGCGATGTCCTCGAGGGTCGGGCCCAGGACCTCGGTGTGGTCATAGCTGATGTTGGTGACGACGGCGACCGCGGCGTGGACGATGTTGGTGCAGTCCCAGGTGCCCCCGAGGCCCACCTCCACCACGGCCACGTCGACGGCCTCGTCGGCGAACCACGTGAGGGCGGCCGCCGTCAGCAGCTCGAAGCGGGTGGGCGGCTCGTCCATCAGGCCCTCGATGCGGGCCAGAGAGTCGAGGACGTCGGTGAGCGACTCGTCGTCGATGGGCTCGCCGTTTCGGGCGATCCGCTCGTTCACCCGCGACAGGTTGGGGCTGGTGAACGTGCCGACCCGCAGACCCCGGGCAGCCAGCAGCGACGTGACCATGGCCGCCGTCGAACCCTTACCGTTGGTGCCGGTGATGTGGATGACCGGGTAGGCGGTGTGCGGGTCGCCGAGCAGGGCGGCCAGCTTGCGCATGCGGTCGAGGGACGGGAGCGTCCGACGGGTCGGCATGGCCGACTCGAAGTCGACGTGGCCGTCGAGCCAGGCGAGCGCCTCGGGGAGGTCGGCGAAGGTCACGGGGTGACGCGGTGCGGGCGGCGCCCCGGGACGGAGCGGGGCGTCCCTACGACGCGGCCCGGCGGCTGCGGCTGGCCTTGGCCGGCGGCGCCAGGGGCACCAGGGTCGGATGGACCTTGTCGAGCACGACGGACCGGTCCACGACGCACTTGGAGATGTCGGTCCGGCTGGGCAGGTCGTACATGACCTCGAGGAGGACCTCCTCCAGGATCGCCCGCAGGCCGCGGGCGCCGGTGCCCCGGAGCAGCGCCTGCTCGGCCACGGCCTCGAGGGCGTCGTCGGTGAACTCGAGCTCCACGTGGTCGAGCTCGAAGGTCCGCTTGTACTGGCGGGTCAGGGCGTTCTTGGGTTCCACCAGGATGCGGATCAGCGCCTCCTTGTAGAGGTGGGAGACGGCGCTCACCACGGGGAGCCGGCCGATGAACTCGGGAATGAGGCCGAACTTCATCAGGTCCTCGGGGAGCACATGGCGCAGCAGCTCGGAGTCGTCGCGCTCGGAGGCCTTGCGCACCTCCGCCCGGAAGCCCATGCCCTTGCGGCCGATCCGGTTCTCGATGATCTGGTCGATGCCGGCGAAGGCCCCGCCGCAGATGAAGAGGATGTTGGTGGTGTCGATCTGGATGAACTCCTGGTGCGGGTGCTTGCGCCCGCCCTGGGGCGGCACCGAGGCAGTGGTCCCCTCCAGGATCTTGAGCAGCGCCTGCTGGACGCCCTCGCCCGACACGTCACGGGTGATCGACGGGTTTTCCGACTTGCGGGCGATCTTGTCGATCTCGTCGATGTAGATGATCCCGGTCTCGGCGCGCTTCACGTCGTAGTCGGCGGCCTGGATCAGCTTGAGGAGGATGTTCTCCACGTCCTCGCCCACGTAGCCCGCCTCGGTCAGCGCGGTGGCGTCGGCGATGGCGAAGGGGACGTTGAGCATCCGGGCCAACGTCTGGGCCAGGAGGGTCTTTCCGCAGCCGGTCGGGCCGAGCAGGAGGATGTTCGACTTGGCCAGCTCGACCTCGTTGTCGTGGGCGCCGTTGTTACCGGCCTGCACCCGCTTGTAGTGGTTGTACACGGCGACCGACAGGATCTTCTTGGCGTACTCCTGCCCGATCACGTAGTCGTTGAGGAACTCGTAGATCTCCTTGGGCTTCGGCAACTCGTCGAAGCTCAGCTCGGTCGTGTCGGCCAGCTCCTCGGCGATGATGTCGTTGCAGAGCTCGATGCACTCATCGCAGATGTAGACGCCCGGCCCGGCGATCAGCTTCTTGACCTGCTTCTGGGACTTGCCGCAGAAACTGCACTTGACCAGATCGCCACCGTCTCCGAATTTCGCCACGTCGGCTCCTGTCCTTCTGTCGGCGGTCCCTGCTACTCGACCGGGCGCTGTGTACCTGTGCGGGCTGTCTACTCGGGCGGGTCGGCGACCCCGGTCACCCGTATCGGGCTCCCGGTGCGTCCGGCGGTGTCGTCCGGACCACCAACCCTAGCGGCTGCGCGTGCGCGAACCTGTCCTTACCGACGACCCCTAGGAGACGCCGATGGCGTCGACAGGCAAGGTCTCGCGGGCCGAGATCACCTCGTCGATGAGCCCGTACTCGACCGCCTCGGCCGCCGTCATGATGAAGTCGCGGTCGGTGTCCTTGGAGACCCGCTCGGCGCTCTGGCCGGTGTCGTCGGCCAGCATCCCGTTGAGGAGGTCGCGCATGCGCAGGATCTCCTTGGCCTGGAGCTCGATGTCGCTGGCCTGACCCTCGACGCCGCCGAAGGGCTGGTGCAGGAGGATGCGGGCGTGGGGCAGGGCGAACCGCTTGCCCTTGGTGCCGGCGCCCAGCAGCACGGCGGCGGCGGAGGCCGCTTGGCCGAAGCAGAAGGTGGACATGTCCGGCTTGATGTACTTCATGGTGTCGTAGATGGCGAACAGCGCCGTGATGTCGCCGCCGGGCGAGTTGATGTAGAGGTGGATGTCCTTGTCCGCCTCCTCCGATTCGAGGAAGAGCAGCTGGGCGCAGACCAGGTTGGCCACCGTGTCGTTGATCGGCGTGCCGAGGAAGATGATCCGCTCGCGGAGCAGACGGGAGTACAGGTCGTAGTTGCGCTCCCCCCGGCTGGTGGACTCGACGACCCACGGCACGCTGTACGCCTGCGCGTCGATCGACCTGCTTGCCTCCGTGAAACTCACTCCGAGTCCTCCTCGCCCTGATTCACCGACAGGTCGTCCCGTGACACGGGCTTCCCGTTCTCGTCGACCAATTCGACCGTATCCATGAGCCATCGCATCGCTTTGGCCTTGCGTCGGTCCGAGCGTACCGCCGAGAGGCGCCCGGCCTGTTCGAGCTGGCTCCGTACCAGGTCGGCGTCCATGTCGAGCCGTGTGCCCATGGCGGCCAACTCCTCGTCGAGTTCCTCATCGGTGATCTCGATCGTCTCGGCCTCGACCAGGGCCCGCAGGGCGAGGTCGGCCTTGACGCTCTGGAGGGCGCCTTCGCGGAGCTCCTCCAGGAACTCCTCCTCGCTGCGGCCGGTGACCCCGAGGAACTGGGCGAGGGACATGCCCTGGCCCTCGAGGCGGTGGTTCAGGTCGTGGATCCGCTCGCGCAGCTCGGCCAGCACCAGCTGCTCGGGGACTTCCTCCGTCACCAGCTCGACCAGGGCCTCTACCGTCTTGCTCTGCAGGGCCATCTGGGCCTCGACGATGCGCCGCTGGCGCAGCCGCTCGGCGATGTCGGTCCGGAGCTCCTCCACGGTGGCGAACTCGCTCGCCTCGGCGGCCCACTCGTCGTCGGCGTCGGGAAGCTCGAGTTCCTTCACGTCCTTGATGGCCACCTCGAACGAGACCGTCTGTCCGAGGGCCTCGATCTCGGCGTCGAAGGTGAGTGCATCGCCCGACTTGGCGCCGAGCAGCTGGTCATCGAGGCCGGGCACCACGCCGTCGCTGCCCACTTCGTAGAGGAAGTCCTCGGCCGTGAGGTCGTTGTCGTCGCCGTCGTCATCGGGCTCGGCGCGGACGCCCCGGATGTCGATCGTCACCTGGTCGCCGGTCAGGATCGGCCGGGTGACCTCGACCAGCTCGCCCGACGTCGCCCGCAGCCGGTCGACCTGGGCGGTGACCTCCTCGTCGGTCACCTCGAGGGCGGGCATGGTGACCACGAGGCCGCCGTAGCCGGGGATGGCGACGGTGGGACGGACCAGGACCACGGCCTCGAACGACACCGGGCCGGACTCCTCGCCGCCGGTGATGTCGATGTCGGGCTGGTCGATCGGGTCGACCTCCGTCTCGTCGACGGCACGCGAGTAGAACTCCGGAAGTGCCTCGCGGATGGCCTCGCCGCGCAGGGCGCTGGCGCCACCCATGCGGGTCTCGAGGACCTTGCGGGGCACCTTGCCGGGGCGGAACCCGGGGACCCGGACCTCGCGCGACAGGCGCTTCAGCACGTCGTCGAGAGCTCCGTCGATCTCGGTTTCGTCGATCTCGACGGTGAGTCGGACCTTGTTGCCCTCCTCGGGCGCTGCTGTGGCTCGCATACGAATAGAGGAGTGTACCGGTACCCGGGGCACCGACCTTCCGCACCGTCGGCCCCCCGCATTCTGGACGGCCGGCACCGGCGTCGCGGGGACGCGGCGGCCTCAGGTCATGAACGCCATCGACCCGAGGACCCGATGCCCGAGGGCGATGTCTCCGGCCACCCGGGCCTGCCCGGCGGCCACGGCGCGGGGCGGGGCGATCCGACCGAACCCGAGGCGCCAGAAGGTCTCCTGGTCGACGATCAACGTGGTGGTGGCCTCGGAGCCGTCGGCCGGCACCGCCTCCGCCCGGCCATCGGCCACCGCCACCGTGACCTGGCGGCCGAGGACCCCGGTCACCACGAAGCGCACCGTCGTCCCATCCGGAGGTGCCACCCGCTTGCCGACCACGTAGGGCATCGTCCGCTCGCACCGGTCCAGGACGGCCTGCTCCCCCACCCCGTTGCGGCCGCCCGGCCGGCCGAGGGCTCGGCGCACATCCTGCTCGTGGGCCCAGCAGTCGAGGACCCGGGTGGCCAGGAAATCGCGGTAGGGCACCTCGCCCACCGGACTCCAGGATCGGACGTCGAACGCCTCGGGTGCCAAGGTCCGGAGTTCGTGGATGCGCCGGCCGGTCACCGATATGAACTCGGCCAGGACCTCGTTGCCCGGGATCCGGCGCCGGGCCTCGACCCAGGGCTCGTTCAGCTCGGCGTACCCGTTACGCACGTGGTCGGGCAGGACGGCCAGCGGCTGGGGCGGGTCCTCACCCAGCAGCATCCGCTCCACCCCGATCAGGTGGGCGATCTGGTCGCGCACCGTCCACCCGGGGCACTCGGTCGGGAGCTCCCACTGGCCCGGGCCGATGCGGTCACAGGCCGTGACCACCGACGTCCACACCTCGACGAGGTGGTCGACGGCGGGCTCGCGGTTCGTCGGGCCGGCGTGCACGTTGTCCCTCTCCCCTCGTGTCCCTCGTCGTCGGTGTCTCTGGTCATCCCGCCCGCATGCGCCGACGGGCGGTCGGCCAGGGCCGCCGCCCCGGTGGCTCAGCCCGGGAGGTTGGCCTCGATGGCGTCGATGACCTCAGGAGCCTCCGGGTCGACCATGGGCCGGAACCGCTGGAGGATGCTGCCGTCGCCGGACACGAGGAACTTCTCGAAGTTCCACTGGATGTCGCCGGCCTCACCGTCGGCGTCGGGGAAGGCGGTCAGCTCCTCGTAGACGGGGTTCCGACCGTCGCCGTTGACGTCGACCTTCTCCATCATCGGGAAGGTGACCCCGTAGGTGGCCGAGCAGAACGTGGCGATCTCGTCGGCGCTGCCGGGCTCCTGGGCGCCGAACTGGTTGCAGGGGAAGCCGACCACCGAGAACCCCTTGTCCTCGTAGGTCTTCTGCAGGCGCTCGAGTCCCTCGTACTGGGGGGTGAGACCACACTTGGAGGCCACGTTGACCACCAGCAGGGTCGTGCCCCGGAAGTCGCCGAGGGAGGTTGGGTCGCCCTGGAGCGTGCGGAGGGAGATGTCGTAGATGCTCATGAAGCCAAGTGTAGAGGTCGGGCCCGGCGTCGGTCCGGGGCATCGCCGGGCGCCACACGGGAGGCGGCGCATGTGGCGACACCGGCGGTGACCGAAGTGGTGGCCAGGGGCTAAAGCAACGGGCGTGGGGGGACGATGACCACCCCAGCACCGGTCGCGGGAACGCGTCGCTCGGTGCGGAAAGGTCGGATGCCGAACATGAGGGTTGCTGTCGACGGCGAGGAGCGTCCCGGATCGCCGCGTCCCGGCGTGTCGGGCACCGTGATCCACGCACTGGTCTCCCTCATCCGGACCGAGGCCGGCGAGGCCGGGGTGGCTCAGGCCCTGGCTCTGGCCGCCGAGGAGCGGTCGTTCCCGATCCTCGGCGACGCCGACAGCTGGACGTCCCTGGCCGACGCCGCCGCCCTGTTCACGGCCGGGGCCCTGGTCACCGGCGACGGCACCATCGCCCTTCACGTGGGCGAGGACCTGGTGTGGACCGGTGACGAGGGCACGCTGGCCACTCGCCTGGCGGCCCTCGGTACGCCCGAGGTCGCCGTCCGCCATGTCGGCGAGTTGGTCGAGCAGTTCGAAGGGGCCGTCGAGGCCGTCGCCCTCGAAGTCGGGCCGGGCCACGCCCTGGTCCAGGTCACACCGGCGGGAGGGGTGCGGCATGCCCATCTGTGCGAGCTGACCCGGGGCCTGCTTTCCGAGCTGACGGCGGCGTTCGATCGCGAGCCGGCCCGGGTGACCGAGCACGAGTGCGCAGCTCGCGGCGGACGCTTCTGCCGCTACGCCATGGCCTGGGAGCCCGATCCCGTCCAGGAGGACCAAGGGGCCGTACGGCGCTCCCGTCCCGCAACGGACGAGCGCCCCGCCGGGGGGGCCTCTCCCAACGGGTACGCACCTGCGCCAGCCACCGAGCACCGACGTGACGAGGGCTGGATCGAGGACGGAGGTGGTTGGGACGGCGGGGCCGACGATCTCCGCGACCCGGAGGCGGTCCACGACCCCGAGGTCGAGTTCCTCACTGAACAGCTCCGGGCCGCACGGGCCGCCCTGGTCGAGGCGTCGGCCAATGCCGCCCGGTGGGAGGCCGCAGCCACCTCCGGCGCTGCCGCCGAGGACGAGCGTCTCCGTCACCAGGCCGACGCCGAGGCCACCCGCACCCTGGCCGAGATCGCCCGACTCGAGCGCCTCCTCGAGGGCGCCTCGCATTCGACTCTCGACCTCCTCGAGCACGACAGCGATGCCGTGGTGACCGAGCTGGGCGAGCGGGCCGACCACGTGCTGACGGCTGACCGCTTCCTCCTCATGATCCGGGTGGGCCCGGGTCTGCCGCTCCAGCTCCACCACCGGGGGCTCGACGCCGAAGAGGCCCGCGACCTCGCCGCCGAGCTGTGGGCCAGTAGCCCCGACGACGCCGCCGGTGGCTTCCCAGTGGTCGACATCGCCTCCTCGCTGCGCCGCTACGGCCGCCTGGCCGTACTGCCGGGGCCCGGCGCCGACGAGCCCGTCGAGGACGAG
>DATCCR010000075.1:0-4133 GCA_036511155.1 Acidimicrobiales bacterium
ACCGCCACGTCGAGGTCGGGGTGCCCGGCGCACAGTCGGAGCAGCTCCGCCCCGCCGTACCCGGAGGCACCGACGATCCCGACGTTCTTGGGCGTTCCCGACATTCTGCAAGTCTATGCGATATTCCGCATGATTATGCAAGTCTTCTCTTCGTGGACCGGTGGCGGTCCGGACCTGGTCCGGCGACGAACTCGAACATGCCCGACGTTGGTATCAGATCTGATACCGCTCCGTCCCCATGTGGTATCTGTTCTGATACCACTCCTGCCCGATTCCCGAATTCGCCATCGGCCGACCGGCCCGATACCACGGTACCGGTCGGACACCGATCCGCAGCCCCCTGCCCGGTAGCGTGACCGGCATGGACCGCGCCACGGCCTTCGCCGACGCCACCCCGCTCTCCTTCTGGCTGGACGACAAGGCCGCCCCGGAGCCGGCGCTTCCCCTGGTCGGGCCGACCACGGCCGATCTGGTGGTGGTGGGCGGCGGGTACACCGGCCTGTGGGCCGCATGGATGGCCAAGGCCGACGACCCGTCGGCCGATGTGGTGGTGCTCGAAGGCGACCGGTGCGGCTGGGCGGCATCGGGCCGGAACGGCGGGTTCTGCGCGGCCAGCATCACCCACGGCCTGGGCAACGGCGTCGAGCGTTTCCCCGACGAGGTCCACACCCTGGAGCGCCTCGGCCGGGAGAACCTGGACGCCATCGAGGCCACCGTGGGCGCCGAGGGCATCGGGTGCGACTTCGAACGCACGGGCGAGCTCGACGTGGCCACCGAGCCCCATCAGGTGGGCTGGCTGCGCGAGGCCGAGGCCCAGGCCCGTGAGCACGGGGCCGAGCCCGTCTTCCTCGACCGCGACGAACTCCAGGCCGACATCCGCTCCCCCACCTTCCTGGCCGGCCTGTGGGACCCCGACTCGTGCGCCCTGGTCAACCCGGCCCGGCTGGCCTGGGGCCTGCGGGCCGCCTGCGAGCGGGCCGGCGTGCGCATCTTCGAGCACTCCCCCGTCGACGGCCTCGAGCCCGTCGGGCCCGGCCGGTCGGCGCCCATGGTCGTCCGCACGGCCCACGGCCGGGTCACCGCAGCCAAGGTGGTCCTGGCCACCAACGCCTCGCCGTCGCCGGTCAAGCGACTTCGCAAGTACATCGTGCCGGTGTACGACTACGTGCTGATGACCGAGCCCCTCACCCCGACCCAGACCGAGGCCGTCGGATGGAAACGGCGCCAGGGCATCGGCACCATGGGAAACCAGTTCCTCTACTACCGGCGCACGGCCGACGACCGGATCCTGTTCGGCGGCTACGACGCCATCTACCACTACGGCAACGCCATGGGGCCGTCACTCGAGCAGCGGCCGGCGTCGTTCACCTTGCTGTCGACGCTCTTCGCCCAGACTTTCCCGGCCCTCGAGGACGTCCGCTTCACCCATTCGTGGTCAGGCGCCATCGACACCTGCTCCCGGTTCTGCGCCTTCTTCGACCGGTCGTTCGACGGCCGGGTCGCCTCGGCGGCCGGCTACACCGGCCTCGGCGTGGGGGCGTCCCGGTTCGGCGCACGCGTCGCCCTCGACCTGGTGTCCGGCACCGAGACGGAGCTCACCCGGCTGCGGTTCGTACAGAAGAAGCCGATCCCGTTTCCGCCCGAGCCGGTGCGCTCGATCGGGATCAACCTGACCCGGTGGTCGCTGGCCCGGGCCGACGCCCACCAGGGAAAGCGCAACCTGTGGCTGCGGACCCTCGACGCCGTCGGCCTGGGCTTCGACTCCTGACCCCGGCCTTCGTTGGATCCGGGAGGCCGCGGCTCAGCGCAGGGAGGCCCGGTGGGCGCCCTCGACGGCCCCGATGCACGCCGCCCGCAGGGTGCCGATCTCCTCGTCGGTGAGGGTCCGGTCGAGGGCGCAGAACCGGAGGCGGTAGGCGAGGCTGCGGGTCCCGGCACCGAGGGACTCCCCCCGGTAGACGTCGAACAGCTGGACCGATTCCAGCAGGTCGCCACCGGCTGACGCCAGGGTGGCCTCGACCATGCCGGCCGGGACCTCCCCGGGCACCACGAAGGCCAGGTCGATGTCGGACGACGGGAACCTGCTGATCGGGGCCGAAGCGAGCGGCTTGCGGGGCGCCACACCGGGGTCGAGGAGCACGCCGAGGTCGAGGTCGAGCCAACCCACCCGTCGGGGGCGGCCGTCGGAGCCGACCAGCCCGAAGGTCTCGACGAAGGTCGGGTCGAGCTCCCCCACCTCGCCCAGGGTCACCCGGCGCCCACTGCCGTCGGCCGACGTGCACGCCAGGGCCGCCGATCGGTACCCGTGGGTCACCCGGGGGCCTTCGGTCTCCCGGGGGCCCTGTTCCATCTCCCAGCCGACCAGGCCTAGAGCGTCGGCGATCGTGCGCCAGGCGGCCACGGCCGACCAGGCGTCGTCGCCCTCACCGGCGAACACCGCGCACAGCCGCTCGTCGACGTCGGCGGGCGGACCGTCCCCGGAGGGGATCTCGGCCAGCCGGAACACCGAGCCGACTTCGAACAGGCGAACCTCGCCCTGGCGCCGCTCGGCGTTGTAGAGCACGGCTCGGACCAGTCCCGGGGCCATCGACGACCGCAGGAAGCGCTCGGCGTCGACCAGCGGGTTGGTCACCTCGACGTACGGTGGGGCGAAGCCGGCGGCCAGCTGGTCGCCTTCGGTCACGAAGGCCGTGGTCCACGCCTCGGACGCCCCGAGGCCGCACAGCACGTCCTTGAGCCGGCGCCGCTCACGCTGGTGGTCGGTGAGCCGGCCGGGCTGGGGCCAGGCGGGATACCGGCGGGGCAGCCGGGCGTAGCCGTAGGTGCGGGCCACCTCCTCGGCCAGGTCGGCCTCGCCGATCGGGGCCGGCCGGATGTCGGGGCGGAAGGTCGGCACCACCACGTCGACGGGGTCGTCGTCGCCGCCGGTCGGGGTCGCCCCCATGCCGAGCGGGACCAGCAGGTCGGCGATGGCCGAGGCCGTGAGTTCGGTGCCCAGCAGCCCGTTCACCCGCGACGGCCGCACGGCGATCTCGAGGGGCACGGGCACGTCGCCCACCACGTCGAGGACGCCCTCGGCCAGGGTCAGGTCGGGTCCCCCGGTCAGAGCCAGCAGCTCGCAGAACCGTTCGGCGGCCCGGTCGATGCCGGCCGGGTCGCAGCCCCGCTCGAACCTGGCACTGGCCTCGGTGCGCAGGTTGAGGCGCTTGGCGGTACGGGCGATGGCCATGGGCACGAAGTACGCGGCCTCGAGCAGCACACGGGTGGTGGTGGGGCCGATGTCGGACGAAGCGCCACCCATGATCCCGCCGATGCCCACCGGCGACCCGGTGGCGTCGCAGATCAGGCAGTCCTGCCCGGTGTCGCCCAGGCCCGGGCCCGGGCGGCCGAGAGTGCGCTCGACGTCGTCGAGGGTGGTGACCGTCTCTCCCGCTCCGGCCCGCCGCACGAGCAGCCCTCCGCCGGCCAGCTTGTCGAGGTCGTAGGGGTGGGTGGGCTGGCCGAGCTCCAGCATCACGTAGTTGGAAACGTCCACCACGTTGTTGATCGGGCGCATCCCGGCTGCCACCAGGCGGCGGGCCAGCCACTCAGGCGACTCACCTACCGTGACCCCGGTCAGCACCCGCACGGTGAACCGTGGGCACAGCTCGGTGTCGTCCACCCGCACCGAGGCGAGCGTCCCGACGGCAGCGCCGGCGGCCGGGGCGACCGACGCGACCGACGCCGGGTCGGCCTGGGCCACCAGGTCGACGGTGGCCGGAACGGTGAAGTCGAGGCCGAGCCGGGCGGCCAGGTCGCGGGCCACGCCGGCCATGCACCAGGCGTCGGGCCGGTTGGCTTCGACGGCCACGTCGAACACCACATCGGGCTCGATGCCCAGCACGTCCGTCAGCATCGCCCCGGGCTCGGCCCCGACGACGTCGTTGAGGACCAGGATCCCGTCGTGGTCGTCCGACAGCCGCAGCTCCCGACCCGAGCACAGCATGCCGTTGGAGGTGACACCCTTCATCTTCCGTTTGCCGATGGCGAAGCCGCCGGGCAGCACCGCGCCGACCGGGGCCAGGGCCACCAGATCGCCGGCACCGAAGTTCCAGGCGCCGCAGACCACCTCCACCGGTCCAGACCCGGGCTCC
>DATCCR010000076.1:0-11842 GCA_036511155.1 Acidimicrobiales bacterium
CCGGGGCGGGGGCGACCACGGCGGCGGTGCCCTTGTAGCGGACCAGCCAGGTCGGTAGAGCCTGGTCGAGGTAGGCGGCCTGGCCGGGCGAGACCGAGTCGCTCGGGAGCAGGAAGCGGATGGACTGGCCACCGGAGGTGAGCTCCATGATGGCCGCCTCGCGGCCGTCGGGCAGCTGGAGCTTCTCGCGGCAGGTGGCCGAGTCGAGCGCCGACCACACGAGCAGCCGCTCGATCTGCGGCTGGGGGCCCTGCACGGTGACCCCGGCCGTGGTGAAGAGGAGACTGATGCCCTCTGTGGTCTTGGTGCCCCGCTCGGCGTCACCGGCGAGGGCGACACCGGGGAGCTGCATGCCCTCCGGAGGTAGCTCTGTGATCCCGACGGTCATCCATCTCTCCTTCGTGGCCGGTGGCGGCTGTCGACCGGGCGGCGTCCGCCCGTCGGTCCTGTGTCTCCTGTCGGCCCCCGGCGGGGGACGCCAGGAAGTCGGTACGCACCCGGCCGGGTGACGCACCACTGCCATTCTGCCCCGTTCGGGGCCCGTGAGGTTGGACCGCACCTCGGACAATTGCTTCGGCAACGACCGTTGCTTGCTTGAGCGCGCACGGATCCCGCCTACTGGGCCGCGAGGGCCTCGGCGATGGACTCCTCGGCACACATCAGCGCACGGTCGTACTCGGCGTCCCCGTGGGCCATCGACGGGAACGCCACCTCGTAGGGACCGGGGGCCAGCGCCACGCCCCGGGACAGCATCGACCGGAAGAACCGTGCGTACAGCCCGGTGGCGGCCGACGCCGCCGCGCCGTCGTAGTCGGACACGTCGGGTGCGCCGTCCGGCACGAAGAAGAGTCCGAAGAGCGGTCCGACCACCGGCACGCGGGCGGTCAGCGGCCGGCCCTCCGCGTCGGAGGTGCCGGCGGCGACCAGCGCTCCGGCCAGGATGCCTTGGAGCGACGAACCGAAGGCGGCGACCGAGGAGGAGAGTCCGGAATACGCACCGGGATCCAGCGTGTCGAGCACGGTGCGGCCGGCAGCGGTGGCCAGCGGGTTCCCGGAGAGCGTGCCCGCCTGGTAGACGGGGCCGAGCGGGGCCAAGACGGCCAGCACGTCCTCGCGTCCGCCGAACGCACCGACCGGCAGTCCGCCTCCGATCACCTTCCCGAAGCACCACAGGTCTGGCTGCACCCCGGTGAAGGCGGCCGCTCCGCCCTCGCCGAGTCGGAACCCGGTGATGACCTCGTCGAACACCAGCAGCGCGCCCACCGCGTCGCAGGCCGCCCGCAGTCCCTCGAGGAAGCCCGGCACCGGCGGGACGAGGCCCATGTTGGCGGCCACGGCCTCGACGATCACACAGGCCACCCGGTCGTCGAGCTCGGGCACCACGTTGTAGGGGGCGACCACGGTGTCGGCCACCGCGGCGCCGGGCACGCCGGCCGAGTCGGGGAGACCGAGGGTGGCCACGCCGCTGCCCCCGCCGGCCAGCAGGCCGTCGGAGTGCCCGTGGTAGCAGCCGGCGAACTTGACGATGCGGTCCCGTCCGGTGAACCCCCGGGCCACCCGGATCACGCTCATGGTGGCCTCGGTGCCCGACGACACCAGGCGCACCTGCTGGCAGCCGGGGACCCGGTCGCGGATGGCCTCGGCCAGTACGACCTCGCCCTCGGTCGGCGCCCCGAAGGTGGTGCCGCGCCCGGCCGCCTCGCGCACGGCGGCCACGACCGCCGGGTGGGCGTGCCCGAGGATGGAAGCACCGTAGGACTGGACGAAGTCCAGGAGCTGGTTGCCGTCGGCGTCCCACACGTAGGCGCCTGCGCCCCGGGCCACGAAGTAGGGGTGGCCGCCGACGGAACGGAAGGAGCGCACGGGCGAGTTGACCCCGCCCGGGATGACCCGGCTGGCCCGGGCGAACAGCGCCTCGGAGGCCGCGTGGTCGAGGAGAGGGTGCTCGCGGGGCGGGTGCCCGGGCTCAGTCATGGAGGGCCTCCGCCAGCTCGCCGGCGAAGTAGGTCAGCACGAAATCGGCACCGGCCCGCTTGACCGAGGTGATCTGCTCGAGCGCCACCGCCGGGCCGTCGATCCAGCCCCGTTCGGCGGCGGCCTTGACCATCGCGTACTCGCCGCTCACGTGGTAGGCGGCGACCGGCACGTCGACCAGGGCCCGCACGTCGGCCACCACGTCGAGGTAGGTCAGCGCCGGCTTGACCATGACCATGTCGGCGCCCTCGGCCACGTCGAGGGCGACCTCGGCCAGCGCCTCGCGACCGTTGCGGGGGTCCTGCTGGTAGCCCTTGCGGTTCCCGCCCCCGGCGATGGTCACGTCGGCCGCCTCGCGAAAGGGGCCGTACAGCGCCGAGGCGTACTTGGCCGCGTAGGCCAGCACGGCGGCCTCCGCGTGGCCGGCGCTGTCGAGCGCGGCCCGGATGGCCGCCACCTGGCCGTCCATCATCCCGCTGGGGGCGATGACGTGGGCGCCGGCCGAGGCCTGGACGACGGCCAGGTCGGCGTAGAGCTCGACGGTGGCGTCGTTGTCGACGTCACCGGTGACGGGGTCGACGATGCCGCAGTGCCCGTGGTCGGTGAACTCGTCGAGGCAGCAGTCGGCCATGACCACCAGGTCGTCGCCCACCGCGTCGCGCACCGCTCCGATGGCCCGTCGGGTGATCCCGTCGGGCGACAGGGCGGCCGATCCTGTGGCGTCCTTGTCCCCGGTCACGGGCAGGGGGAAGAGGATCACCCCGGGGACCCCGAGCGCGGCCAGGCGCCGCACTTCGACCACCAGGGAGTCGACCGTGTGCTGGGACACGCCGGGCAGCGATCCGACAGGCCGCGGGGCGTCCAGGCCGTCGGCCACGAAGAGGGGGGCGACCAGGTCGTCGACGGCGAGCGTCGTCTGGGCGACGAGCCGTCGCAGGGCCGGGGTCCGGCGAAGGCGCCGCAGGCGACGGGCCGGGAATCCGGAGGCGGCGAGGAGGTCGGGCACGGTGCTCCAGCCTACGGCACCGCCACCGCATTCCTCCCCCGGGGTGCCCGTCCGCGTCGCGACGTTCCGGGTCGGGACACGGTCCCGCACCTGCAGGCCGGCACCTTCCGGCTGCCGCGCGCAGGCCGCGGCGCTCAGGACAGCGCGTCGGCCACGGCAGCCACCAGGCCGTCGAGGGTGTGCACGACCGCCTCGGCCGTGACGTCGAGGCCGGCGGCCCGCACCGCCCCAGACGTCACCGGGCCGATCGACACGACCACCGGCGGCACGCCGTCGACGCCGAGCAGGTCGACCGTCCGCTCCACGGTGGACGACGAGGTGAAGGCCACGGCGTCGGCCGACCTCGCCCGGGCCGCCGCCCCGGCGCCGACGTGGCCCGCCACCGTGCGGTAGGCGACCGCCTCGTCGACCCGCCAGCCCTTGGCGGCCAGGCCCGGGACCACCACGTCGCGCACCCGTTCGGCCCGCACGAACAGAGCGGCGCCGCCCTCGGCGTCCCGTCCAGGCGCACTGCCGGCCGGGGTCGCCCCCGGAAACACCTCGACCAGGGCGTCCGACACGGCGTCCTCGGGCACCAGGTCGGGAACGATGCCGCGGACCATCAGGGCCTTGGCCGTGGACGTCCCCACCGCGGCCCATCGGGTGGAGGCCGGAAGGGACCGCCCCCCCAGGGCGTCGACCATCCGGGCCACCCCGTTGGTCGAGGTCACCACCACCCACTCGTAGGCGCCGCCGACCGCCCGGTCGGCCGCCGCCGCCAACGCCGCGCCCCCGTCAGCGGCGTCCTCGATGGCGATCACCGGCAGCTCGACCACCTCCGCCCCGAGGTCGCTCAACAGCTGCACCAGACCGGACGCCTGGGCCCGGGCCCGGGTCACCACGACCGAGCGGCCGGCCAGGGACCCGGGGGGCGGGACCGGGACGGTCGGCACCGGGGGGCGGCCCGACGACCCGCTCACCGGGTGGTGCACGGCCCTGCTCCCCACGCTCGTCGTCTCACTCAGCGGAGGCGACGGCCACCGCCGCCGTCACGTCGAGGCCGGCCACCGCGCCCACCACGATGGCGGCCGGCGCCGGGAGGTCGACCCCGGCCAGGTGGGCGAGATCGCACCGCACCACCCGCTGTCGATCGGTCGTGCCCCAGTGAACGACGGCCACCGGCGTGGCCGCGTCGCGCCCGCCGGCCATCAGGCGCCCGGCGATGGCCGCCCGGGCGCCCATGCCCATCAGGATGACCAGGGTGCCGTCGAGGCGGGCCAGCGTGTCCCAATCGACGCCCGGCAGCGACGGGTCGCCCTCGTGGCCGGTCACCACGGTGACCGAGGTCGACACCGTGCGGTGGGTGACGGGGATGCCGGCCGCGGCCGGTGCCGCGAACGCCGAGCTGACCCCGGGCACCACCTCCACGTCCACGCCGGCACGGCGGAGCGCCTCGGCCTCCTCGCCGCCCCGCCCGAAGACGAACGGGTCGCCGCCCTTCAGGCGGACCACCCGCCGGCCCGACCGCCCGTGGGCGACCAGGATGGCGTTGATGTCGGCCTGCAGGCCCGACTGGCCCGGGCCCTTACCCACGTCGAGCAACTCGGCGCCGACTGGGGCCAGGTCGAGCAGTTCGCGGGCGATCAGCCGGTCGTAGACGACGACCTCGGCCCCGGCCAGGAGCTCGGCGCCGCGTCGCGTGAGCAGTCCGGGGTCACCGGGGCCGGCACCGACCAGGGCGACGGTCACGACTCGGGCCGCCACGGTCCGAGGTCCGCACCACCGGCGTCGTCCAACAGGTAGCGGGCCACGGACCGGCCGAGGGAGGGCCCGTCGGCGCCCGTGGCCTCGTGCCGCAGCACGACGTGGCCGTCGGCCCCGGCCATCATCCCGGTCAGCACCAGGGCGCCGGGGTCGCCGTTCCCGGCCCCCGCCGGCGTGGCGTAGGCACCGACCGGCAGGGTGCACCCGCCGCCCAGCTCGGCCAGGAAGGCCCGCTCGGCCTCGACCACCCGGCGCACGGCGGGGTCGTCGATGGCGACGAGGGCGGCCAACGTGGCTTCGTCGTCGGCCCGGCACTCGACGGCCAGGGCGCCTTGGGCGACCTGGGGCAGCATCATCCGGGGGTCGAGGGTGTCGGCCGCCATGCCCGCGGGCGGCTCCCATGCCAGGCGGTCGAGGGCCGCCCGGGCGGCCACCACCGCGGTCACCCCGTGGGCGCCCACCTTGGCCAGGCGGGTGGCCAGGTTGCCCCGCAGGTCGGCGAAGGTGAGGTCGGGTCGCAGGTTGGCCAGCTGGACCCGACGACGGGCCGAACCGGTGGCCACGGTGGCCCCGGTCGCCAGGTCCTCGAACCGGGCACCGACCAGCACGTCGCGCGGGTCGCCGCGCTCGGGAAAGGCGGCCAGGACCAGACCCGGCGCCGCCAACTCCACGGAGGCGGGCAGGTCCTTGGCCGAGTGCACGGCGGCGTCGGCGTCCCCCCGCGCCACGGCGGCCTGGACCTCCTTTACGAACACCCCCTGGCCGCCCAGCTGGGTCAGCGGCACGTCGGTCCGCCGGTCGCCTTCGGTGTCGACGACCACCAATGCGGCCTCGATGCCGACGGCGACCAGCAGGGCGGTGACCCGCTCGGCCTGCCACAGGGCCAGGGGCGAGCCACGGGTGGCCAGTCGGAGCCGGCCGGTCGACGGGGTCATGCCGGACGCCCGGGCACCGGTCAGAGGTCGAACAGGGCGCGCAGCGACTCGACGAGCCGCTCCCCACGGGGGGTGCCGGCGGCCTCCTTCAGGACGACCGTCGGCTGGTGGAGGAGCTTGGCCACCATGGCCCGGGTGACGGCGTCGACCTGCTCCCACTGGGCCTCGTCGAGGTCGGTCCGCTTCGACCGCTGGCGGACCAGCTCGACCAGGCGCGCCTCCTCGACCCGGGAGCGCAGGGCGGACACCATGGGGGCGGCGTCGCGGGCACGCGAGGCCGCCCGGTAGCGCTCGACCTCGTCGGAGACGATGCCGTTGGCCGCGGCCACCTCGTCCTGGCGTCCGGTGATGGCGTCGGCCACCGCGGCCCGCAGGTCGTCCATGTCGAGCAGGAGCAGGCCGTCGAGCGACGCGGCGTCGGGCTCCACATTGCGGGGGACGCCGAGGTCGACGACCACCAGGTCGGGACGGCCGGTGCGCCGGGTGAGTGCGGCCTCGAGGTCGGACCGGGTGACGATCGGATGGGCGGTGCCGACGGTGGTGAAGGCCACGTCGACCTCGCCCAGCAGGGTGACCAGGTCGTCCAGGTCCCGGGTCTCCACGATGTCGGCCGCCGAGGCCGGAAGCCCGGCCACCAGCGTCTCGACCCGTTCGGCCGTGCGGTTGGCCATGACCAGGTGCTCGACGCCGCGCCCGTCGAGGGCCTGGGCCACGCCCTCGCCCATCTCCCCCGCGCCGATGACGGCCACCCGGGTGCCGGGCAGGCCGTCGGTGCGGCGGTCGGCGGCCAGCGCCACGGCGCCGTGCGACAGCGAGGTGATGCCCCGGGCGATGGCCGTCTCCGACCGGACCCGCTTGCCGGTCTCCACGGCGTGGCGGAAGAGGGTGCCGAGGACCGGCCCAGACGAGTGCTCGCCCTGGGCCCGCTCCCACGCCCGGCGGACCTGGCCGAGGACCTCGGACTCGCCGAGCACGGCCGAGTCGAGTCCGGAGGCCACGGCGAAGAGGTGGTTGGTGACGTCGTCGTCGAAGCGGATCGTGCAGAACTCGGCCAGGGCATCGACCGAGGTGCCGCCGACCTCGGCCAGGAACTCCTGGATCTCGGCCACGCCGTCGTGGAACCGCTCGACCACGGCGTAGACCTCCGTGCGCAGGCAGGTGGACAGCAGCACCGCCTCGGACAGGTTGGGCTGGTCGCGCAGGCGGCCGAGGGCCTTCGCGGTGTCCGTCTCGGTGACCGACACACGGTCGAGGAGCTCCAGGGGGGCCTGCTTCTGCTCCAGGCCGACGACGATCACCGACACGCGACGACCGCCTCGGTTGGTGCCTGGTTCGCTCGGTCGGTCACTTGGTCACAGCCTCGGTGTCACAGCGTCGGTCGGCTCGCATCGGTGGCTTGGACGGCCTCGTCCCGCCATCCTACCGAGGATCAGGATTCCGCCGGTCTGATGCGCGCTCTGCGTGGCACCAGCATCGCGGCACCCGGGCCAGACCGCCAGTCGCCGGGCCCGCCCACTCGGCGCCGCTCCGCCAGAAGGCGCCGAGACGTCAGCTGCGGCTGCCCGGGGACCGGCCGATCGACCGGATCCTCGGCATCCGCTCGTCGGCCTCGTCCTCCATCCGGCGGGCCTGGTAGAAGCTCATCACCTGGAGTTCCATGCTCAGGTCGACGTAGCGGAGGAGGACGTCGTCGGGCACGTCGAGGACCCGGGGGGCGAAGTTCAACAGCGACCGCACCCCGGCGTCGACGAGCAGGTCGGCCACGCGCTGGGCCACCGGCGCCGGCGTGGTGATGACCCCGATGGCCAGTGGCGTCGTCGCGGCGATGGCCGGGAGGTCGTCGGGGTGGCGCACCTCGATGTCGTCGATCCGCTCGCCGATGATGGCCGGGTCGGTGTCGATGAGGGCCACCACCTCGAAGTTGCGGGCGGCGAACCCCTGGCTGCGGGCCAGGGCCCGGCCCAGGTTGCCGATGCCGGCGATTGCGACGGTCCACTCGCGGTCGAGTCCGAGCTGCCGGTCGATCTGCTCAGCCAGGAAGGCCACGTCGTAACCGCTGCCCCGGGTCCCGAACGAGCCGAGGAGGGAGAGGTCCTTGCGGACCTTTGCCGCGTTGATCTGGGCGGCGGCTCCGAGGAGCTCGGAGGAGACGGTCGACGTGCCGGACCGCAGCAGCTCCTCGAGGATCCGCTGGTAGACGGGGAGCCGGGCCACCGTCGCCTCGGGGATGCGTCGACCGTGGGGCCCCGCGCCGGCCGGCCGGTGCTCGCTGTTCGAGAGGGGGCTGTCGGGGGGCACGGCCAGGATCGTAGGACGAGGGGGGCCGGCGCGTCCTGTTTGCCCCCGACCCTCTCCCGGGAGTCCGGGCCTCAGCGGCCGAGCTGGCGCGACCGCTCGGTGGCGGCGGCCACCGCTTCGATGAAGGCCGAGCGCACGGCCTTGAACTCGAGGGTGCGCACGGCGGCGGCCGTCGTCCCTCCGGGCGAGGTGACGGCGGCCCGCAGGTCGGCCGGCTCCTGCCCCGTCTCGTCGAGCATCTTCGACGCGCCGAGCAGCGTGCCCACGACGAGCTGCTTGCTGACGTCCCGCGGGAGACCGGCCGTCACGCCGGCCTCGATCAGGGCCTCGGCCACCAGGAACACGTAGGCCGGCCCCGAGCCCGAGATGCCGGTGACGGCGTCGAGGTGCCGCTCGGGCAGACGGACCACCGTGCCGACGGCCGACAGGATGCCCTCGGCCCAGTCGAGATCGTCCGACGCGGCGGCGACGCCGCCGGACAGTCCGGCCACCCCGGCCCCGATGAGCGACGGCGTGTTGGGCATGGCCCGGACCACCACCGAGCCGGCCGGCAGGCTCGCCTCGAGCCGGTCCGACGAGATGCCGGCCACGATCGAGAGCACCCGCCGGGGCCCCGAGGCCCCGAGCGCCCGCAGCGCGGCCTCGGCCACGTCAGGCTTCACGGCCAGCAGGACGTCGTCGGCCTCGACCGGTCCCCCGACCACGGTGAGCCCCGGGTGGGTCGCCTCGAGTCGGGCCCGCTGGGCGGGGTCGGTCTCGCTGACGGCCAGGTCGCCGATCGGAGCCCAACCGGCGGCCACGAGGCCGCTGAGCAGGGCGGAGCCCATCTTTCCGCCGCCGACCAGGAGGAGCTTGGGTGCCATGCCCGAACGCTACCAGCGGCCATCCGGGAGGCCCGGCGGCATCCTGGGGCCCGGCGCGCTCAGCGGGCCGACTGCGGCCTGCGGCGGTAGCGGCCCTCGTACCCGATGGACATGGCCGTCGGGAAGCACTCGTCGGTGTAGGCCAGCGACGAGCCGATGATCCGGTCGAGCTCGTCGTCGTCCACCCGGGAGACCGGAACCCGGCCCACCAGGTAGACGGCGTCCTCGGCGCCGAGCGCGAACGACAGGCCGATGAGGTCGGCGTTGCGCTTGAGCAGGTACTCCCACGTGGCCTCGACGTTGGTCTCGGGGGCGGGCATGAACTGGGCCTCGTGGCGGAGGGTCCGCTGGCGGAGGGTCAGCCACACGGTGACGAACTCCTTCTCCTCGCCCCGCAGGCGCAGGTACCACCGGGGGGCACCGGTGATCGGGTCGCCCCCGGCCTGGCGGTCGACGGCCACCAGGAGGCCGCCCTCGGCCAGTTGGCGGGCGGCCCAGTCGTCGATGCGGGCGCACACGGCGTCGCGCTCGGCGGGCTCGAGGACGCCCGCCCACTCGTCGGTCACGTGCAGTCGACCAGTCGGCCGGCGGTCAGGTCGGCGTAGATGTCCACCAGCAGGTGGGCCGCCCGGGCCCACGTGTAGCGGCGGGCCCGCAGCACCGAGCCGGTGCTCAGTCGCTCGGCCAGCAGCGGCTCGGCCAGGATCTGGCGCACCCAGCCGGCGTAGGCCTCGGGGTCGGGCTCCTCCACCAGGTAGCCGGTGCGCCCGTGGTCGACCAGGCTGCGCAGGCCGCCCACGTCGGACGCCACCACCGGGGTGCCACAGGCGGCCGACTCCAGGGCCACCAGGCCGAACGACTCCGATCGGCTGGGCACCAGGCAGACGTCGGCGGCCCGGTAGTAGGTGGAGAGGAGCTCGTGGGGGCGGGGCGGCACGAACAGCACCTTGTCCGACAGATCGAGCGCCTCGACCAGCTCCGCGATGCGGGCGACCTCCTCGTCGCCGTGGGGGCCGCTCGGTCCGCCCACCACCACGAGGCGGGCGTCCGGCTCGTCCCGGGCCACCGAGGCCAGCGTCGCCACGGCCACCGAGGCGCCCTTCAGCGGCTGGATCCGGCCGACGAACAGCAGGAGCGGGCCGCCGGCCGGCAGGTCCAACGCCCGGCGGGCTTGAGCGCGGTCTCCCGGTCCGAAGAAGGCGTGGTCGACGCCGGGGGCCACGATGCGGATGCGCGAGGGGTCGGCACCGTAGAGGTCGGAGATCTGGGCCGCCTCGACCGAGCAGGAGGCCAGGACGGTGTCCGAGCAGCGGATGATGGCGGCCTCGGCTTCGGCCCGCAGATGCGACGAGTCGGCCTCCACCTCCTCGGGGCTGGCCTCGGCCTTGACCCGGTCGAGCGTGTGGAAGGTGGAGACCAGCGGGAGGTCGAGCTGGTGCTTGATGGTGTGGCCGGCGATCCCGCTGAGCCAGTAGTTGGCGTGCACGGCGTCGAAGGGGACGTCGTCGCCGCCGAGCGTGCCGGCGGTCGTCATCGACTTGAGGACCCCGTCGGCGAACTCGTCGACCACCCCGCCCAGGGCCTCCTTGGCCAACGGGGCCGGTGGTCCGGCGGGCACGTGGTGGACCCGGAAGCCCGGCTCGATGTCGAGGGTCGGGGGCAGGTCGTCGGACCAGGCCCGGGTGTAGACGTCGCAGATGACGCCGGCCCGGGCGAGCGCCGAGGACAGCTCGCGCACGTAGACGTTCATGCCGCCGCCGTCCCCCGTGCCGGGTTGGGCCAGGGGCGAGGTGTGGAGGGAAAGGACGGCGAGACGCCTCATGCCTCGTCGATCCTACCGGGAGGGGCGCGTCAGCCCGCTGCGGTGGCCGGGTCCGGCCCACCGGCGACGTCCGCAACGGCTGCGGTCGGCCCAGTTCCGTTGGGCACGGAGCCCGGGCCGCGGCCCGGATCGACCTCGTCCTCGTTCTCGTGCCGGAAGGACAGGTAGATGCGCATGAGCGCCTGGCGCTGCTCCTCGGTGAGGTGCTGGTCGGCGAAGATGTGCCGGGACAAGTCGGTGTCCCCGTCGGGGCGCTCGAGTATCCCGGCCTGCACGTACAGGGTCTCGGCCGAGATGCGCAGGGCCTTGGCGATCTGCTGGAGGATCTCGGCCGACGGGCGCCGCAGGCCCCGCTCGATCTGGCTCAGGTAGGGGTTCGAGATCCCGGCCAGCTCGGACAGGCGCCGGAGGGAGAGCCGGGCGGAACTGCGCTGCTCGCGGATGAACGACCCGAGTTCGTTGAAGCGTTCCGGCAGCTCCTTGACGAACCGGTCGCCGTCGTGGCCGACCGGGTCGGTCACGACAGGAGGCCGTCGACCGAGGCCCGGCCGGACTTGTGGCGCTCGACCAGCTCGGCCTGGAGGGTGTCGATGCGCTCGTGCAGGCCCCGCCGCTCGGCCGACACCCGGTTCTCGAGGTCGCGCAGGCGTCCGGCCAGATCGGCGAGGTGCGCGTCGTCGAGCCGGGCCAGCCGGCCGATCTCGTCGGCGCCGAGGATGTCGTCGAGCTCGGTGGTCAGCCCGGCCATCTCGTCGGTGTCGGGGGTGTGCAGGACCGGGTTGCGCCCGGGTCCACCGGCCCTGCCGGGGCCGGCCAGGATGCCGGCGAGGTTCTCGACCACGCTGGACAGGTCAGGGGCGTCCGAACCCGCCGGACGCTCGATGTAGGCGTGGACGATGTCCATCCGGCCCTGGATCAGGCGCCGCAGATAGGAGAGCGCGGCCTCGGCCTCCTGGCACTCGGCGCGCATCCGCCGGATGTCATCGACCGACAGGCCGTCGACGCCGGCGAGGTAGTTCGGGTCGAGGAGTCGGTGGAGGTTGGACTGGGTGCTGGTCATCGGTTCCGATGGTACTCCGTGGGCCGGGGCACAGGGCCGGTGCGGCCCGGCGGGCCGTACCGGTGGACGACCCGACCGAGGAGTGACGTCAGCGGCACCGGGCCGAAGTCACGGCTGTCGGTGCTGGCGTCGGGGGCGTCG
>DATCCR010000077.1:0-3747 GCA_036511155.1 Acidimicrobiales bacterium
CGCCCATGTGCTTCGCCATGTACGTGGCCGCGGCCGAGTCCGCCGGCACCGAGCGGCGGCTCCTCGGCGGCACCCTGCAGAACGACATGCTGAAGGAGTACCAGGCCCAGAAGGAGTACATCTTCCCGCCCCGGCCGTCGATGCGGCTGGTGACCGACGTGATCCGCTTCACCTCGGCCGAGATGCCCCGGTTCCACCCGGTATCGGTGTCGGGCTACCACATCCGCGAGGCCGGCTCCACGGCCGCGCACGAGCTGGCCTTCACCCTGGCCAACGGGTTCGCCTACGTGGAGGCGGCACGGGCCGCCGGGCTCGGCGTGGACGAGTTCGCCCCCCGGCTGTCGTTCTTCTTCAACGCCCACATCGACTTCTTCGAGGAGATCGCCAAGTACCGCGCGGCGCGGCGCATCTGGGCGCGCTGGATGAGGGGCCACTACGCGGCCCGCGACGAACGCTCGTGGCAGCTGCGCTTCCACACCCAGACCGCGGGCGTGTCGCTCACCGCCCAGCAGCCCGAGATCAACATCGCGCGCACCGCCATCGAGGCGCTGGCCGGTGTCCTCGGCGGCACGCAGAGCCTGCACACGAACTCGATGGACGAGGTCCTGGCCCTCCCGACCGACAAGGCGGCCCGCATCGCCCTGCGCACCCAGCAGGTGATCGCCTCGGAGACCGGGGTGGCCCATGTGGCCGACCCGCTGGGCGGCTCGTGGTTCGTCGAGGCGTTGACCGACGAGCTCGAGGCCCAGGCCGAGGCCGTCTTCGCCCACCTCGACGAGCTGGGCTCCGGCTCGATCCTGGACGGGGTCGTGGCCGGCATCGAGGCCAACTGGTTCCAGGGAGAGATCGCGGATGCCGCCTACCGCTTCCAGCGACAGGTCTCCTCGGACCGCTTGGTCATCGTGGGGGTCAACGGGTTCACCGGGGGCAACGAGGACAGCCAGCTGCCGACCCTGGCCATCGGGCCCGAGGTCGAGGAGGCCCAGCGCAAGCGCCTGGCCGAGGTCAAGCTGGCCCGCTCCGCCGCCGCCGTGGCCGAGTCGTTGGCTCGCCTGGCTGCCGACGCCGGGCACGCCGAACGCAACCTGATGCCGGCCATCTTCGATGCCGTGCGGGCCTATGCCACGGTGGGCGAGATGATCAACACGCTTGCCGGGGTGTTCGGCCGGTGGGAGGAGATCGCCGTCATCTGACCGGTGCCCGCTTCGGACCCTGTCGTCGGACGGGTTCGGGCCGGGTTCGGGCCGGGATCGTCGGGTCGCCGGGCGGGGAGCGGCCATACTGGGGGACGTGGATCGCATCGTCGTCACCCCCAGCGGGCCGCTGTCGGGCACCGTGCGGGCCGGGGGTGCCAAGAACTCCGTCCTCAAGCTGATGGCCGCCTGCCTGCTGGCCGAGGGCCGGCACGTCCTGACCAACGTGCCCCGGATCAGCGACGTCGACATCATGGCCGAGGTGCTCGAGGCCATGGGCGCCGCGGTGACCCGTGGCGGACGCCCGGACGAGCTGGTGGTGACCACGCCGGCCGACCTCGTCCCCGAGGCCCCCTACGAGCTGGTGGAGCAGATGCGGGCCTCGGTGGTGGTCCTCGGGCCGCTCCTGACCCGGTGCGGGTGGGCCAGAGTGTCCATGCCCGGCGGCGACGACTTCGGACCCCGGCCCATCGACATGCACCTCCGGGCCCTCGAGGCCATGGGCGCCGAATTCACCTCGTCCCACGGCAACGTCGAGGGGAAGGTGTCGTCCAGCGTGGCCGGGTCGCCCCGTCTGGTGGGCAACCGGGTGGTGCTCGAGTACCCGAGCCACACCGGCACCGACAACGTGCTGATGGCCGCCGTGCTGGCCAAGGGCACCACCGTCATCGAGAACGCCGCCCGCGAGCCCGAGGTCATCGACCTGGCCGACTTCCTCAACGCCATGGGGGCGAGGATCACCGGGGCGGGCACGTCTCGCATCGAGGTGGAGGGCGTCGACCGGCTCGAGCCCGTCACGCACGCCGTCATTCCCGACCGGCTGGTGGTTGCGACCTTCTTGGTGGCGGCCGGGCTGACCGGTGGCGACGTCACGGTGGAGGACGGCCGCCCCGAGCACATGGACATGCTCCTGCGGAAGCTGACGGCCACCGGGATGGAGATCTCCTACGGGCCCGACGGCCTACGGGCCTCGGCCGCCGGTGTGGGCCGTCTGCGGTCGACGGACGTGGCCACCCTGCCCTATCCGGGCTTCGCCACCGACTACAAGCCGCTCTTCGTCACCTTGCTCACCGTGACCGAGGGCGTGGGCATCGTCACCGAAAACCTCTTCTTCGGCCGCTTCCGTTACGTCGAGGAGCTGCGTCGGATGGGAGCCGAGATCCGCACCGAGGGCCACCACGCCGTGGTCCGGGGGGTCGGCCGCCTGTCGGGGGCGAAGGTGCGGGCCTTCGACGTGCGGGCCGGCGCCGCGCTCGTCCTGGCCGGCCTGGTGGCCGACGGCGAGACGATCATCAGCGACGCCCATCATGTCGACCGCGGCTACGAAGACCTCGACGGCAAGCTGGTGTCGCTCGGCGCCGACGTCGCCCGGGTCTGACGGCCCCGCCCCTCCCCGGATACGCTCCTTCCTCCATGGCCGCCCTCCGTTCCGCTGATCCCGCGACGCTGTTCGAACGCGCCCGTGCGGGCGATCGGGTGGCCCTGCCCCGCCTCCTGTCCCTCGTCGAACGGGGCGGCGACGGCGCCCGGGCCGTGGCCGGCATCGCCTACCGGTCGTCCGGCCAGGCCTACACGGTGGGCATCACCGGAGCCCCCGGGGCCGGCAAGTCGACGCTCACCGAGCAGCTCATCAACCGTGCCCGCAGCCGGGGCCTCGACGGCAGCGACCAGGTGGCCGTGCTGGCCATCGACCCGTCGTCACCCTTTTCGGGCGGCGCCATCCTGGGGGATCGGGTGCGCATGCAGAACCACGCCCTCGACGACAAGGTCTTCATCCGCTCCATGGCCACCCGGGGGCACCTCGGCGGCCTGGCCGTGGCCGTGCCCGACGCCGTCCGGGTGTTGTCGGCCGTGGGCGTGCCGGTGGTGCTCGTCGAGACGGTCGGTGTGGGTCAGCAGGAGGTGGAGGTGGCCGCCGCCACGGACACGACCGTCGTGGTGGTGAACCCGGGGTGGGGCGATGCCATCCAGGCCAACAAGGCCGGACTGCTCGAGATCGCCGACCTCTTCGTCATCAACAAGGCGGACCGGCCCGGTGCCCGCGAGACCCGGCGCGACCTCGAACTCATGCTCGACCTGACCCAGCTGGGCGACTGGCGCCCGCCGATCATCGAGACGGTGGCCTCGAGCGGCGACGGCGTCGACGAGCTGTGGACGGCCATCACCGATCACCGGGCCCACCTGGTGGCCACCGGGAACCTCGAGGCGTTCCGTCGCCAGCGGCTGGCCCGGGAGTTCCACCAGATCCTGCTGGCCCGGGTGGAGCAGCAGCTCGATGCCCTGCTGGCCGCCGACCGTTTCGCCCCGCTGGTGGCCGACATGACCTCGGGTGTCCTCGACCCCTACGAGGCGGCCGACCGCCTCCTGACGGGGCTCCTGCCCGACGTCTGAGCCGAGGGCCCGCCGTGCCGGGATCTCCCGAAACGGTGTACAGCGGTCGGCGTGCATCGGTGTACGCCGCTTTCGCGGTTCCGCCGACGGACGACTCTCCCGGCCCCTGGTGCCGGCCACCGGCCTACGCACCCTGACCCCTCGGGGCGTCGGATAGCGTGCG
>DATCCR010000078.1:0-9227 GCA_036511155.1 Acidimicrobiales bacterium
CACCCCGCTGTTCCCGCCGCCGTTCACCGGCAGCCGGGTGGCCAAGGGCATGGCCATCGACGACCTCGCCACCTACCTGAACGAGACGGCGCTCTTCCGCAATCAGTGGGGCTACCGCCCCGAGTCGGGCGAGGACGACCCGGCCTTCAAGGACCGGGTCCGCTCGCGCCTCCGGGCGGAGCTGGCTACCGCCAAGGCCGGGCAGCTCCTCGTCCCCCAGGTGGCCTGGGGCCACTTCCCGGCCAACGCCGACGGCGATGACCTGGTCATCTGGACCGATGAGAGCCGGTCGAGTGAGCGCATGCGGTTCGCGTTCCCGCGCCAGGTCGAGGACCCCTACCTGTGCATCGCCGACTTCTTCCGCACCGTCGACTCGGGCGACAAGGACTACGCCAGCTTCCAGGTCGTGACCATGGGCTCGCGGGTGTCCGAGGAGGCCGCCCGCCTGTTCGCCGCCGACGAGTACCAGCAGTACCTGTACCTCCACGGCCTGGGCGTCGAGATGGCCGAGGCCCTTGCCGAGTACTGGCACCACCGCATCCGCGAGGAGCTGGGCTTCGCCGCCGAGGACGGCCCGACACTCACCGGCCTGTTCCGCCAGAAGTACCGGGGCGGGCGCTACTCCTGGGGCTACCCGGCATGCCCGAGGCTCGAGGACAATGCCAAGGTCGTCGACCTCCTCGAGGCCGAGCGCATCGGCGTCGAGGTGAGCGAGGGATTCCAGCTCCACCCCGAGCAGTCCACAACGGCCATCATCTGCCACCACCCTCAGGCCAAGTACTTCGTGGCCTGAGACCCCCGCCGTCCGCCGGTCCTGATCCGGCGTCGGGCAGCCGGCCCGACGGAGAGAGGACAGCTAGAGGGCCAGGGTCGACCCGCCGTCCACGACGACTGCGCTCCCGTTGACGAAGGCTGCCTGGGCCGAGCACAGGAAGGCCGTCACCGCCCCGAAGTCGGCGGGGTCACCCATCACCCCGGTGCCACCCAACTGCTTCATGCGGTCGGTGGCATGCGGGCCCGGGCACACCATGTTGAGGGTGATCCCACTCGACTCCGACGCCAGGTCCTGGGCGGCAGTCTTGATCCACGCCCACAGGCCCGTCCGGGCCGTGTTCGACAGGGCCAGCACGGGCGCCGGCTGCTTGACCGTGTACGACGTGATGCAGCAGATGCGGCCCCAGCCGGCGCTCCGCATGTGAGGCAGGGCCTCGCGCACCAGGCGGATCGACGTCGTCAGGTTCGCGTTGAGCGCGGCGTCGATGGCCTCGTCGGTCAGGTCGAGCGCCCGACCGGGGGGCGGGCCGCCAGCGTTGGCCACCAGGATGTCCAGCCCACCGAACCGCTCCACCGTGGCGGCCACCAGTCGGGCGGGCTCCCCGGGGTCGGTGACGTCTCCGGCCCGCACCTCCACGTCAACGCCGAGGGCCTCCACCTCGTGCCGGGTGGCGGCCAGCGTGGCCGCGTCACGACCCGACAGCATGACGCGGGCGCCCTCGCCGGCCAGCGCCAGGGCCGTGGCCCGCCCGAGGCCCTTCGACCCCGCCGTCACCAGGGCGACCTTGCCCGCGATCCCGAGATCCATATCCGGTCTCCTCAGTGGTCGACGACCACGAGATCGTGGTCGACGGTGTTGAGCGGATCGGGCTCGCCGTCGGCCCCGATCACCACGATGTCCTCCAACCGCATGCCGAACCGGCCGGGCTGGTAGATGCCGGGCTCCACCGAGAACGCGTGACCCGGCACCAGCACATCCTCGTTGCCCACGACCAGGTAGGGGTCCTCGTGCTCCTCGATCCCGATGCCGTGGCCGGTGCGGTGGACGAAGAGGTGGCCGTAGCCGGCACCCTCGATGGCGTCCCGGGCGACCTTGTCCACCGAGGCGGCCGTCACCCCGGCTCGGGCGGCGGCCACCGCAGCCTGCTGGGCGGCGAGCAGGACGTCGTAGCAGTCCCGCACTTCGGCCGACGGGGTGCCGGTCACGACCGTGCGGGTGATGTCCGAGCAGTAGCCGATGTCGCGGTCGAGGGACAGGGTGCCGCCGAAGTCGCACACCACCGTCTCGTCCTGGCCGATGACCCGACCTCCGGGCTCGTGGTGGGGACTGGCGGCGTTGGGACCGGCGCCGACGATGGCGAAGTTGACGGCACTGTGGCCCTCGGCCACCAGCAACGACCCGAGGTCGGCCGACACCGCCGCCTCGGTCCGCCCGACGAGCGGGATCCCGCCCGACTGGAGCACGGTGGCCACCCGATCGGCGGCCGCGCCGGCGGCCCGCAGGGCGGCCAGCTCGGCGCCGTCCTTGACCGCCCGGATCGGCGACGTCACCGTCGACGCGTCTACCCAGCGGGCCTCGGGCAGGCGGGCCTGCAGGGCCAGCACCGTGGTGGCCCAGGCCCGGTCCGACATGGCAAAGCGCCTCGATCCCGATGATCGGACGAGGTCGACCACCAGGTCGACGGGGTCTTCGGCGTCCGACCACGGCCGCAGGCCGAACAGATCACCGCCGTCGGCCACCCGCGGAGCCTCCAGGCCGGGCACCACCAGCACCGGGTCACCGACCAGGGGCAGGACGAGCAGGGTCAGCCGTTCGAGCGGCATGGCCCGGTAGCCGGTCAGCCACGGCAGGTCGGCCCCGTGGGACAGCAGCAGTACGTCGACACCCATCGCTCCCATCCGGTCGCGCACGCGGGCCATCCGGGAGCGGCGGGCCTCCAGGGCCGTCGGGGTCAGCTCGGTCACCTTCAGCTCACCGGGCCGACATCGTGACGGGGACCGGGGCGGGAGCCGACGAGCCGGTCGAGGCGTCGGCCGCCTCACGGGCGTGGTAGCTCGAACGGGTCAGGGGCGAGGCCTGGACGTGGGCGAACCCGAGGGCCATGCCGGCCTCCCGCAGCGAGTCGAACTCGGCCGGCGTCCACCAACGCGCCACTGGCAGGTGCCTGGCGCTCGGTCGCAGGTACTGGCCCAGGGTGACGATGTCGACGCCCACGGCCCGCAGGTCGGCGAGCGTCGAGAGCACCTCGTCCTCCCGCTCCCCCATGCCGAGGATGATGCCCGACTTGGTGGTGAGCCCGGCTGCCGCAGATCGGGCGAGCACGGTCAGGCTGCGGGCGTAGCCGGCAGACGGTCGCACCGCCCGCTGGAGCCGGGCCACCGTCTCGATGTTGTGGTTGAGGACGTCGGGCCGGGCCTCGAGGATCGTCCCGAGCGAGCCCTTGTCGCCCTTGCAGTCCGAGATCAGCACCTCGACGGCCGTGCCGGGGCTCACCTCGCGCACCCGGGCGATGGTCTCGGCGAAGGCCCCCGCGCCCCCGTCGGCCAGGTCGTCCCGTGCCACGCAGGTGATGACGGCGTGGGCCAGGCCCATACGGGCCACCGCCTCGGCCACGTGGGCCGGCTCGTCGGCGTCCAGGGGGAGCGGGTACCGGGTGTCGACCTGGCAGAAGGCGCACGCCCGGGTACACCGGGAGCCGTTGATCATGAAAGTGGCCGTCCCGTCGGACCAGCACTCGTAGATGTTGGGGCAGCCGGCCTCTTCGCACACCGTCACGAGGTCGAGATCGCGCAAGGCGTGCTGGAGGCCGAGGTACCCGTCGGCCATGGTCGCCTTCACCCGCAGCCATTCGGGCTTTCGGGCCGACAGGGTGACTCCGGCCGCCGGGTCCACTCCGGCGCGGGCCATCCGACGCTCGAGCGGCGTGCCCGATGTCCCGGGCAGAGCGACCGGGACCCCGATCGGCCTCCGCCCGGTGGTGGCGGCGTCACGGGCCCCGTCGGTGACCGAGGACACGTCGTCGATCCGTCCCCACACGCCGCGGGCGGCGGCGAGCACCGCGTCGACGGCCTCGGGCATGGTGACGCTGAATCCTTCGGCGGCCAGCGAGGTCGTCGGGTGGTCGGCGATCCCGCACGGCACGATGTGGTCGAACCAGGCGAGGTCCGTGCTGACGTTGAGCCCGAAGCCGTGGGTGGTGCGCCCCCGGGCCGTGCGGACCCCGATGGCGGCCACCTTCCTCGGGCCGTCGGGACCGGAGCCGATCGAGGACGGGTCGATCCACACGCCGGGGAACTCGTCCATACGCCCGACCCGCCCAGGCGGAACGCCGAGGGCCACCAACGCGTCGATCACCACCTGCTCGACCTGGCGGACGTGCGCCGGTCCGTGGTGGGGGCCGGCCCCGACGGTGCGGACCGGGTAGCCGACCAGCTGCCCGGGGCCGTGGAAGGTGACGTCACCGCCCCGGTCGACCTGGAGGAGTTCCGCTCCGACGGTGGCCGGGTCGATCAGGACGTTGGCCGGGTCGGCATGCGAGCCGAGGGTGTAGACCGGGCCGTGCTCGACGAGCAGCAGGTAGTCCTCCTGCGTGCGGGCGGCCAGCGCCCGCTGCAGGTCCCATGCCTCGGCGTAGGGGACGCGCCCCAGCCAGCGGGTCCTCATGCCGCGACCGGTCGCGGCGTCCGGCGTCCGGTGTCCGTTCGACGTCACGCCGGGCTACAGCTCGCCGACCCAGTCGCGGTCGTCGAGGATGGCCGCCAGCCGGGCGAGGAACCGGGCGACGTAGGCGCCATCGACGGCCCGGTGGTCGAAGTTCATGGCCACGAGGCCCATCGAGTGGATCCCGATCGACTCGGTACCGTCGGACAGCTCCACGACCACCGGCTTCCGGGTCACCCCGTCGGTGGACAGGATCGCCACCTGCGGCTGATTGATGATGGCACCGGTGATGAGGGTCCCGAACGGACCGGAGTTGGTGATCGAGAACGTCCCACCGCTGATGTCGTCGAGACTGAGCCGCTTGGTGCGGGCCCGGTCGGCCACGTCACGGATCCGACGGGCCATGCCCCGGAGGTTGAGCTCCTCGGCATTGTGCACCACGGGAACGATCAGGCCCTCGTTGTCGAGGTCGACGGCGATGCCCAGGTTGAGGGCGTGGTGGACCACCAGGGAATCGTCGCCGACCGAGGCGTTGAGGTGCGGGAACTCCGCCAGGGCCTCGACCGTGGCCCGGGCGACGAAGGGGAGGTAGGTGAGGCTGAAGCCCTCCTCCTCCCGGAAGCGCTCGCCGTGGGCGCGGCGGACCTGTTCGACCTTCTCGTAGTCGATCTCCCGCACCATCAAGGTGTGGGCCGAGGTGGCCTTGGAGCGCACCATGTGCTCGGCTGTCCGGCGGCGGATGTTGGTGAACGGCACCACCTCGTCGCGGGCGCCGGGCCGGACCCCCTCAGTGGTAGGGACGGCCTGGGCCTGCGGAGGCGGAGGTGCGGACGACGGTGTCACCGGGGTCGGGCGCTCGGCGCCAATGCTCGGCACCGAGGCGGGCGGAGTGCCACCGTCGATGACGGCCTCCACGTCGGCCCGGGTGATACGGCCCTCGAGGCCGGTGCCCCGGATGGTCGCCGGGTCGAGGTCGTGTTCGGCGAGGAGCTTGCGCACCACCGGGGAGAGCACCCGGGCCTGCTCCGCGGCGGCAGGAGGCGTCGGGATCCGTGCCTCGGTCGGTGCGACGGCGGGAGGCGTCGGGGCGGGCGGTACCGCTGCGGGCGGGGTCGGCTCGTCAGGCAGCGACGAAAGCGGGGCGGAGGCCGGTCCAGGTGACGGGGCATCGGCAGACGCCGGTGCCGGGGCGGCAGGGGCGGCGGGCTCGGCAGCCGGGACCGTGGATCCGGCCGTGGCGTCGCCGTCGATGACGGCCAGGGCGACCCCCACATCGACGGTGTCCCCCTCCTCGACCAGGATGGCGGTGAGGACGCCGCTTGCGGGTGACGGAACCTCGGAGTCGACCTTGTCGGTCGACACCTCGAACAGGGGCTCATCACGGACGACCGTGTCACCCACGGCCTTGAACCATTTGGTGATGGTCCCCTCGGTCACGGTCTCCCCGAGCTGCGGCATGGTCACGTCAGGCAACGTGGAGCCCCCTTCCGGTCAGGGCCAGCACCGTCTCGCCGAACGTCTCGGACAGTGACGGGTGCGGTTGGATGAACTGGGCCACCTCGTCGGCCGTGGCCTCCCAGTTGACGGCCAGGTAGCCGGCGCCGAGCTGCTCGGTCACCCATGGGCCCACCATGTGGACCCCGAGGATGCGGCCGGCGGTGCCATCAGGGCGCTTCTCGGCAACCAGCTTCACCATGCCTTCGGTGTCGCCGATGATCCGGGCCCGGCTGTTGCCGCCGAAGGGATCCTTCTTGACCACGACATCGATGCCGGCCTCCGTTGCCTGAGCCTCGGTCATGCCGGCGAAGGCGACCTCGGGGTGGCAGTAGATGGCCCACGGCACCCGGGAGTAGTCGACAGGTGCCACCGGCTCGCCCAGGATCGACTTGATCACCACGATGGCCTCGGCGAAGGCCACGTGGGCCAGCTGCGGGGTGCCGGCGACCACGTCGCCCACGGCCCACACGCCGGCCGCACTGGTTCGCATGGTGAGGTCGGCGACCACGAAGCCCCGGTCGTCGATGGTGACCCCGGCATCCGCAGTCACCAGGCCCTCGGTCCGGGGCCGGCGGCCCACCGAGACCACCACGGTCTCGACGGCCAGCTGCTCGCCGTCGCCGTACGACAGGACTGTGCCCCGTCCCGACGGTTCCGGGCTGTGCCCGCTCAGTGCCACGCCGGCCAACACGTCGATCCCGCGCTTCTTGAACGAGCGTGCGACCGTGCGGACCACGTCCGCGTCGCACCCGTTGAGGATGGTCGGGAGGGCCTCGACCACCGTGACCTTCGTCCCGAGGTCGGAGAACATCGAGGCGAACTCACACCCGATCGCCCCGCCGCCGATGACGGCCACCGACTCGGGGAGCCGGTCGAGGGCCAGCACCTCGTCGGAGGTCAGCACGACCGTTCCGTCGATGTCGAACCCGGGAATTGTGCGGGGCACCGAGCCGGCGGCCAGCACCACGTCGGTGCCGGTCACTTCCACGGTGGTCCCGTCGTTCCCGGCGATCCTCACCCGGTGGTCACCGAGCAGGGTGCCGCTGCCGTTGAACACCGTGACGCCGCGGCCCTTGAGCAGGCCGGACAGGCCGGTGAACAGCTGGTTGACCACCTGCTGCTTGCGGTCCTGGCTGACCGAGAAGGTGACCGTCGGCTCCTTCTGGTCGGGCCCGGCCTCGATCCCGAACTCGGAGGCCGAGCGCACCGTGCGGTAGACGGTGGCCGTCTCCAGGAATGCCTTGGCCGGGACGCACCCCCGGTGGAGGCACGTGCCGCCCACCTTGTCCAGTTCCACCAGTCCGATCGACAGCCCGGCGGCGGCGCCGTAGAGGGCGGCCGCATACCCGCCCGGCCCCCCACCGACGATCACCACGTCGAAGTGCTGTGCCCCCCCTGTCGTTCCCGTTGCCCCCGTTGCGGTCTGCTCCGTTGCCACCTCGGGTCCCGTGGGAACCACCTCCAGTAAGGATGTCGTCGTCGGTCGGTGCCGGACGAGGCGGCACCGGTCTGGGTGCCCGTGGTGCCTCGTCGACACGCGCCCACCAGCCTACCGGTCCCCACCCCGGGCCGACTGCAGCCGGACGGGCCCCGACCCACGGTGCGCACCGACACGCGATCGCACCATCAGGCTCGGCCACGGACGGCAGATAGCCGACGCCAGGGGCAGCGCGGTCACGGGATCGGCCGTGACGCTGCCCCGGACGCCGGCCACCGGACCGCGTTCGTGGTGTGTGCCGCTACTACTTGGGCGGCATCCGGATGCCGCCGTCGAGGCGGATGACCTCGGCGTTCAGGTAGCTGTTGGTGGCGATGTGGGCCACCAGGTCGCCGTACTCCGCCGGGTTGCCGAGGCGCTTCGGAAAGTTGACCGACTGGGCCAGGGCGTCCCGAGCCTCGTCGGGCAGCATGGCCAGCAGCGGTGTGTCGAACAGGCCGGGGGCGATGGCCAGCACGCGGATGCCGACCACGGCCAGGTCGCGGGCGGCGGGCAGCGTCATGCCGACGACGGCGCCCTTCGAGGCCGAGTAGGCGAGCTGGCCGATCTGGCCGTCGAAGGCAGCGACGGAGGCGGTGTTGACGATCACGCCGCGCTCGCCGTTGGCCTGGGGCTCGACCTTGGCGATGGCCGAGGCGGCCTTGGTCATGACGTTGAACGTGCCGATGATGTTCAGGTCCTGGATGAACTTGAACGGTGCCAGGTCGTGGGGCGAGCCGTCGCGGTTGATGACCCGACCGACCCAGCCGGTGCCGGCGCAGTTGACGGCGATCCGAAGGTTGCCGCCGTCGGCCGCCTGGTCCACCGCCTTCTGGCAGTCGTCGGGGTCGGTGACGTCGCCGGCCACGTAGTTGGCCGAGCCGCCGATCTCGGCGACGACCTCCTTGGCCCGCTCCTCGTTGCGGTCGAACACGGTGACCCGCACGCCCTCCGTGGCGAGCTTGCGGGCCGTGGCCTCGCCGAGGCCCGAGGCCCCGCCGGTGATGATTGCTGAACTTCCGTTGATCTCCATGGCGTCAGATTAGAAGAGCAGCGACCCCTGGCCCAAACCGGTGTCCGGCGGGGGCCCCGTGGGGTCCTGCCGGGCGGCGGCGGCGGTGGCCAGGGTGTCGACCACGTCATTCATCCGGTCACCCGAATGGCCCTTCACCCACTCGAAGGTGATCGGGCGCGCCGGGTCGAGGGCCAGGGCGAACAGGGCTTCCCACAGATCCCTGTTGGCCACCGGCTTGCCCTGCGAGTTCTTCCAGCCCCGGCGCTTCCACCCTGCATGCCACCGCTGCCGGAAGCAGTTCACGACGTAGGTCGAGTCGCTCACCACGTGGACCGGGCCCGGCAGGGTCTCGAGCGCCCGGATCACCGCCATGACCTCCATCCGCTGGTTGGTGGTGTGGGACTCGCTTCCCGAGTCGGAGGTCCCGCCGTCGACCGCCCACGCCCACCCGCCGGGCCCGGGGTTCCCGAGGCACGAGCCGTCCGTGTAGACGACGATCGGTGAGCCGTCGGTCGAAGGGCGAGGCGCGTCCATCGCCACAGCATGCCCGCTCGGCCGCCACCCCGGGCGCACCGGCCGCACCGCAGGCCGCCCCGCCAGCGTCGTCCGGGCCGGTGGTGCTCCAGACCTCGGACAGTGGGACGATGGGAACCATGCTGTTCGACGGAGTGGCCCACCAGCTTCCCGACCTCGATCCCGTGGAGACCGAGGAGTGGCTGGCCGCCTTCGACGACGTCGTCCGAGTGCACGGGCGCAACCGGGCCCGGTACCTGCTGATGCGGGTCCTCGAGCGGGCCCGCCGG
>DATCCR010000079.1:0-4099 GCA_036511155.1 Acidimicrobiales bacterium
GGGTGGTCGCTGGGTGGCCGGCGGGATGGCCGCCTGCGTCGCCCTCACCATGGTGGCGGTGGCCATGGTCCTGGCCACCACCGACAGCACCCGCGACACCGCCGTACCGGCGGTCACCTGGGTGTCCGGCGTGCCCACCACCGAGGCGGGCCTCAGCCAGCTGACCGACGTGCGGCGGATGACCGCCGTGGCGACGCCGGCCCACGACTCGACGGTCGCTCTCCTGGTGGCCCGGGCCTCCGGCACGTCGATGGGTACGGGCGTGGTCGCCGAGGCCGGTGGGATCATCGTGACCCTCCAGCCGGTGGTGGCCGGAGCGCGCTCGATCACCGTGGTCGAGCCGGACGGGACCCGGCAGACCGCCGCGCTGGTGGGCGCCGATGCCACCACCGGGATCACCGTCCTGCGCATCGCCGACGGACTGACGGTCGCCGACTTCACCGACGGGGACCCGGCCACCGGTTCGATGGTGGTCGCCGTGGCCATGGAGCCGCGCTCCTCCGGCCGGCTGGTCCCGACCGCCCGCCTGTATGCCGGCACCGTCCAGTACGCCGGGGTCTCCACCGGCACCTGGCAGGGCACCGGCTTCTGCTCCACCGGGGTGGCCGCCTCGATGCCGGCCGCCGACCTCGGTAGCCCGCTGGTCAACGGCTCCGGCGCCGTGACCGGGATCCTCGACGCGGTGGTCGGGGCCGGAAGCCAGCGCACGTCCGTGTTCCTGCCGGCCGAGCTGGTCCGCGACGTGGTCGCCCAGATCGTGAGCCACGGCTCGGTGGCCCACGGCGCCCTCGGGCTCGGCGTGACCGACGCCCCCACGGTGGCCGGGGTGGGGGGCGGCGCCCGAGTGGAGTCGGTGGTGTCCGGCGGTGCCGCGGCCCAGGCCGGCTTCCGGGCCGGCGACGTCGTCGTCGGCATCGACGGCCAGGTCGTGAACTCGGTGGCCGAGCTGTCGACCCGGATCTACGGCGAACCCCCCGGGACCGAACTGCGGTTCGCCATCGAGCGCGGCGGGTCCACACTCCACCCCATGGTCGTCCTCGGCCAGGAGTAGCCGCACCCCTTACCCCCTTACCCCCGCTCGACCAGCCTCACTCCCGAACCCTCCGCCCCGGGCCCAGCACAGCCTGCCCGCCGTCCCGTTGAGGGAGGAGGGGCCGTAGCATGGGCCCATGACACCGCCCGACTCCGGGGACGCCGCCAACCCCTTTCAGTCACTGCTCGGCGACCTGATGCACATGCTCGGGTCCAACGGGCCCGACCAGTGGGAGATGACCCGGGCCTTCGCGCTCAACGTGGCCACCGGCGGGACCCCCGAGGCGAACGTCGAGCCCATCGAGCCCATCGAGCGGATCCAGGTGGAGCAGCTGTCCCGGGTGGCCGAGCTCAACGTGATCGAGGCGACCGGCATGCCGGTCACTCCGGACGGTCGGCGGCTCACCTGCGTTCCTGTCGGTCGAGGCGACTGGACGGCCCGGGCCCTCGAGTCGTGGCGCCCCGTCCTCCAGGCCATGGCTGCGCCCCCGCCGGCCGGCGCCCAGCCCCCGGCAACCCCGGCCACCCCGGTCGACCCCTTCGGGCTCGACCCGGTGGGCGACGACCCGACCGGTGGGATGGCGGCCATGCTCGGCCAGATGGCTTCGACCATGGGGCCCATGTTCTTCGGCCTCCAGGTGGGCTCCGTCGTCGGCCACCTGGCGAAGCGCAGCCTCGGGCAGTACCCCTTGGCCCTCCCCTGGGCACCGGCGGACGAGCTCCTTCTGGTGCCGGCCAACATCGCCGAGTTCGCCTCGGACTGGAGCCTGCCCGAGGAGGAGGCCCTGCTGTGGGTGTGCGCCCGGGAGTTGGCCTCGAACTCGGTGCTCAGCCGGCCGGCGGTGCGGGCCCGATTCGAGGAGCTCCTCCTGGCCTTGGCCGAGTCGCAGGCCGCCGCCCAGCAGGACCTGGCCGGACGTCTCCGGGGCATGATGACCGGCGAGGGTTCGGACCCGGCGCTGGGTTCGGGGATGGACCTCGAGTCGCTGCAGGGGATGTTCGGCGATCCCGAGGCCCTCTTGGGCGACCTGCTCACCCCCGAGTCACGGCGCACCTCGGACCAGCTGACGTCGCTGGCCGTGGTGGTGGACGCCTATGCCGACCACATCGCCACCGTGGTGGGAGCCAAACTCGTCGGCGCCCACACCCAGCTGGCCGAGGCCTGGTACCGCCGACGCACCGAGCGCGGCAAGGGCGAGGAGGCGGCGGGCGCCCTCTTCGGGCTCGACCTCGAGCAGGCCCAGGTCGACCGGGGCCGGGCCTTCGTGGCCGGCATCATCGAGCGGGCGGGCGAGGACGGGCTCACCCGGCTGTGGGAGCCCGTACGGAACCTGCCGACGCCAGCCGAGGTGGACGCACCCGGACTCTGGCTGGAGCGGATCGACCTGCCGGAGCTGGACTCACCCGGCGGCTGACCTGGTGGCCGGTCGCCGGCTGGCGGCGCGGGACGACTCAGGCGGGCGTGTCGGCCGCCGGCTCGGGCGGCGCCTCGGCGGCGGGCGCCGACGGCTCCTCCTCGGGGAGCCCGAGGTCCCACTCGATCAGGATGTTCTCACGCTCGGCGTCCCGGATGACCCGCTCGCGGTTGCGGCGGTACTGGGGATCGTGCGGGGGGAGGAGGACGAGGCGGGCGTTGGTGCGACGGCGGAACTCCTCGATGAGGGCCGGGTCGCCGAAGTCGGAGCGGACTTCCCAGTGTGGGGCGACCGGGCCGAGGTAGACGACCCGGACGTGGCCGACCGGGGGCAGCGGCTCGGCATCCTCGTCGGGGAGGGTCGGATCTTCGGTGACCGGGGTCATGACAGTGGTTCCTCCTGGGACGGCAGTCCCGAGATCCTACCTGCGCATGGACGCGGGCCCGACGAGACCTCCGACCTCGGCCCAAGGCCCCAACCGTCGAGGCCGTCTTCGGCCGCCGCTACGAGTTCTCGTCCTGCTGGAGCTGGGCCTGGGCGGCACCGAGGGCTGCCTGGTCGTTGACCAGGGTCTGCTGGAGACCCGGTAGTGGAGCGGCATACATGTCCACGGTGGAGCATGCCTGCGTGATGGCGGCCGGGTCGGCCGGATACTTGCCGGTGGCCTGCCCCTGCTGCGCGTCGTTGCACGCCAGCGTCGCACCGAGTGAGCGCTTCTGGGCCTGGCTGAGCTGGTACTGATCGTCGGCCACCGTGGCCTGGTCAGCACTGACCTGTGCCTGGTCCGTCGCCACCTTCTGGGCACGGACGGCTGCGTACGGATAGGTGGTGGTCACGACCACCGGGGCTGTGGTGGACGGCACGTTCGATGACGGGGCGGTGGTCGTCGCCGCGGTCACCGTGGTCGTCGGGTGCGATTCCACCACGTGCTTCGGCGCCGGCTTGGCACTGCCGGTGCTGGTCGACGAGCAGGCGGCGAGGGCCAGTCCGGCCATGGCGATCGTGGAAATCGTGGCGATCGGTCGATGCGTCATCAGGTTCTCCTCGCCTCCGACAGCCGACGGTCGGGTGCGACATCAGAGCACACGCGACACCCCCGAGGCGTGCGGCGGGGATGGACCAGGGCGCCGAGGCCGCCACCGGTCGCCGGGGTGGGTGGGGCGACCCGGTCGGCTGGAGCCCCGGCGACGCCCGGCGAACGGTAGCGGTACTGCCTTCATAAGAAGGCCCAGGTCACACATAAGAATCCGGTGAGGAATGCCGCAGAACCCCCTGGATTCGCACCGTTCCGGAGGCCGGGGCGCGACACTGGTTGGGCAACGGACGTACCGGCCGAACGGGCAAGAAGCCCATCTGGAGCGCCGGACGATCCCCGAGGATCTTGGAGGATCCATGGACACGGACTGGATGGAAGTAGGGAAGTGCAAGGACCTGTCGCCGTCCACCTTCTTTCCGAGTGACGGCGTCGGCGTACAGGAGGCCCAGCGCATCTGTGCCGAGTGCCCCGTCGCCGAAGCCTGCCTGGAGTACGCGCTCGTCGAGCGGGTCGATCACGGCGTCTGGGGTGGGAAGTCCGAACGCGAACGCCGACGCATCCTGCGCCGCCGCCGGGTCGGCATGGGCATCGTCAGCGTCAACGCCTGACACCCGCG
>DATCCR010000080.1:0-22282 GCA_036511155.1 Acidimicrobiales bacterium
CGACCCCCGATGCGCCGATGCTGCGGACGGTCTCCCGTGCGGCCGCGGCGAGCGTACGGTCGTGACCCCGCAGCGACACCCAGGGCTCGGCGAGGTGGGCCGGTGCCAGGCTGACCCACGACGGCTGGTTGCGGGAGTCGAAGGCGAGGGCATGGCCGGGCTGGCCCCGGGTGATGTCGTCCGGGGCCAGCCGCCGCCGCCACTGTGTCGACAGCTGATCACCCGTCTGGGGTCGGCCCAGCGCCACGAGGTCAGCCAGGGGACGGCCGGTGGGCGTGTGGCCGCGGCTGACGGTCCGGATCATCAGCTCCTCGTCGCCGGCCAGGACCGACAGGGCCTCGAGGGTGGCGACGTCGCCGATGCCGGGAAGGACGACGGTGGTGCCGAACAGGGAGGGGAAGCCGTCGGCCTGACCAGGCCACCGGTGGCGGGCCTGGGACAGGTCCTGGAAGCAGGCGAGGGTCAGGAGCCCCTGTCCGCCGCCCTCGCTCACCATGGACGGGAGTTCGGGCAGGGGGGCGACGTTGGCCAACTCGTCGAGGGCCAGCACGACAGGCGGGTCGGCCTCGCCGCGGCCGGCGGCCGCCCTGGCGTAGGTGGCTCGACGGATGTCGTCGAGGAGCCCCACCACCAACGGGGCCACCAGGGACTGGTGGTGCGACGGAGCGGCGATGTAGACGGTGTCGGCGGTCCGCACGAAGGCGTGCGGGTCGAAGTCGGGGTCGCACGTGGCGGCCAGTGCCTCGGAGGACCGGAAGCCGCCGAGTGCACCCGACGCCGTCGACCAGATGCCGCTGAGCTCGCGCTCGTCGGTGCTGACGATGCCGTCCAGCAGGTCGCGCGCGATGCTGCGGTCGTCGCCGGCCGGACCGGACAGCGCCTGTTGGGCCGGGAGGGCCTGTCGGCGGTCCACCCACGCCAGCACGGTGCGCATGTCGGTGCCCTCGAGCGCCGCGGCGTGGAGGAGCGGGGCGAGCAGCGCCTGGGCCCGCTCGGTCCAGTGGGAGCCCTCGGTGCGGGACGTGCCGCCACCGCCCGAACCCACGGCCACCAGTGCCCGGGCGGTGGCCAACGAGGTGCGCCACGACACGCACGCGGGCAGAGGCGACCACCGCAGCCGGTGCACGCCGGGTCGATCGCCCACCGTGCCCGTCGGGTCGAACAGGTGGCACGTCCCGAACGTCGCACGTGCTTCGAACGTGGCATCGAGCACGTCGGGTTTGGTCGATGTGGTGACGACCGCGCCGTGTGCAGACAGCACGTTGGGGATGAGCAGCGCGGAGGTCTTACCCGAGCGCGGCGGGCCGAGGACGAGCACCGATTGTTGGGCGTCGGCGTGGTGCCACGTGTGCCCGTGGTGTCCGAGGTAGAGGCCGTGTCGCGCGTGCGCGCTCGCGTCGCGAGCGACGCGTTGTGCGCGCGAAACGTCACGCGCGTGCATCGATGAAGAAAAAGTTTCCACGGGTGTCCGTCTCGTCGTCGTCGCCGATTCGGCCTCGTGCTGGCAGCGGAGTCCGACTTCCGCAAGAGGACTACTTCGGAGAGTATCGAAATTTCCATTGGCAGGACAGGGTTTTTAGGGACGCCTCCGAATGAACGACGCGCACGCCGCGCTCATCGTGCCGCCCACTCGCGCATGATCGCGCCGCGCTCATCGTGTCGCACGCGTGCGCGTGCGCGGCTTGGTGCTTGACCTGCGGACAAAAAGCCATTTGGCTTGTAGTTGGTTACGTATCGCTGAGGAGATGATCGTGAACAGGTCTCAACTCGTCGAGGCGGTGACCGGGTCGACACAAACGGCTCGGCGCACCGTCGAAGACGTGGTCGAGCAGCTGTTCGACACAATCATCACCGAGGTTCGATCCGGGCGGAAGGTGACGGTAGTCGGATTCGGGACATTCACCCCGATCCGGCGGGCCTCCCGCGTGGGTAGGAATCCCCGAACCGGGGCAGTGATACCGATCCCGGCGTCGAAAGGTGTCCGGTTCGCCACCGGTTCGGCGTTCAAGTCGGCGTTGACCCCTAAGGAGGGAGTGTCCATGGCAGTAAAGAAGACGGCAGCCAAGAAGGCCCCGGCCCGAAAGGCACCGGCCAAGAAGACGGCCGCCAAGAAGGCCCCGGCGAGGAAGACCGCGGCCAAGAAGACGGCCGCCAAGAAGGCGGTGAAGAAGGCTCCGGCCAAGAAGGCTCCGGCTCGCAAGACCGCGGCCAAGAAGGCACCGGCACGCAAGACGACCGCCCGCAAGGCTCCGGCCCGCAGGCGGTAACGATTTCCGGCGACGTTCCCGTCACCAGCGTGTGATCAGTGGGGGCCTGCGGGCCCCCACTGACGCGTCCGGAGTTGGCGGGCGGCCATGACTACGGTGCTGCGGAGGCGTCGACCAGCGTCTGCAGTGCGTGCAGGTAGCGGAGCGTCGCCCGATGTTGGAGGCGCCGGGTGAACGGCGCCCCCACTCGGGTCAGCAGATGGGCGGGCCGGGCGAACGCCGAGATCTCGAACCGCACCCGGTCCTCACGGTCGAGCACCACCCGGAAGCGTTCCTCTCCCGACTCGACATGGTGCTCGAGCGTCCCGTAGGCGAACTCCCAGGAGCGCTCGGACTCGACCACGTCGACGACCCGGCATGCTGCGGTCACGTGGAGGATCCCCACGGGCAAGCTCATGACCACCGTCGTTTCCGGTGCGACGGGTCCGGACGCGGTGATCTGCATGCCGGCGGCCCGGTGCACGTCCCACGTCCGGAGGCACTCGATCGCTCGCAGGTAGGTCCCACGACCGGCTCCGACGATCGCAGTGGCGCCGTCGAAGGTGTACCCGGCGGCACTCGAGTCGGCGGAGCTGATCCCTACCGGGTGGTAGCTGAACGGCCGGACGCGTTGCTCGTCGAGCAAGGCAGCTCGCTCGGCGGCCGTGGGGCGGCCCAGGTGGATGGGCCCGCTCACACCTGGTCGATCAGGTGGAACGCCTCGCCAGCGTCGATCCCGGCCACCGCGCCGTGTTGCGCGAGCTGCCGGGCGACGCGCGATGCGAACACCTCCTTGCCCGACGCCTCCGCACCTTGGCCTCCGGTGAGGCCCATCGTGGACTCGAACTGGCTGTGGTGGCACAGGAGGGCGTCGACCTTGACGGCCTCGAAGCGCCCGGACCGCTCCACGTGGTTGGGCAGATCGGCTTCCCACAACAGCAGCGCCGTCGGCCGGTGCGGCTCGATCCCGAGCTCCGGAACGTAGTGCGGGTCGCGCGCTGCGACCAGTGCGTCGAGGGTGAGGAAGCCGGCCGCCCGGTGATCGGGATGGAGGCGGTAGCGGCGCCAGGGGTCGTGGCCCAGCAGCACGTCGGGCCGCACCTCACGGATCACCCGGGCGACCTCCCGCCTCGTGTCGACGTCGTTGACCAGCTCGCCGTCCACTGCGTCGAGGAAGCGCACCCGCTCCTCGGTACCGGCCCGCCCGCCGTCGAGCACCGAAGCAGCTGCCCGGCACTCCTGCTTCCGCGACGCCACCAGGCGACCGAGGTCGGCTTCCGGGTCCCAGCTCCCCTTGGAGCCGTCGGTCAGGACGAGGTGGTGGACGCGGCACCCGGCCGCCGCCCACCTCGCCAGGGTGGCACCGGCACCGAACTCGATGTCGTCGGGGTGGGCCCCGACCGCCAGCGCCACCCGCGGAGTGGGGAGGTCGACGGTGACCGTCGCCGTGTCGAGGAGGTCTCCGGTCGGCAGCCCGGACACCAGCCGGACCGCCCCGGGGTCCGGGACCGCGGGCTCGTCGACCCCGTGTCGGTCGGTCACTGGGCGAGGGGGGCCGGCACGTTCACCGGGGTCCCGACACCGGGACCATGTCGCCGGGCACGTCCACATCCCAGGCCAGGTCGGGGAGGTCGAGCACCCGCAGCGGCAGGCCGATCCGCTCGGCCTCGGCCCGGTGGCGGGCGAACGAGCCCGGCCCATAGGAGAAGTGGAAGCCGATGTCGGTGGGCAGTGCGATGACGTTGGTTCCGTTGCCGTACCGGTCGGGGACGAGGGTGATGCCCGGGTCCGTGCCCACGTCGGCGATGCGGCTGGCGCGGGGCAGGTCGGCGTGGGACACCGTCACGTGGGTCACTCCGCCATCGCGCAGGTGGTCGACGCCGGCTTCGACCGCGCCGTTGAGACCCCGCCCCGGCTCCCACACCACGAGGGCGCCACGGGCCCGGGCCCAGTCGGCCACGTCGTTGTCGTCGCATACGACGGCCACGGGCAGAGGTGCGGCCGCCTCCAGGACCTGTGCCGCCATCGACCGGGCCAGGGCCGAGCGCTCGGACGGACTCAGTGCATGGTCCAGGCGACCTTTCGCCTCGTGGAACGCCTTGATGGGCACGAGCACGGCCCGCGGGCCCAGGCCGAGCCCCGGGTCGGTACGGTGCACTCCGGAGTGGGCCACACGGCCAGTGTAGGCACCCGCTGGTCGCACGCCACAGGGGGTGTCCCGGCCTAGGGTGGTCAGGTGCCCCACGAGCCGTCACCCCCGGTGGATCACGGCGACATCGCCCGGGTCGAGGCCCTGGCCCGCGTGCGCCACCTGCTCCTCGATCTCGGCTGTACCGACCAGGAGATCGACCAGGCCGTCGAGGACGACGTCATCGACCTCCTCGTGGTCGACCGGATGATGGTCCCGAGCGAGCACCGCCTGACCCAGGCCCAGGTGGCCGAGCGCACGGACATCCCGGTCGACGTGGCCAAGCGGTTCTGGCGGGCCCTGGGCTTCCTCGACGTCGACGCCACCGAGGCCGCCTTCACCGACATGGACATCGAGGCGATCCGCATCTTCCAGTCCATGGTGGCCATGGGGCTGGTCGACCTCGACTCCGCCGTTCAGATGGCCCGGGTCATCGGCTCGTCGATGGCGCGCATCGCCGAGGCGGAGACCGCCCCGGGCGTGACGCCCATCCTGATGGGCACCGGGGACAGCGTCCTCGACGCCGACCAGTTCGCCAAGCAGGCCGGCGCCTCGATCCCGGGCATGGCCCATCTCCTCGAGTACGTGTGGCGGCGCCACCTGCAGGCCGCCACCCACCGGGCCATGCTGCACCGGACGCGCGGCTCCGACGAGGGGATCCGCCCGGTCATGGCCGTGGGCTTCGCCGACATGGTCGGGTTCACCATGCTGAGCCAGCACCTGGGGGACAATGAGCTGGCCGCCGTGGTGGCCCGCTTCGAGGAGCTCGCCCACGACACCGTGGTGGCCCTCGGCGGCCGGGTGGTGAAGATGATCGGTGACGAGGTGATGTTCGTCGTGCAGACGGCCAACGGCGCCGCGCAGATCGGGCTGAGCCTGGCCGAGGCGTACGCCGGCGACGACCTGCTGTCCGACGTGCGGGTGGCGTTGGCCATCGGCCCGGTGCTGGTCAAGGACGGGGACTTCTACGGGCCGGTGGTCAACCTGGCCAGCCGCCTGGTGGGGGTGGCCCATCCGGGCACGGTGCTCATCTCCGACGAGTTCAAGGAGGCCCTCGAGGCCGAGGGTGCCTCCGATATCGACACCCGGCCGTTGCGGACCCGTACCCTCAAGGATCTCGGCCGCATCCAGATGTGGAAGCTCATCCGGGCCGGCACCGAGCCGGGTGCCGATCGGCGCCGCACGATGCGCTGGGAGCGCCTGGGCGAGGTGCTCCGCGAGCTCGACGAGCTGCGGGAGCGCGGCGAGTCGGTCGTCCAGCGGACGGGTGACTCAGCCCCCGTCGAGCCGGGCAGTGGCGATCCCGTGGGGGCGTAGGGGGAACGAGCCCTCGAACGGGGCGACGGGTCGGCCGCGCAGGTCGACCAGCCATCCCGATCGACCAGGCAGGTCCACCATGGTGTCGTCGTCCGTCGGGTTGAATACCCGCACCTCGAGGACGCCGGCGTTCCGGCGGACCGAGGAGACCCGTGCCCCCTCGACGGTCAGCTCGGTGCCCCGGTCGGGGCGGTTGCCGCCGCCGAACGAGCTCGACGTCTGGAGGGGAACCAGGACGTCGTCGGCCAGCGCATAGGGGTCGACGTCGCCCACCGCCAACGCATAGGAGACGTCCACCGGACCGAGCATCTGCGGGCCCTCGAGTGCATGCATGGGGCCCGCCGGCAACGGCCGGAGCGACATCCCGAGCCGGGACAGCATGCCGGTGGACCGCAGCAACGTCAGGGCGAGGGCGCCGGCTGCCGGGCCCGACGCTCCCTGGAGCTCGGCCACGTCGACCAGTTCGTACTCGAGGAGACCCTCGTGGATCACCGTCAGGCCACCGGCCTGGACGAACCGGCGCGAGGGGAAGGTGGGAAGGCCGAACTCCCCGGGACGCCCCTCCGCGGTCAGCCCTCGTTCGACGACCGTGAATGCACACTCGGCGCGGGACGCCGCCGCCGGGGCGGGAAGCGGCAAGTGGGCTCGCAGACGGTGGTCGCGCGACGGGTTGGTGAACCGGGTGCGGACGCGCACCGTCGGTTCGTCGGCCCGGAGTTCGAGCGTGGTGGTCACGAGGACCTCCTTCGAACCCACCCGGGCGTGGGTGCCCCCGTCGATGTACTCCGGCCACGCGTAGGTGGCCTCGACATCGATGGTGGCCCGGACGGGTCCGGTGTCGCCGGCGGTGACGACCACCGACGTCGGGGTGTCGACCACCGTGTCGACGGTGGGCGGCGAGTAGTTGTAGGTGTCGCCGTGGTCGCCGTCGTCGACGAGGCGGCCATACCCCGGCACGCCGTTGAGCGAGAACGTGCCGGAGACTGCGTCGACGGTCACGGTGACCAGGTCGTTGGCGAGGGCGAGCCCGGAGATCGGATCGCCCTCCAGGCGGACCGGGTGGGCCAGCGGGGCCGGGGTGTACCGGCCCCAGCCGAATCCGGGCACCGACTCCTGGCGAGCCAGTGCCCGTCGTGTCGGCGGCTGGTCGATGATCAGCCGGACCTCGATGTCGGGCCGGGCGGTCAGCCGCGAGTAGAGCTCGCGCTTGATCTCCTCGACCGGTACCCCGTCGCGTGGTTCGGGTCCGATGACGAGCGTCACGTCGAGCCCGGTCTCGTCTTCGGCCAGGCCGGCGTCCGTCACATAGGCCTGGTCGTCGATGCGGGCGCCCTGGAGCATCCCCAGCATGTTGCGGACCGTCTCGCCGTCGAGGGTGATCGAGCCGGGGAGCCCGGACCTCTCCGACAGGACCTGGATGTCGGGGCCGGCCTCGCCGACCGCCGGGACAACGATGTCTACCATCCCCGACCGCTCCCGGGCGGACGGGTTGACGATCACCGGACCAGCGGAGGCCATCGAGTGCCCGACAGCCTGCAGCGCCTGCTCGGTCAAGCCTTCGCCGATGTGGCGGGCCTCGGCGTACCGGTGGAGCACGGCATCGACCACGTCATCCGCCGAGCACGCGCAGATCGAGTCGTGGGCCGAGTTCTGGATGACCAGCGTCCAGGCCACGTCCAGGAAGCGGGAGGGCCAGCGCCCGGCGGGCACGAAGAGCGCGGACAGCGGCTCCGCCAGCTGCTCGAGCACCCGCTCGGCACGAAAGGCGGCCTGCTTGACGTCGATCCGGTTGGAGCCCACCCCCATGAGGACGTTGGACCGGTAGCCGGAGCGCAGCTCGCCCCGCCATTCGACCAACCCGTCCCGGGTAGCACCCGCCAGGTAGTCGGACAAGGAGGAGATCGACAGCTCGAAGTCGTCCTGGAGCTGGTTGGCCTCGGCCACCACCCGACCCAGCCACGGCTGGGGGCGGAGGTGGTCGGAGCCGTTCATGAGCAGCATGGGCCCGCCGTCGGGGAGGAACGAGGCGAACTCCTCCTCCAGGGCGGTCAGCCGCCGCACCAGGTGCTTGGCGTCCTCGGGTAGCGCCGCCCCGTTCCCGTAGCCGGCGACCAGGTACTCGGCCCGCACGCTCGACCCGTCGGGGGCGGTCCACACGAAGGCGGTGCGCTCGACGACCGAGGGCACGCCCCGCCACACCACCGTGTCGCCCAGGCCGGCCTGGGCGAGGATCTGAGGCATCTGGGCCACGTGGCCGAACATGTCGGGCAGGTAGCCGACCTCCATCACGCCGCCGAAGGCGCTGCCCCGCAGGATGCCCTTCTGGAGGTTGCGGACGATGGTCTCGCCGGAGACGAGGAACTCGTCCATGAGGACGTACCAGGGGCCCACGGTGATCCGGCCGGCGGCGGCCAGTGCACGCAGGCGCCCCTCGTTCTCGGGACGGATCTCCAGGTAGTCGTCGATGACGGCCAGCTGACCGTCGAGCAGGAAGTGCCCGTAGGACCTGTCCCGCTCCATCAGGTCGAGCAGGTCGTCGACCAGGCGGACGAGCTTCAGCCGGTAGGTCTGGAACGGGTCGTACCACTCCCGGTCCCAATGGGTGTGGGGGACGACCGACACGCGGCGCCGGGCGCCGGGGCCCTCGGGCCCGTCGGTCAAGGCTCGAGGTTCCCGTGCTCGACCTCGTGGGCTTGGAGGTCTGCCACCAGGCGCTCGACATCGGCTGCCGTCTGATCGGTGCCGCGGCCGACCCGCTCGGCGTACAGCGCCGCCCCGAGGTCATGGAGCATGCCGTCGGCCTTGTGCTTGGCCGAGGCCTGGTCCAGCTTCTCCTGGCCGGCCTTGGTCAGATCGTTCGCCTTGGCCATCCCTACCTCGGCCTGGGCCTTGACCTTGTCCATGAATCCCATGACGCCTCCTGGCGTGGTTGTCGACGACGTTGGGCTAAGACTAGGACGCGTGCACCGGGTCGGGGGTCGGCCCGTGCCAACCCAGCGTCCGACACCCCGTGACGAGGAGCCGACCGTGCGCCCCTGGCGTGACCATCTGGAACCGGACGATCCCCTGGTCACCGACGACCGCCCCGGGACGCCGGACCTGACTGCGCCCGGGACGCTCCTCCACCTGTGGGCCGACCGCTGGGCGGCGGAACCATCGGCGCCGCTGTGGCACGAGGACGGACGGTGGTGGACGGCGGGGGAGTTCGACGAGGCCACCCGGCGGGCGGCCGGCCGCCTCCGAGCTGCCGGACTGGAGCCGGGGGAGCGGATCGTATGGTCCACCGACTCGTCCGTCGACGCGCTCGTGGCCCACGTCGGGGCGCTGCGGGCCGGGCTCGTCGTGGTACCGGCCAACACCGCCTACTCGGCCCGCGAACTGGCCCACATCGTGACCGACGTCCGGGCATCGGCGGCGGTGGTGGGGCGCCCCGAGCAGGCCGCATGGGTGCGGGAGGCCGCACCCGGGACTGTGGTGGTCACCGGCCCCGGGCTCGAACTGCCCGACGCCGACCCGGGCCCGCTCGACCGGAGCGGCCCCGACGACCCGGCCCTGATCTGCTTCACTTCGGGGACGACCGGCGCCCCCAAGGGGGCGGTGCTGCGCCACCGGAACCTGCTGGCCGGGGCCCGGTCGGTCACCCGGGCCTGGAGGATGACGCCCGAGGACCGACTGGTGCACTGCCTCCCCATCTTCCACGCCCACGGTCTGGTGGTGGGGGCCTACGGCACCATGACGGCCGGGGGGTCGGCGGTGCTGCTGCCCGGCTTCGCTCCCGAGGCGGTGGCCGACGCCGCGACCGGGTTCCGGGCCTCGCTGTTCTTCGGGGTGCCGACGATGTACCACCGCCTCGTGGCGTCGGGCCGGGCCGCCGACCTCGCCTCCCTGCGCCTGTGCGTGTCGGGCTCGGCGCCGCTGCCGGCCGAGCTGCACGCGGCGGCCAGCTCGGCCGTCGGGAGCGTGGTGCTCGAGCGCTACGGCATGACGGAGACGCTGATGAACACCTCGAACCCGTACGTCGGCGAACGGCGGGCCGGCACCGTCGGGTTCGCGCTGCCCGGGGTCGAGATCGCCTTCGACGAGGCGGGGGAGGTACTGCTGCGCGGTCCCAGCGTGTTCGACGGCTACTTCGAGCGCGATGCGGCCAACCTCGAAGCCTTCCGCGACCTCGGCGACGGCGGCGGGCTGTGGTTCGCCACCGGAGACCTCGGCACCGACGAGGACGGCTACCTGGTGATCCGGGGCCGGTCCAAGGAACTCATCATCTCGGGTGGATACAACGTCTACCCGACCGAGGTGGAGGACGTGCTCTCCGGCTGCCCGGGGGTGGCGGAGGTGGCGGTCACCGGCACGCCGTCGGACGAGTGGGGCGAGGTGGTGACGGCCTGGGTGGTGCCCGACGGCACGGCCCCGTCGCTCGACGACCTCCGTGCCCACTGCGCCGGGCTGCTGGCCCCCTACAAGCAGCCCCGCCTGGTGCGGGCGGTCGATGCACTGCCCCGGAACGCACTGGGCAAGGTGGTCCGCAGCCGGCTCGGATGATGTCGGGTGCCGGGGGTGGTCGGGTACGTTGCCCCCATGGCCCGACCGTCGAGCAGAGGCGGCGCCCGCGGGCGCTCGGGGGCCCCCACCCTCCGCCTCGAGTTCCGGCTCCTGCGGTCCGGGGCGTCCCGGGTCGGAGGCATGGACGAAGTCGGCCGCGGGTCACCCGCCGGGCCGGTCCATGTCGGATTGGTGGTGCTCGATGTGAACTCTGGCCGACCGCCGCCCGGCGTGCGCGACTCCAAGCTGCTGACGGCCGCGGCCCGCGCACGGCTGGTGCCCGAGATCGAGGCGTGGGCGGCGGCGTGGGCGGTCGGGAGCGCCAGCCCCGGTGAGGTGGACGATCTCGGGGTGAACGGCGCGCTTCGGCTGGCCGGCACCCGGGCCCTCGGACGGGTGGGCGAGCCCCCGGACGTGGTGCTCCTCGACGGGAGCCACGACTGGCTGTCGACCGGTGCGCCGTCCGAGGACGGGACCGTCGTGGGGACCGGAGGTCCCGACGTGGTGACCCGGGTCAAGGCCGATCTCACGTGCACGTCGGTGGCGGCGGCGAGCATCCTGGCCAAGGTGGCCCGCGACGCCATCATGGTCGGGCTGGCGGCCGAGTACCCCGGCTATGGGTGGGAGGCGAACAAGGGGTACGGCACCGAGGCCCATGTCGCCGCCATCCGCCGCCTGGGCACCACGCCCCATCACCGACACTCGTGGCGCCTGCCCGAGCCGTCCTGACCCGGATCGGGCGGACGAGGGATGATTCGGCGGTCCGCCCCGCCGACCGCTACTTCGGTGCCGGCTCCTTGGGTAGGCCGAGGACCCGCTCGCCCAGGATGTTTCGCATGACCTCGTCCGACCCGCCGGCGATGCGCATGCCCGGCACGCCCATGAGGTACTGGTTCCAGGCGTAGGTGCCCCAGGCCCCGGTGTCGGCCACGAGGGCGGGACCGAAGATCGACGACACGACCTCGTAGGTGCGGACCATGTTGGCGGTCAGCGACAGCTTGCCCAGCGACATCTCCGGGCCGGGCAGCTGCCCGGCGGCGATCTTGGCCATGGCCCGGCGGTTGGTGTACCCGGCCACCCGCTCGTTGATGACGATCTCCGCCAGCTGTTGGCGGATCAGCGGGTCGCCCTGCTTTCCGACCGACCGGGCCGCCTCGATGAGCCGGGTCGACTGCGGCAGGCTCACGCCGCCGCCCCCGCCGCCGATGGAGGCCCGTTCGTTCATGAGGGTGGTGAGGGCGACCGTCCAGCCGCCGTTGACGTCGCCGAGGAGGTGGGAGTCGGGGACGCGTACATCGGTGAAGAAGACCTCGTTGAACGAGGCGCCGCCGGTCATCTGACGGAGGGGTCGGACGTCGACCCCGGGGGCGTGCATGTCGACCACGAAGCCGGTCAGGCCGCGGTGCTTGGGCAGGTCGGGGTCGGTGCGGCAGATGATCTCGCCGATGTCGGACACCTGGGCGCCCGAGGTCCACACCTTCTGGCCGTTGAGGATCCACTCGTCACCGTCCTTGACCGCACGGGTCTGGAGCGAGGCGAGGTCCGAGCCGGCGGACGGCTCGCTGAACAGCTGGCAGCCCACGATGTCACCCCGCCACATCTTGCGCAGGTAGGCGTCCTTCACCTCGTCGGTGGCATGGGCCAGGATCGTCGGGGCCACCATGCCGAGTCCGATGCCGTAGATCGACTGCGACGGGGTGCGGTAGTCGGAGGCCACCCGGCCCCAGATGCGCTGGTACTCGGTGGGCAGGCCGCGACCGCCGTACTCCGTGGGCCCGGTGATCCAGCCGAACCCGGCATCGAACACCTGCTGGGACCAGGACCGCGACACGGCCAGGTCTGCCAACTCCTGTTCCGGCGTCTTCTCCGGAAACAGGCTGACGTCATCCGACCCCTGGCCCCACACGAAGGTCTCCTCGGGGCGCTTCTCGGCGTTGGCGTCGAGGAAGGCCCGGGCCTCGGCCTCGAACGCCTCGGGGGTCGGCCTCCCCGCGGTGCTGCCCGACTCTGCCTGCTCGGTGACGGTCATCTCCGGATCCCCTTCGTTCGGCGCCCTGCATCCACGGGCTCCGCAGAGCGTATCCGGGGCGGGGCGAGGCGTTCGCGGTCCCGCACCGGGGCGTCGTCCGACCACCGGCCCGTCCCGCTGCGGTAGACACTGGGCGTGGCTTACGTCCTCGCCCTACTGGCCGCGTTGGCCAACGCCCTGAGTGCCATCTTCCAGCGCATCGGGGTCCAGAACGCTCCGGCCGACACGGTCATGAGCATCCGGCTCATCCGCCACGCCTTCTCCAACGCCATCTGGTTCCTCGGGCTGGCCATGATCGCCGTGGGCTTCCTGCTCCAGGCGGGCGCCCTCCACTTCGGCCAGCTCAGCTCGGTGCAGCCCCTGGTCACGTCCGAGCTGCTCTTCCTGGTCCTGATCCTGGGTGTGTGGTTCCGCTACCACCTGGGCTGGCGTGAGTGGGGTGGCTCGCTGGCCGCGGCCGGTGGCCTGGCCGCCTTCCTGGTCGTGTCCGCCCCCGGGGGCGGCAACGCGATCCCGACCCGGCACACCTGGATCGTCGTCTTCGTGGCGGTCGGGGTCGCCTCCGCCGTGTGTTCGGCCCTCGGATTCACCGGGCCGAGGTGGTTCCGGGCCGCCATGTTCGGCAGCGCCGGCTCGGTGCTCTTCGCCCTGTCGGCCGCACTGACCAAGCAGTTCACCACGTTGCTGTCCATCGGTTGGGGCCGGGCGTTCACCGACTGGGTGCCCTACGCACTGGTGGCCACCGGTGTCGTCGGCCTGTTCCTCATCCAGAGCTCGTTCCACGCCGGCCCGATCACCTCGTCGCAGGCAGCCATCACCATCGTCGACCCGGTGGTCAGCGTGGTGATCGGGATCTACCTGTTCCACGACCACTTGGAGACAGCGGGGTGGCGCCTGCCCGTCGAGGTGGTGGCCATCGTGGTCGTGGTGGCCGGGGTGATGGTGCTGTGCACGTCGCCGCTGGTGGCCGGGGCCAAGGACGAGACGGGCAAGGGGGACAAGCTGGTCCGCCAGCCCCACCGGCGCCAGGCACCGGAGCGCGCTTCCTAGGAGGCGCTGAGCACCGAGCGGACGGCCTCGCCGAGATCCGTGTGGTGGAAGGCGAAGCCCGATCGCTCCAGCTGCCCGGGCCGGACCCGCTGGCTGGCCAGCACCATGTCGGACGCCATGTCGGAACCGAGCACGACCTTGAGGGCGGCGGTCGGCACGGCGACGAAGGACGGGCGGTGGAGGGCGGCCCCGAGGGCCTTGGCCAACTCGGCGTCGGTGGCCGGGTGGGGCGCGACGGCGTTCACCGGCCCGGAGAGCGCGGCGTCACCCAGGCAGTGCACGATGGCCGCCACCTCGTCGTCGAGGGTGATCCAGCTCCGGTACTGGCGCCCGGAGCCGATCCTGCCGCCGACGCCCAGGCGGAAGAGCGGGAGCTGCTTGGCCAGCGCCCCGCCCGACGCGCTGAGCACGATCCCGGTGCGGAGCAGCACCGTCCGGATGCCGGCCTCGACCGCCGGTACGGTGGCGGCCTCCCACGCCACACACACTCCGGCCAGGAACCCGGTGCCGGCCGGCGAGGCCTCGGTCAGCACCTCGTCGCCCCGGTCGCCGTAGTACCCGACGGCCGACGCGCTCACGAGGACCGGCGGCACCGGATCGAGGGCGGCGATGGTGCGGGCGATCAGGTCGGTCGAGCGGGTGCGGCTGTCGGTGATCTCCTGCTTGCGGGCCCCGGTCCACCGCTTGTCGCCCACGCCGGCCCCGGCCAGGTGGACCACGCCGTCGAACGGCCCGGCCGACTCGAGGGCCGCGACGTCGATCGTGCCCGACGCCGGGTCCCACGCCACGTCGGTGGCACCGGACGGTGTCGAGCGGCCACCCGAGGTGCTCCGCACCAGCCGGGTGACGGTGTCCCCCCGGCCGAGCGCGGCGTCCACCAGGGCGGCGCCGATGAGGCCGGAGGAGCCGGTGACGAGGAGGTGCATGTGGCCGTTCTACCCGGCGGCGGGCCCCTGACGACCGGCGGACACGGGACCGGCGCGCCTCACCGTGGCCCGCACGAACCGGGCGAAGGCGTCCGGGTGGGTGAGGTGGGCCCCGTGGGCGGCACCCTCGATCTCGATCAGCTCGGCTCCGGGCACGTGGGCGACGAGCCAGTCGGCCGAGGCCCGGTGGTGGGGAAGGGACTCGGTGCCCCGGCCGAATACGGCGGGCACGGCGAGGGTGGTGACGTCGAAGGGTGGCTCGGTGACGCGGATGGCGGCTATCTCGGCGGCCAGTGCCGCTCCGTCGGCACGTCGGGCCTCCTTGGTCCCCTCGGGCAGCCGGTCCCAGGCCGAGTCGCCGACCATGCGACGGAAGAAGCGTTCGGCGACCAGTCCGGGGTCGTCGCCGAGGCGCTGCAGCTGCGGGGGCCGGGGCGGGTTGGGCCGGGTGGCCCACGTCCCGAGCCACGGCATCGGGGGCTCGAAGGCCGCCACGGCCAGGATCGATCCCGGCCCGCCCGTTCGCAGTGCGGCGCCGAGGGCGATGTCGCCGCCGTAGCTGTGGCCGACGACGACGGCGGGTCGGCCGTCGATGACCGACAGGAGGTCGTCGACGTGGCCGTCGAGCGTCTCATGCACCGGGACGACGTGGCGCGAGCGGTGGTAGCCGCGGCGGTCGTAGGCCACGGTGTGGAGATCGTCCAGCCGGCGGGTGACGCGGGCGAAGCTGCCGGCCCGGTCGAGCGACCCGTGGACGAGGACGACGAGGGGGCTGTCGGCATCGACCCCGTCGGGGACGTGCTCGGTCAGGGACAGTCCGTGGTCGGAGGGCATCCCGGCCAGCCTCCCAGGGCGGCGGGCGGCACGGCCATTCCCGTCGGTCGGACGCCGGCACCGACCCGACGGAAGGAGGGTCCGAATGGCCGGGAACCGCCCAGTTCAGGGGTCCGTGGCCCCAAATGCACACATCGCGCCGTCAGATCGTGCATTGTTAGGGCTTCCATTTGACCAAGGAGAAACAGTGCCCCTTACCAAGACCGATCTCATCGCCGCCGTCGCCGCCCACACCGGGTCGACCTCCAAGGACGTCGCCACCGTGCTCTCGGGCATCGAAGACGTCATCACCGCCACCGTGGCGAAGGGCGAGAAGGTCGTCATCACCGGCTTCCTGACCTTCGACCGGGCCCAGCGCGCCGCTCGTACGGGTCGCAACCCGCAGACCGGCGAGACCATCAAGATCAAGGCCTCGAAGAGCCCCAAGGTCACCGCTGGCGCCTCCTTCAAGAAGGTCGTCAACGGTCAGGCCCCGGCCCCGAAGATCACCAAGGCCAAGTAGTCCCGACGGAAGGGGCGGTCCGGGGTTCGTCCCTGGGCCGTCCCTTCGTCGCGTCCGGGGACGGTTGCCACGGGGCGGAGACGCTGTGGTGCCGTCAGCCTCCGGGCTCGGACCGCCGCGCGCCCCGTCCCGTACGACCGGCCTTACAGCTGGCCGATGGCCTTGTGGGTCTGGGGCACCACCCGTACCCTCGGATGGATGCGCAGTGCCCGTTCGTGCAGCTCGAGCACCTGCCCGGGCGTGGGCGCCGCCGAGGCTGCCCCGAACGGCGTGAGCGGCTGGAGGAAGACCTCGATCGGCGCGTCCCGCCCGGCCGACGCCGCGGCCACCATGGCGATACCGGCGTCGAACTCGTCGGGGTCGGTGTCGGGACCGACCACCACCTTCACCCAGGTGGTGGCACCGGACGCCAGTGCCTCGCCGAGGAACTCGGCCTGGGTGGTCGGCACCACGAACTCGCCGTCGACGCTCCGTAGCTTGAGGTCCATGCTCACGTAGGTCAGGTGTGCGGCGAGTCTGCGGAGCGGGGGCACCAGGGTCCCGTTCGTTTCGAGCATGACCGGCCACCCGTGGGCGGCGAATCGCTCGACGAGCCTCTCCACCCTTGCGCCCTGCAGCAGCGGCTCGCCCCCGGTCAGGCTGATCGACTGGTGGGGGACCTGGTCCCACAGGGTGGCGACCGCGTCGACCACCCGGTCGATGGCCAACGGGCTCGCCTCGACCGACCAGTCCCGCCGGCCGGCCGTGGCTTCGACCCGGCACGGTCCGGCCGTCCGTTCCAGGGCCTCGGGCTGGTCGCAGTAGCCACAGCGGATGTTGCACCCGGTGAGGCGCACGAAGACCTGCCGCTCGCCGACCATCGCCGCCTCGCCCTGGATGGCGCTGAAGACCTCGGACACCAGGATGTCGTCGGGACCGCCGCCCGGCACGGCCACCGGCCGGGTCACGGTCACGGGAGCGGGGGCGGGGGCGGGGGCGGGGGCGGGGGCGTGGTGCCGGCCAGCGCCGGGTCGACGACCCCGGCCGCCTCGAAGCCCCGGGCCCGCAACTCGCAGGCGTCGCACGTGCCGCAGGGACGGTCGCCACCGAGGTAGCAGGACCAGGTCAGGTCCAAGGGCGCGCCGTGCTCGACGCCGAGGCGGACGATCTGCTCCTTGGTGCACCCGATCAGCGGGGTCCGCAGCTCGACGGGGTTCCCCTCGACGCCCCGCTTCTGTCCGGTCCGGGCCACGCCCCGGAAGGCCTCGATGAACTCGGGTCGGCAGTCCGGATAGCCGGAGTAGTCGATGGCGTTGACCCCGATCCACACGGCGTCGAGGTGGCGCGCCTCGGCGACGCCCAGGGCCACGGCCAGGAAGATGCTGTTTCGGGCCGGGACGTAGGTGGCCGGTATGCCGGTGTCCGTACCCGCCACCGGCACGTCGATCGAGGGGTCGGTCAGGGCGGAGCCTCCCCACGCCGAGGTGTCGAGGTGCACGACCAGGTGCTCGGCCCGGTAGTGCCCGGCCACGCCGGCCGCCCGGTCGAGCTCGACCCGGTGGCGTTGGCCGTAGTCGAAGGTGAGGGCCAGGGGTGCCACTCCCGTCTCGTCGACCGCCAGGCCCATGCACACGGTCGAGTCGAGGCCGCCTGACAGCACCACCAGGTGGCCGCCCACGCTCAGGCCTCCGGGGCGGGGGCCAGGTCGACCCACGAGTCGCCCGTCTCCCAGAGCCGGAGCGCAGCCAGATCGAGCCCTGCGGTCGTCAGCAGCTCCCAGGCCCGCTGGGCCAGGAGCTCGGCCGTGGGGTTGTCCAACACCTCGTTGAGATCCCGGTGGTCCCACACGTCGACCACCTGGGTGCGGACGAGGTCCTGGAGGGTGTCGAAGTCGAGGACGACCCCGTTGGCGTCGAGCGGCCCTTCGACGGACACGTCGAGTCGGTACGAGTGGCCGTGCAGGTTGCGGCACTTCCCGGGGTGCCAGGCCAGCCGGTGGGCGGCCTCGAAGGTGAACGTGCACGTGACACGGGTGCGCGGCGTCGACATGCGGCCGACGCTACTCGGCGGTCCGTGGCCGCTCTCCGCCCGCCCTCGGCCCCGGTGCCTCCCGGTAGGCTGGAGGCACATGAGCAGCCCCGAGGTTGGAGACGCGTCGATGCAGGGTGAGGGCCGGGACGGACGGACGGCGGCCGGCACCGGGGCGTTCGGCCCCAACGCCTGGCTGGTCGAGGACATGTACGAGCGGTACCGGGCCGACCCGACTTCGGTGTCCGCGTCGTGGCAGGAGTTCTTCGCCGACTACCGCCCGGCGACCGGCGCGACACCCGCCCCGGTCGCCGCTCCCCAGGCCGCCCCGACCCCTGACGCTCCGGCGCCCGCCTCGGGTGCCGTCGAGGGAGCCACCCCGCTGCGCGGCGCGGCCGGGCGGATCGTGATCAACATGGAGGCGTCCCTCGGGGTGCCGACGGCCACCAGCGTGCGTGTGGTGCCGGCGAAGCTCCTCGAAGTCAACCGGACCATCGTCAACAACCAGCTGAAGCGCACCACCGGCGGCAAGGTGAGCTTCACCCATCTCATCGGCTACGCCGTGGTCAAGGGTCTGGCCGCCGTGCCGTCCATGAACGCCACCTTCGTGGCCGACGCCGACGGCAAGGGGACCCCCGGGGTCCTCCGCCGCGAGCACGTCGGCCTGGGCCTGGCCGTCGACGTCGAGAAGGGCAGCGGCCGCACTCTGCTGGTGCCGTGCATCGCCGATGCCGACACCCGGGACTTCAAGAGCTTCGTCGGGGCCTACGAGGACCTGGTCCGCAAGATCCACTCCAACAAGATCGCCCCGGACGACTTCGCCGGCACGACGGTCACCCTCACCAATCCGGGCACGCTCGGCACGGTGCAGTCGGTGCCCCGCCTGATGCCGGGCCAGGGTGTCATCGTCGGCGTGGGCGCCCTCGGGGTGCCGGCCGGCTTCGAGGCCGCCGACCCGCGCATGTTGGCCGAACTGGGCGTCGGCAAGACGGTGACAGTCACGTCGACCTACGACCATCGGATCATCCAGGGCGCCGAGTCGGGCCTCTTCCTGGCCCATGTGTCCGAGTGCCTCATGGGTAGGCACGGGTTCTACGAGGAGGTCTTCGAGTCCCTCGGCATCCCCTACGAGCCGGTCACATGGCAGCAGGACGACAACTCGGCCGTGGAGGACTCCGACGGGGGCAACGAGCGGCTCATCAAGCAGGACCACGTGCAGACCCTGGTCAACATGTACCGGGTCCGAGGCCACCTGATCGCCCACCTCGACCCGCTCGATGCCGAGCCGGTCGACCTCCATCCCGAACTCGACCCGCTCCACTACGGCCTGACCATCTGGGACCTGCCGCGCCAGTTCGTGGCCGACGGCCTGGCCGGCAAGCAGATGGCCACGCTCGACGAGATCCTGTCCGTGCTGCGCGACGCCTACTGCCGCACCCTCGGCGTCGAGTACATGCACATCCAGGACCCCGAGCAGAAGCGCTGGATCCAGCAGCACGTCGAGGGAGTGTCGGCCACCACCGGGCCCGACGAGCAGCGTCACATCCTCGGCCGGCTGAACGCCGCCGAGGTCTTCGAACGATTCCTGCACACCCGCTACGTGGGTCAGAAGCGCTTCGGTCTCGAAGGCGCCGAGTCGGCCATCGTCATCCTCGACACCATCCTCACCGAGGCGGTCGCCGAGGGGCTCCACGAGTCGGTCATGGGCATGTCCCACCGCGGGCGCCTCAACGTGCTGGCCAACATCGTGGGCAAGTCCTACGGCGAGATCTTCGAGGAGTTCGAGGGCAACCTCGACCCGGACTCGGTCCAGGGCTCGGGCGACGTGAAGTACCACAAGGGCGCCACCGGCCTGTTCGTCGGCCGCACCGGGGCGACCATCCCGGTGACCATGGCGTCGAACCCGTCCCACCTCGAGGCGGTCGACCCGGTCGTGGTGGGCATGGCCCGGGCCCGCCAGGACGCGCTCGGCGGCGAGCGGGGGAGCGGGCCCCGGCTGGTGGACGGGACCGGCGAGCCGTTCCCGGTCCTGCCGATCCTCCTCCACGGCGACGCCGCCTTCGCCGGGCAGGGCGTGGTGGCCGAGACCCTCAACCTGTCGGGCCTCGCCGGCTACCGCACCGGTGGGACCGTCCACGTGGTCATCAACAACCAACTCGGGTTCACCACGGCCCCCGAGGCGGCCCGCAGCACGGTGTATCCGACCGATGTGGCCAAGATGGTCCAGGCCCCGATCTTCCACGTCAACGGCGACGACCCCGAGGCGTGCGTCAGGGCTGCCCGTCTGGCCTTCGGCTTCCGCCAGGCGTTCCACAAGGACGTCGTCATCGACATGGTCTGCTACCGCCGCCACGGCCACAACGAGGGCGACGACCCGAGCTACACCCAACCGCTGATGTACTCCCTGATCGACGCCAAGCGCTCGGTGCGGAAGCTCTACACCGAGGCGCTGGTCCGCCGGGGCGACATCTCGCTGGAGGAGGCCGAGCAGGCCCTCGACGACTTCTCGGCGCGGCTCCAGGCCGCCCTCGACGAGACCCGCGCCGAGGCCGAGGACGCGCCGGCCGCCCCGCTCACCCTGCCCGAGTACGTCCAGCCCGACCTGACCATCCCGCGGGTGGAGACCGGCATCGACCCCGAGACGGTCAGCCGGCTGGCCACCGTGGTGCGGTCGGTGCCCGAGGGCTTCGTGCTCCACCCCAAGCTGGCCCGCCAGTTCGAGCAGCGCGACAAGGTGGTGGCCGACGGCGAGATCGACTGGGCGCTCGGCGAGGCGCTGGCCTTCGGGTCGCTCCTGCTCGAAGGCACCGACGTGCGGGTGACCGGCCAGGACACCCGCCGCGGCACCTTCTCCCACCGCCATGCCGTGCTCGTCGACCACGAGACGGGTGTCGAGCACGTGCCCCTGGAGGGTCTGGAGGGCGGCCGGTTCACCGTCCGTGACTCGCTGCTGTCCGAGTACGCGTGCGTCGGCTTCGAGTACGGCTACTCGGTCGAAGCCCCGAACGCCCTGGTGGCCTGGGAGGCCCAGTTCGGCGACTTCTGGAACGGAGCGCAGATCATCGTCGACAACTTCCTGGTGTCCGCCGAGGACAAGTGGGGCCAGAAGTCGGGTCTCGTGCTGCTGCTGCCCCACGGCTACGAGGGCCAGGGCCCCGAGCACTCCTCGGCCCGCATCGAGCGGTTCCTCACGCTGTGCGCCCGGGGGAACCTCCGGGTGACCGAGCCGACCACGGCGGCCCAGTACTTCCACCTCCTCCGCGCCCAGGTCCGCATCCCCGACCGCAAGCCGCTGATCGTCTTCACCCCCAAGTCGCTCCTGCGGGCCCGCCAGGCCCGGTCGCCGATCTCGGCGTTCACGTCGGGCTCGTTCGCGGAGGTGCTCGACGACCCGGCGGCCGCCACCGAGGGATTCGACCGGTCCACGATCGACCGTGTGGTGCTGTGCGCGGGCAAGGTGGCCTTCGACGCCCTCGCCCGCAGGGACGAGCTGGGCGAGGGTGGCGCCCACGTGGCCGTGGTCCGGCTCGAGCAGCTCTACCCGTGGCCCAAGGACACGTTGGCCGACGTGTTGCGGGGCTACCCGCAGGCCGAGGAGGTGGTGTGGCTCCAGGAGGAGCCCGAGAACATGGGCGCCTGGAACTTCGTCCACAGCCGCCTGCACCGGCTGCTGCGGAGCTCCCACCTCCTGCGCCACGTCAGTCGGGCCGAGTCGGCCAGCCCGGCCTCGGGCAGCGCCGCGCTCCACCGGCTCGAGCAGGAGGACCTCCTGATCCGTTCCGTGGGCTGAGATCGCACGCCGCCGCCCGGCCCCTCGCCGGGGGCCTGCGCAACCGGGCGGGGTGACGGTCAGTCGAGGAAGTCGCGGGCCAGGCCCATCCACATCTCGGTCGACAGTCGGAGCGACTCGACGTCGACCCGCTCGTCGATCCCGTGGAACATCGCTCCGTACTGCTCGAAGCCGATAGCCGTGCTGTGGAGCCCGAATCCGTACGACACCGAGCCGAGGGTGCGGGTGTACCGGGCGTCGGTCGCCCCCACGGTCAGGAACGGCACGGTGGACGAGCCGGGGTAGAAGACCCGGCTGACCCGGCTGATGGCGTCCCACAGCGGGGTGTCGATGGGGGAGGTGGACGCCGGCTCCTCGGCCTGGAAGTCGATCTCCACGCTGTCGGCCAGGTCGCCGAGGACGTCGTCCAGCATGGCCCGCACATCACCGGTCTCCCACCCGGGCAGCGTCCGGATGTCCACCTCGAGCTCGACCCGGTCGGGGATCACATTGGTCTTGGTGCCGGCCCGCATGATGGTCGGGGCCATGGTGGTGTGGGTGCAGGCGTGGGCCTGGCGGGCGAGGCCGAGCAACGGCAGCTCGTCGCAGAAGTCGTCGATCCGCCCGGGGTCGAGCAGCGGCTCGGACAGCTCGGGCGGGAACCCCAGCCCGGCGATGAACCGGGTCCAGGCCTCGTGCAGCTCGGCCTGGGGGCGGTACTCGTCGATCCGGCGCACAACCTCGGCCGCCTTGACCAGGGCGTTGTCGGTACGTAGGGGCTGGCTGGCGTGTCCCGGGGTGCCCCTCACGGTCAGGATGCACCAGAAGACGCCCTTCTCTCCCACGATGACGGGCAGGCGGGGCAGGCCGTC
>DATCCR010000081.1:0-12865 GCA_036511155.1 Acidimicrobiales bacterium
GCCCTCCACCTTGACCTGCAGGATGCCCTCGACCTCACGCCGCGACAGGGGGGTCGGCTTGGTGCCGGGGCCCACGAAGCCGGTGACGCCGGGGGTGTTGCGGATCACGGCCCAGCTGTCGTCGTCCAGCTCGCAGCGGCACAGGAGGTACCCCGGGAAGACCTTCTTCTGGACGATGACCTTCTTGCCGTTCTTGAACTCGGCGACGTCCTCCATCGGGATGACGACCTCGTAGATCCGGTCCTCCATGCCCATGGACGCCGTGCGGCTGTGCAGGTTGGACTTCACCTTGTTTTCGTACCCGGCGTAGGTGTGCACCACGTACCAGCGTCCGGGCTGGTCGTAAGGGCTGACGACGAAGGGCTCGTCGTAGTCGTCGTCGTCGCCCTCCTCGCTGGTCTCGGCGGCGTCGTCGGCGGCCACGTCCGAAGTCGAGGCGTCGTCGGCGGCCACGTCCGAAGTCGTGGCGTCGTCGGACACGGCCTCGGCTTCGACGCTCGGGGCGTCGATGCTCGGGTCGTCACCGATGGGGGCAGTGGTTCCGTCGTGGGTCACAGTCATACCGATCAGGGCTTGAACAGCCAGAGGACGCCTTTTGCGAAGGCGTAGTTGAGGATGAAGATGAACATCATCAGGGACAGCAGGGTGAACAGGGTCACCGTGGTGTAGTTGATGACCTCCGCCCGGTTGGGCCAGGCCACCTGCCGCAGCTCCGAGCGTACCTCGCGAAAGAACTGGCCGATCCGGAAGGGCTCACGCTTGACCGGCTTGCGAGCGGGCGCGGCGGTTCGGGTGGACGTGGACTCCCCTTCGGGGTCCTGGCCCTGCCGCTGCATCATTCGCTTCTGTTCTCGGTTCACGTGCTGTTTCCTTCGACCTCTGTCACAGGTGCAGAGCAGGGCAGGAGGGACTTGAACCCCCAACCTTCGGTTTTGGAGACCGGCGCTCTACCAGTTGAGCTACTGCCCTCTGTCCACCGCCATGACGCGCACGGACTTCCGAGCACAAGGGCGGTGCTGCAGGCTACCACCGGGGACGGGTGCCGTCCCAGGCGGAGGCTACGGCCACCGGCCACAGGGCCGGTCCGGCCCCGCCGAGCGTGCCTAGCGGGTCTCCTTGTGGAGGGTGTGCCGGCGGTCCCACGAGCAGAACTTCTTCATCTCGATGCGCTCACGGTCGTTCATCTTGTTCTTGGTCGTGATGTAGTTGCGCCGCTTGCAGGACTCACAGGCCAGGGTGACCTGGATGCGCTTGTCGTTTCTTGCCACGGTGACTCCCTTGTGCCCGTGGCCGGTTCCGGCCACGGGTCCGTTGTACGTACTGCCCGGGTACTGCGGTACTTCCGTCCTTCTCCACGTCCGGGTCCCACTTCGACCCGGGGCCCTTCCTGCCGTGGTCGGCCGCCGGACGGCGACCGACCGCCCGGTTGCCCGGCTGCCCTGGCACTGCGGTGAACTGGTAGCGGCGGCCGGACTCGAACCGGCGACCCCACGATTATGAGCCGTGTGCTCTAACCAACTGAGCTACGCCGCCACGGGCGAGCCCCCGGTGGGGATTGAACCCACGACCCCCGCCTTACCATGGCGGTGCTCTACCACTGAGCTACAGGGGCAATGCAGCTCGGAAGAGCGGCAGAGGGAAGATCATAGCCGCGCCCGGGAGACCTGAACAGTGGGCCCCCCGTCTACGATCCCCGGGATGTACCTGCGCCTGGCCGAGCCCCACGACGCCGAGCCCATACGTCGGATCTACAACGCCGAGGTGCTGGGCTCGACCGCCACGTTCGACCTGCGGGCCCGCACGGCTGACGAGCAGGCGGCGTGGATGGCCGAGCACCAGGGCACCTACCCGGCCGTCGTGGCCGTGGACGGGGACGGCACCGTGCTCGGGTTCGGCTCCCTGTCCACCTATCGGGACCGGCCCTCCTACTCCACCACCGTCGAGAACTCGGTCTACGTCGACGAGGGCCACCGGGGCCGGGGCGTGGGCCGGGCCCTGCTGGAGGAGTTGGTCCGGCTGGGCACGCTCCGCGGGTTCCACTCCATGATCGCCCGGGTGGGCGGAGGCAACGCCGCGTCCATCGCCCTGCACGAGGAGTGCGGGTTCGAGCTGGTGGGCGTGGAGAAGGAGATCGGCCGGAAGTTCAACCGGTGGCTGGACGTCGCCGTCCTGCAGCGGATGCTCGGTGGGGACGGGTTCGGGGCCGATCCGGACTGACGGGCCCCGGGTCGAACGGGCCGTGGAAGGTGCCGGCCGCCTCAGGCGGAGGCGATCGCCACGGGGGCCGACCGCTCGGCTCCGAGAGCCGGCCGGCGCTGGTCCCAGGACGAGAGCGGCACGGTCATGACCACCAGGATCCACAGCATGGTCAGCACGATCAGCAGCGGGTCGCCGTGGAGCAGGGTGGTGACCAGCTGGGTCCCGCCGGGCAGCTCGATGAAGGCCGTCACCATGGACAGGCCGATCACCAGCGACCGCAGCTGGCCGAGGGCCACCGGCGCCAGCAGGATCAGGCCCCATGACAGGTACCACGGCTGGACGACCGGGCCGAGCAGCACGAAGAGCAGCAGGGTCAGCCCGAGAGCCTTGAGCGTGCCGATCCGGTCGCTGTTGAGCAGGAGCCAGACGGCGCACACCGCGGCGCCCAGCAGGCCGAGGAACCGGGTCACCGACAGCACCCCGCTGACGCCCACCCCCACATGGAAGACGTGGGCGATCCCGGTGACGGCGAAGGCCAGGCCGGTGGTGGGTGATGCCCACGAGCGGACCACCCCGGGCGTGCCCAGGATCGAGACCCAGCCCCAGCCGAGCCCGCTGACGTAGGAGAAGATCCCCAGGACGCCGAGGCCGATCAGGCCGGCCGTGACGACGGGCCGTATCCGGTCCTTGACCGGCACCCTGGAGCCGAGCCAGCCCCATCCGATGTAGAGGATCCCCAGGGCCGCCGGGGCCTTGACCGCAGTGGCCAGGGCACACAGGACGATGCCCCAGATGGGCCGCTTCTCCTTGGCGAGGGTGACGCCGGCCACCAGCAGTCCGAGCATCAGCGCGTCGTTGTGGGCGCCGCCGATGAGGTGGAAGATCGTGACCGGATTGAGGACCATCAGGGTGAACAGCTCGGCCGTGTCGCGGTGGTAGAGCCGGGCCAGACGGGGCACGCAGACGGCGATGAGCAGGACCCCGACCAGAGCCAGCAGGCGGAGCAGCACGATGGTGGCCAACTCGTTGTGGAAGGTGATCCGGGCGAAGAAGCCGTCCAGCTGCAGGAACATCGGGCCGTAGGGGGCCGGGGCGTTGCCCCACAGCGGGTCGACCGGCGCGGTGTAGGCGTTGTTGCCGAGTTCGAAGGGCCCGTACAGGTACGGGTTCATGTGGTGGCTGACCATCTCGCCCTGGGCGGCGTACGAGTAGGCGTCCCGGCTGAACAGGGGGGCAATCAGCAGGACCGGCAGCGACCACAAGGCGAAGACGCCCAGCATGGTGCGGTAGGCGACGCCGCGACGCCGGTGGTAGAGGCGGGCCATGGCCCACCAGACCCGCATGAACAGGAAGAGCCCGCCGTAGACGGCGGCCAGTGAGAAGTAGACGCCCCACCGGCTGGGAGTGGCCGTGGACGGCTCGCCGAAGAACCAGACGCCGGGCATCTCGAGCTTGAAGGGCGAACTGGGCATGGAGGCCCCGATGGCGACGGCCAGGACGGCGACGAAACCGAGGAGCGCGGGGCGTAGGACGAGGCCGCGGGGCTCGACCCCGTCGTCGACGTCCTCCACGGAGTCCCGACCGTCGGCCGTCCCGACGAGACGGTCCCGCCAGGCGTCGACGTGCCTCACGAGTGAGGAGGGGAATGTGGGCCCACCGTTGGCCGACGGGCCCCTCGTGGGGGCCTCGTCCTCGGGCACTGCCGCCGCTGTGCGTTCCGATGCCATGGGGTTGGGGGTCTCCTGGGTCGTGCTGTCGAACGTGCGCCACGGGCCACTTCCGGGCCGCCGGCGTCCTCCACGGAGTGGGTCCACGCTCCCCGACAGGTCGGACGGGGCAACCGCCCGACGCTGAACGCCACTATTCCGTAACGGCATTGTAACCAAGTCCGGGGCCAGAAGCCGGGTAGCCCCTGTTGCCGGTCATCCGCCCTCCACCACCAGGACCGCCGCCCCGTCCACCCGGTCGTGGGCCAGGTCGGCGAGGGCCCGGTCGGCCTCCTCGAACGGGTAGGGCACGGCCGACACCCGGATGCCGATGGCGGCGGCCAGCTCGAGGAAGGCCACCCCGTCGGCCCGGGTGTTGGCCGTGACGCTGCGCAGGGTGCGCTCCTCGAAGAGGTGGCGGCGGTAGTCGAGCACCGGGACGTCGGACAGGTGGATGCCGGCCACGGCCAGGGTGCCGCCCCGATCGAGGGCCTCGAGGGCTGGCGGCACCAGGGTGCCCACCGGGGCGAAGAGGATGGCCGAGTCGAGGGGCTCGGGCGGCGGGTCGTCGGCCCCCTGGGCGCTGGCCGCCCCGAGGTCGAGGGCCAGGGTGCGGGCCTCGGGCGACCGGGTCATGACGTGGACCGTCGCCCCCTGCGAGAGCGCGATCTGGGCCGTCAGGTGGGCCGACCCGCCGAAGCCGTAGATCCCGAGCACCCCGCCGGGCGGCAGGTCGGCCCGTCGCAGCGCCCGGTAGCCGATGATCCCGGCGCACAGCAGGGGGGCCACCTCGACGTCGCCCAGGTCGTCGGGCAACCGGTAGGCGAAGCGCTCGTCGACCACCGCGTACTCGGCGTAGCCGCCGTCGACGTCCCACCCGGTGAAGCGGGGGTCGAGACAGAGGTTTTCGCGTCCCCCGACGCAGAACCGGCAGGTACCACACGTCCGGGCCAGCCACGGGATGCCGATGCGGTCACCCTCGGCCAACAGCGTGCACCCGCTGCCCACGCGGTCGACCCGGCCGACCACCTCGTGGCCCGGCACCACCCCGGGACATCGGGGATCGAGGTCGCCCTCGGCCAGGTGGAGGTCGGTCCGGCACACTCCGCACGCCGCCACCCGTACCCGGACCTGGCCCGGCCACGGCTCGGGCACCTTCCGCTCGACCCGCTCCAGCGGACCGGTGTCGATCGGTCCCGGTCGTCCCACCGCCCAGGCCCGCACGTTCAGCCGGCAGCCGTTGGGACGATGACCTGGCGACCCAGCACCGACCCGGACTCCATCAGGTGGTAGGCCTGCACGGCCTCCTCGAGGGGGTAGGCGGTCACCGCCGGGCGCAGCAGGCCGCGCGCCGCCAGGTCGAGGACCTCGACGAGTTCGGGTCGACTGCCCCAGTAGGTGGTCTGCACCGACACCTCGTAGGGCAGCGAGAAGAAGGTGAAGGGAAATGTCCCGCCGGCGATGCCGACCACCGTCAGGTCGCCGAGGAAACGGGACACCGCCGCCCCGAGGGCGATGGTGGTGTCGGCGCCCACGAAGTCGAGCACCACGTCGGCTCCCCTTCCGCCGGTGGCGTCCCGTATGACGGCCACCGCCGTGTCATCGGGAGCCACGGCCAGCTCGGCGCCCTCGTTCAGCGCCAGCGCCCGCGCCTCCTCCCGGGTGTCCACGGCCACGATCCGGGCCGACGTGGTGGCCCGCAGGATCTGGACGGCCAGATGGCCGAGGCCGCCCACGCCGATCACCACCGCCACAGAGCCGGGCGGGAGCTTCGGCCAGGACCGCCGCACGGCGTGGTACGGGGTGAGGCCGGCATCGGTCAGCGGCGCGGCGGTCACCGGCTCGAGCCCGTCGGGCAGGGGCACCAGGAGACGGGCCGAGGGGACCAGCATCAGATCGGCCATGCCCCCGTCCATGCCGAGGCCACCTCCCCCCCCGGGGACGGGCGCCCGGTCGGGCCGCTCGCAGTAGTTCTCCATCCCGAGCAGGCAGTGGGGGCACGTCCCGCACCCCCAGGGCCCGTAGACGGCCACGGGCTGGCCGACCTCGAGGCCGGTGACCCCGGTGCCGAGGGCGTGGACCCAACCGGCGTTCTCATGGCCGAGAGTGAACGGCGGACCCCAGGGCAGCAGCCCCGACTCGAACTCCCGCATGAGATGGAGGTCGGAGTGGCAGGCCCCGGCCCCTCCGATCCGGACCACCACCTGACCGGGGCCCGGGACCGGGTCGTCCACTTCGACGAGTACCGGGTCGGACTTCCACTCCAGCAGTCGCAGTGCGCGCATGGCAGCCTCCTCATCCGTCCTACGGCTGCATCGTACGGCGAGTCGGAGCGGGCGCCCAGGGTCGAACGACCCACCGGACCCGGCCCCGGACGCGCAGGAACCCCGGCCGGAGGGGCTTGCACCACTCCCACCGGGGCTCCTGTCTGCGTGGGCCGAGAAGGATTCGAACCTTCGAAGGCAGAACCGGCAGATTTACAGTCTGCTCCCTTTGGCCGCTCGGGCACCGACCCGCAGGCGGGCAAGGCTACCGCTTCGCGCGGGGCTACTGTTTCGCCATGCCCACCTTCGACGTCGTCTCCGAAGTTGACATGCAGGAAGTCCGCAACGCCGTGGACCAGGCCAACCGCGAGGCCACCACCCGGTTCGACTTCAAGGGCACCGACTCGACCATCGAGCTCAACGACAGCGAGCTCATCCTGGCGTCCTCCACCGAAGACCGGCTCCGGGCGCTCTACCAGGTGCTCCAGGAGAAGATGGTCAAGCGGGAGGTCTCCCTCAAGTCGTTCGACGTGGGCAAGATCGAGGAGGCCTCCAAGGGCACGGCCCGCCAGCGCCTCGGCATCCAGGCGGGCATTTCGACGGACCATGCCAAGAAGATCAACAGGTTCGTCAAGGACCTGAACCTGAAGGGCGTGTCCTCCCAGACCCAGGGCGACCAGCTGCGGGTGACGGGCAAGAAGCGGGACGACCTCCAGGCCGTCATCGCCGCCCTCAAGGGCGAGGACTTCGGGATCCCGCTGCAGTTCAACAACTTCCGCGACTGAGCGGCCGGGTCGGCGCTGCACCACAGGGTCCGAAGACGCCCGACGGCCGGGACTCCCCCGCCCTACGAGGCGCGTCGGCGGGCCGCCCGGTACAACGAGGCGGTCAGCACCCCGGCCACCAGGACCGGGGCCAGGAAGGCGGCGAAGGTGCGCAGCCCGGGCCTCAGACAGATCATGGCCAGGACGCCGATGACGGCCACCGCACCCACGAACAGCTCGGGGGTGTCGCCGATCAGGAAGTCCCACCAGAACCGGCCGAAGGCGCGGAGCCACCCGGGAACGACTGACGGGTTGTCGTCCCGACGCCCGTCGGCCCGATGCCGCCCAGGCACCTGCTCCTCATCCATGGAGGTGATCCCCGGAGGCGGCCAGCCCGGTGGGCACCTCGGCCGCGTGGTGGCGCAGCGAGGCCACCAGCAGCCAGGCGATGCACCCGTAGAAGGCGACGAGGACGGGGATGGCCAGGTCGGTGCCGGGCCAGTTCACGTGCACGCCCTCGGCGGCCCAGAAGGTGCCGAAGCTGACCAGCATCAGGCCGACACCCATCTTCATGGCGTTCTCGGGGACGCCGGACAGCTGGCGGTGGACGATGAGGCCGACGATGAGGACCACCACTGCCGCGGCGGCGGCCGCGGCGGCGGCCGGGCCCAGCCGGTGTGAGGTGGTGCCCAGGGTGATCACGATGACCACCACCTCGAGGCCCTCCAGGAATACGCCCTTGAACGCCACCGAGAAGGCGGTGGCGTCTCGACCGGAGGCCGGCGGCGCCTCCGAGAGCTCGGCGACCTGCTCGGCAAAGATGGCGTCCTCGTCGTGCTTGGCCTTCAGCCCGGCGGCCCGGAGCACCGCCTTGCGCAACCACTGCAGGCCGAAGACCAGGAGCAGACCGCCCACCACCAGTCGGAGTACCGAGAGCGGCACGTAGTGGACGAGGGCCGGGCCGAAGAGGACCACCAGGCCGGCCAGGGCCAGGAGGGCCACGGCGACGCCCTCGAAGGCGGACTTCCAACCGCGGGTGACCCCGACGGCCAGGACGATGGTGAGGGCCTCGACCATCTCGACGGCGCTGGCCAGGAACACCGCGGTCACGAGGACCAGGGACCCGGTCGGCGTGGCGGCGGCTATCACCACGGGGAAGCGCGCCCCGTGATCAAGCGGCTTCGACGAGCTCGTCGAGCTCCTCGAGCGGGTGGACGTGGAAGATCCGGTTGAAGATCAGGAACTTGAGCACCCAGAAGATACCGAAGGATGCCAGGTTGGCCAGCAGCACGAGGACCGTCTGTTCGAGGTGGCTGAGATGGTGGACCTTGCTGAGGTGCCTGGCGGCCGCCGCGCCGAAGATCGACACGAAGATCCCTACGGCCGACAGAGACCAGAACGGAATGATCTCCTTGGTGAGGTGGGAGCGCCCGCCCTTGCCCCAGACCCACTTGCGGTTCAGGTAGTAGGAGGGGATGGTGGCCACCGAGTTGGCGAAGATGGTGCTGCCGATCGGGCCCCACAGCTTCAGCACGCCGAAGACGAGGGCCAGGACGCCGAACGAGACGATGGTCGAGACGACCGAGACCATCGTGTACTTGAAGAGGTGGACGGCCTCGGGCGTGTCCCGCTTCTCCCACAGGTGGACGAGCCGATCGGAGAGCGTCGGCCCTGGGGAATCGGTCTCCATCGACGTCATGCTAGTCGTCACGTGTCCGTAACATTGGGGCGGCGTCCGGGCCCCGTCGGGGCGCAGCCGGCCTTCCGGAGCCGGATCCGGCTCAGAGCCCGTTGGCCCTGGCCACGCCCCCGAAGAAGGCCGCGCTCGGCTTGGCCGTGCGCTCGAACGTCTCCCGGTCCACCTCCACCAGGCCGAACGTCGGGCCGTAGCCGAGGACCCACTCGAAGTTGTCGAGCAGGCTCCAGTAGAAGTACCCGCGGACGTCGATGCCGTCGTCGAGGCACTCCCGCACTCCGGCCAGGGCCCGGGTCACGTACTCGATCCGCAGGGGATCGTCGTCGGTCCCTATGCCGTTCTCGGTCACGTAGACGGGCACGCCGTCGGTCACCTCGGTGGCCCGGCGGATGGTCGCCGCCAGCGACTCGGGCCAGACCTCGTAGCCCATCTGGGTGGTGCGCACGCCGTCCTCGGCGCCGAGGGCACCGTCGGGCCCGACCCGCATCCGGGTGTAGGTCTGGACGCCGACGAAGTCGTCGCCCCCCGTGGCCTCGAGGAAGACGTCCTCGTTGGGCCTGCGCAGGCGCTCGATCCACTCCTCACCGCCGGGCTGGAGCTGGAAGTCGGTCATCGACACCGTCATGCCGACCGGGAAGTCGCCCGGGCCCGACCGGATGGCGTCGACCGCCTTGCGGTGGGCCGCGACCATGGCGACGTTGGCCGCATCACGGCGGTTGCGGTCGCGCACGCGGGGCGGGAACAGCCCGTGGCGCCAGCCCATGGTGGCCACCACGTTGGGCTCGTTGAGGGTGCAGGCCATGCCGATGAGGTCGCCCATGTGGGCGGTGACCTTCTCGCAGAAGCGGGCGAAACGGTCAGGGGCGTGGAGGGCCTCCCACGTGCCGGCGTCGGCCAACCACCGCGGATGGGTGAAGTGGTGGAACGTGACCACGGGCAGGATGCCGGCCTCGTGGCACGTGGCGGCCATCCGCCGATAGTGGTCGAGGGCGACCTTGGAGAACTCCCCCTCCTCGGGCTCGATACGGCTCCACTCGAGGGAGAAGCGGTAGGCGCCCAGACCGAGACCGGCGATGACGGCGATGTCCTCGGGGTAGCGGTTGAAGGAGTCGCAGGCGTCACCGCTGACGTCCACGCAGTTCGACGTGGGGTCGTGCTCCATGGCCCACCAGTCGTTGTTGACATTGCCACCCTCGATCTGGTGGGCGGCGGTGGCGGTCCCCCAGAGGAACCGGTCAGGGAAGGTGATCTCAGGCACGGCGCCCACCGTAGCGGCGGACCCCGGTTCCCGTCAGCCGGAGCTCGGGCTCCCGGCGGTGGCGTCCGCGGTCCCCGGCCGACCTGACAGGATGAGGGCCGTGAGCGAAGCCCTCGATCTCCTGGTGGAACTGCTCGACCTCGAGCCCATCGAAGTAAACATCTTCCGGGGCGCCAACCCCAACGAGGAACGCCAACGGATCTTCGGCGGCCAGGTGGCGGCCCAGTCGCTGATGGCCGCAGGCCGCACGGTCGAGGTGGGCCGGCCCCACTCGCTGCACGCCTACTTCCTGCGGCCGGGCGACCCGAACGTCCCGGTGCTCTACGAGGTCGACCGGATCCGTGACGGGCGCAGCTTCACCACCCGCAGGGTGGTGGCCGTCCAGCACGGCCGGGCCATCTTCCACATGTCGGCGTCGTTCCACGTGGACGAGCCGGGCCTGGAGTTCCAGGTCCCCATGCCCGAGGTGCCCGACCCCGAGACGCTGCCCACCATGAAGGAGCGGCTCGAGCCCTTCAAGGACAAGGTCGGCGACTGGTACGACCGGCCGCATCCCATCGACCAGCGTCACATCGGCGCCCTGCCCTGGATGCACCGGGCCGTCCAGGAGCCCCGCCAGCAGCTGTGGCTGCGGGCCGACGGGACACTGCCCGACGACCCGCTGCTCCACACGTGCCTCGCCACCTACGCGTCGGACATGTACCTGTTCGACACGATGCTCGCCCCCCACGCCGTGGGGTGGGACGACCCCGACTTCATGGGGGCCAGCCTCGACCACTGCATGTGGTTCCACCGGCCGCTGCGGGCTGACGAGTGGATGCTCTACGACATGGAGAGCCCGACGTCGTCGGGGGCCCGAGGACTGGCACGGGGCTTCATGTTCACGAGGGACGGGACCCTGGCCGTGTCGATGGTCCAGGAGGGCCTGATGCGCATGGTTCAGCACCCCGAGGGGTCCTGAACCGGGAGCCGGGCGGCGTCCAGGAGGTGGAGCACCGGATGCTCGGGCTCCTGCTCCACCCCGAACGCGCCATCCACCCCGATCAGACCTCTGCGAGCCGCCGCTCCGTCATCGGGCGGGACCACCGGACACTCGAGCGTGCGCTACGTGAGACGGCCCGGCGAGCTGACGTCACCTGACACCTCGCTAGCTCGCCAGGTTGTGGTACAAGCCTGCCGAGACCATGGACACCCGGATCGCCCCGCTCACGAACAGCGGCAGATTGCTGCTCGTCGTGTTGCCGTTTCCGAGCTGGCCTGAGGAGTTCAGGCCCCAGGCGAAGATCGCACCGTTGAGCAAGGCCAGGCTGTGATCGCCTCCGGCCGAAATCGCGGTGACTCCGGGAGGGGTGCTCGCCGTGACCGGCACATTGCTGTTGGTGTTGGTGCCGTCACCCAGGGCACCGTCGACATTGACCCCCCACGCCATCACGGTGCCCCCCGTCAGCAGGGCCAGGCTGTGGTACCCGCCAGCGGATATGGCGGTCGCACCCGCCAGCCCGCTGACCGTGACCGGCACGTTGCTGTTGGTGTTGGTGCCGTCGCCGAGTTCGCCATAGAAGTTGTAGCCCCATGCCTGGACAGTGCCGGCCGATTCGGCCAGTGCGTGGAATCCGCCTGCCGAAATGGCCTTGATCCCGGTCAGTCCGCTGACGGTTACCGGCACCGCGCTGTCGGTGTTGGTGCCGGTGCCCAGTTGACCGAAGTTGTTCCGACCCCAGGCCTTCACGGTGCCGTTGCTCAACAGAGCGAGGCTGAAGTACTGCCCTGCGGCAATTGCCACCACCCCGGTCAGCCCTCCCACGACCACGGGTACCTTGCTGTCCGTCGTGGTGCCGGTCCCCAACTGGCCGTAGTTGTTGCGACCCCAGGCCTTGACCTTGCCGTTGGAGAGCAGCGCCAGGCTGTGATAGACGCCGGCCGAAATAGCCACCACTTTGGAGAGCTTGAGGACGGCGACTGGCAGGTTGTGATTGACCAAGGTGTTGACACCCAGCTGGCCGTAACTGTTCGAACCCCACGCCCGCACCTTGCCGGTGGGGAGTAGCGCGAGGCTGTGGCTGAATCCTGCCGACAGCGCCGTGACGCCCGACAGTCCACTCACGGGCGTCAGCACGCTGCTGTTCGCGTTCGTGCCGTTGCCCAGTTCGCCGGAGGCGTTGGTTCCCCAGGCGTAGACCGGAGCGGCTACCGCAGTCGCGGTTCCCGGCCGTGCGACGGTGGCCGCGGAAAGTGCCGTGAGCCCCCCTACCAGAAGCAGGGTTCCGACCCGCATCTTGGCCCTTGCTCTGGATCTCATCGCTCGCCATCCTCACCATCGGTCGGACGCGGACGGGACATCCGGCCACCACCACGTTCCGGCAGCCTGCCAGAAACGGAGGGCCGCCGTCCCCCGGACGCGCGCACCGCCATCGGGCCCGACGGCGCCAGCCGCGCCCGCGCTCCGTGCGAATCCTCCATGACCGGCCGCACCGCCCCGGAACGCTCCGGCGGTCAGCGCTCGCTGATCGGGACGTAGTTGCGCTCGTCGGCACCGATGTAGAGCTGGCGGGGACGGGCGATCTTCGAGTCCTGGTTGAGCATCTCCTGCCAGTGGGCCAGCCATCCGGCGGTACGGGGGATGGCGAACAGCACGGGGAACATCTCGAGCGGGAACCCCATGGCCTGGTAGATGAGGCCCGAGTAGAAGTCGACGTTCGGGTAGAGCTTCCGCGAGGTGAAGTACTCGTCGGACAGGGCGATCTCCTCGAGCTTGAGGGCGATGTCGAGGAGGGGGTTCTTCCCCGTGATCTTGAAGACCTCGTCGGCCGTCTTCTTGATGATCGTGGCCCGGGGGTCGTAGCTCTTGTAGACCCGGTGGCCGAAGCCCTGGAGCCGGCCGCCGGAGCCCGACTTGACCGACTCGATGAAGGGCTCGACGTTCTCGAGCGAGCCGATGTCGGTCAGCATCCGGATGACGGCCTCGTTGGCGCCCCCGT
>DATCCR010000082.1:0-6853 GCA_036511155.1 Acidimicrobiales bacterium
GATGGCCTCGACGGTGCCGCGCACCCGTGGGTCGGTGGCCGGGAGGAACCCGACCAGCGGGATCATCAGCAGGCTGGCGTCGAGCTCGTCCGAGCCGTAGAACTGGGTGAAGCAGCCCTTGTCGGCGTTGAAGCCCCGCTCGCACACTTCATCGTGGATCTCCTTGCGGACGGCCCGCCACCGGTCGACCGGACCCTTGGCGCCGAATTCCTCGACCGTCTTGATGGCCCGGTCGATGGCCACCCAGGCCATGACCTTGGAGTGGGTGAAGTGACGACGCGGCCCCCGGACCTCCCAGATGCCGTCGTCGGGCTCCCGCCACCCGATCTCCAGGAACTCCATCAGCGAGCGCTGTAGCTCCCAGGCCGGGTCACCTTCCGGGTCGTTCGCCCGGGTCGACTCGTAGAGCGCAGACATCACCTCGCCGTAGACGTCGAGCTGGAACTGACCGGCCGCCGCGTTACCGATGCGGACCGGCTGGGACCCCTCGTAGCCGGGCAGCCAGTCGACCTCCCACTCGTCGAGCCGACGCTCGCCCCCGGCCCCGTACATGATCTGCATCTGGGACGGGTCCCCCGCCGTCGCCCGCAGGAGCCAGCTCCGCCAGGCCATCGCCTCCTGGTAGAAGCCGCCCCGCATGAGCGACTCGAGGGTCAACGTGGCATCGCGCAGCCAGCAGAACCGGTAGTCCCAGTTGCGGCCGCCGCCCGCCGCCTCGGGCAGCGACGTCGTCGGCGCGGCCACGATCCCCCCGGTCGGCTCGTAGGTGAGGGCCTTCAGGGTGATGAGCGACCGGACGACCGCCTCGCGGTACTCGCCGACGTAGGTGCACTGGGACACCCACTCCTCCCACCACTGCTCGGTGTCGGCGATGGCGTAGACGGCGTCGACCGGTCGGGGCGGGGTGTCGGTCGCCGGGTACCACGACAGCGAGAAGGGGATGGACTGGCCCTCGGAGACCGTGAACTCCGCCACGGTCGACAGGTCGGAGCCGTGCGTGGGCACCGTCGTCCACAGCGAGAGGGCGTCGGGGCCGGCAACCGCGGTCAGCGTGCCGTCGGTGCGGCGCACCCAAGGGACGACCTGCCCGTACCCGAACCGGATGGTCAGGTGCATCTCCATGGTGACCTTGCCGCGCACCCCCTCGACCAGACGGACCACCTCGGGGTGCTCCTGGCGGATCGGCATGCAGTCGACGATCCGCACGGTCCCCTCGTCGGTGACGAACTCGGACTCGAGCACCAGGGTGTCGCCCCGGTAGTGGCGGTGGGTGGCCCGGTCGGCGCCCTTCGGCGCGATCCGCCATGACCCGTGGTCCTCGGTGCCGAGCAGCTTGGCGAAGCACGACGCGGAGTCGAACCGGGGAAGGCAGAGCCAGTCGATCGAGCCGTCCCGGCCGACGAGGGCGACCGTGTGCAGGTCGCCGATGATCCCGTAATCCTCGATAGGGAGCGCCATGTCCCCTGTCTAGCCCGGCCGGCGCCGGAGCTGTCGGTCCCCGGGGGGCGTGCCGAAGATCCGTCCGGGGCACCGTTCCCGGGTCATGCCGGGGTGCAACCTCCGGTCGACACCGGCACGACCACACCCACGGCCCGGGCCAATCGGGACAGCACGTCGGGCGAGGTCAGGGCGTACCCGATGGCGGGGTCCACCGTGGAGCGCGAGAACACGACGCCGATCACCTCGCCGTCGGGCAGGACCAGCGGTCCGCCCGAGTTGCCGGGCCTCACCTGGGCGTCGAGTTCGTAGACCTTGCGGACGGTCAGACCGTGCCCGTAGATGTCGCGGCCCTGGGCCTCGAAGGCGGCCATCACACCGGCCGCGTCCACCGTGAACGGCCCACCCCCCGGGAAGCCGAGCACCGCGGCCTGAGTGCCGCGGTCGACCGGGGTGGGATCGAGTCGAAGGATCGGCGCCGTCAGCCCCGATACCTGCAGGACGGCCAAGTCGAACGACGGGTCGAACAGCACCACCTTGGTGGATTTCACCGTGGTCCCGATCTGCACACGGGGCTCGGCGATGCCGGCCACCACGTGGGCGTTGGTCACCACGAGACCCGGGGCGGCGACGAAGCCCGACCCCTCCTGGAGCACCCCGCAGCCGTTTCCCTCGACCTTGACGGTGGACGGGCCGGCGGCGAGGGCGGCACTACGCACCTGGGCGTCCGAGGGCAGAGCGACCGGTCGGGCCGAGGCCGGGGCCAGGGCGGCGAACACCGGGGGGAAGCCCTCGGCCGTCAGGAACCCCTGGGCCTGCGAGAAGACCGAGGGCGGGGCGGGCAGCACGCCGTTCAGCGAGTTGATGATCCGCGACTGGAGGATGGCCGTGTCGAGGGCGGCCGACGAGCTGTTGACCATGGTGCTGGCGAGCAACCACACCGTCACCAGGGCGGCGACCACCGCCACCGCCACGCCGAGCACGGCGTCGATGGAGCGGGCCGGGCCGCGCTCCACCCGGCTGGTCAGCATGCCGCCGAGGATGCGGCCGGCCATGCCGAAGCTGAAGGCGACCAGGAGCATGGTCGACAGCGCCACCGCCGTCCGCGCCGTCGGGGAATCGGCCCACCGCACGGTCTGGGAGGCCAGCAGGGCGCCGACGTAGAGGCCGCCGAAGAAGCCGACGATGGCGCACACCTGGACCACGGCCCCCACCCGCGCCCCCTGCCAGGCGGCGGCCAGGGCCGCTACGACGACGGCCACATCGACCAGGTTCACGGTGCGTTCCGGTCGCGGGTTGACCCCGTGGCCCGCACGGGGAGGAGGGTGGCCACCACGGTGCCACGGTAGACCGCACCGGCCGCGGCCGATCGTCATCACCGGGGCGGCGGGCGGGCCGTGGCACAATCTCCGACGGTCGGGGCGCCCGCGCGGGTGCTCCGTGCGTCCACCGAGCCGGCGGGAGAGGGATGAGCGGTGCCTGGTAACCGAACCCCGAATCGGGCACTGTGCCGGCACGTGGCCGCCGTGGTCGCCCTGGTGGTCCTCGGCACGACGGCGGCGTGCGGCTCGGGTTCCTCCGGGACGCGGCCAGCCGGCCCGACGACCGCCCCTTCGGCGTCGCTGGGGCCGTGGCAGGGCACCCTGACCGCCACCACGCCACCGGCACCCGTCCAGACGCTCCGCGCCGTCGCCTGCCCTTCGGCCCAGCGCTGCTGGGCAGTCGGCTCCACCCAGGCCACCTCGTCGACCCCCGCCGGAGCCGCGCTCGTGGCCACCACCGACGGGGGTGCCACCTGGACCGTCGAGACCGTGCCGCCGAACGTCGGCTACCTGTCGGCCGTCGCCTGCACCTCCACCCGGTCGTGCACGGCGGTCGGCCAGATCGGGCTGACGGGCGTCGGGCCGGGGGCCGTCCTCACCACCGCCACCGGCGGGGCGACCTGGGCGCTCCAGGCGGTGCCCGCCGGGACCACCGACGTCACTGCCGTCGACTGCCGGGCGGGCGGGCGGTGCACGGCTCTCGGCGTCGTCGCCGGCCGGGTGACCACCCTGAGGCCGTCGTCGTCGGGCACCTGGGCGGCCGGTGGGTCACTGCCTCCCGCCGCGTCGGCGGCCACCGCCCTGTCGTGCACCGATGGCACCCACTGCTGGGCCACGGCGGCCCAGTCGGTCGATGTCGGCCACATCATCGGAGTGATCGCGGCGACGTCCAACGGCGGGACCACGTGGGCTCTGCAGCACGTCCCGGCGGGGACGGGCGCGCTCCAAGGCATCGACTGCATCGCCGGCACGACGGACGGCGCCGGGACCTCCTGCACGGCGGTGGGCACCACGGCCACCGTCCTCGGTGGGGCGCGGGGCGGTCAAGGTGTCGTACTCACCTCGGGCAACGGCGGGGGCTCGTGGGCCACGGCCCCGGTGACCCCTACGGCCGCCGACCTCCTCGGCGTGTCGTGCGCGGCCGGGCCCTGCGTGGCCGTCGGGACGACGGTGGCCTCGGCGGCCCAGGCCGGCGTGGTGGTCTTCACCGGCGCCACCGGCGCCACCGGCGGCTCGGGCCCGACGTGGCGCCGGGCGGTGGCGGCGCCGGTGGCACTGCCGCTCACCGGGGTGGCCTGCGTGTCGTTGTCGGCCTGCGTGGTGGTCGGCGAGTCGGTCACCGCCCACCTGTCCGCCGGCTGACGGGCCCGACACCTGGTGCCCGACACCAGGGGCCCATCCTCGGAGGGCCCATCCCCGGGGCGACCGGGGCGCGCCGGTAGCCTCCGGACGATGGGAGCACGCCCCGCCACCTCTCCCGTCGACCCGACCGCCCCCGCCCCCGCTGGACCGGCGGGCCGCCGTCGGGCCACCACCACCTCCGCCTTCGGCGTCGGCCGGCGCGAGGGGCACGACGCCTCCGGCTTCTATGCCCGCTTCACCCCGCCCCGCCTGACCGAGGACGACGTCGTGGCCCGTCCGGCAGCCCTCGACGCCGTCTGGGTCGGCGACGCCCGGGACATGGACGCCCACGGGTCGGTGGCCGACGGGTCGGTGGCACTGGTGGTCACGTCACCGCCGTACTTCGCCGGCAAGGAGTACGAGCAGGCCATGGGCGTCGGTCACGTGCCGGCCGACTTCGCCGCCTATCTGGGCATGCTCCATGGCGTCTTCGCCCAGTGCTTCGCCAAGCTCGAACCGGGCGGCCGGATCGCCGTCAACGTGGCCAACCTCGGGCGCAAGCCCTACCGGTCGCTGGCCGCGGACGTCATCGACCTGCTCGAGGGCCTCGGCTTCCTCCTGCGGGGCGAGATCGTCTGGCAGAAGAGCCACGCCGCCGGCGGTTCGTGCGCCTGGGGCACCTACCAGCGCCCCGGCAACCCGGTGCTGCGCGACGTGTCCGAGCGGATCGTGGTGGCGTCCAAGGGGCGCTTCGACCGGGCGGTGCCGGCCGATGAGCGGGCCCGGGCCGGCCTGCCCCACGAGGGCACCATCACCATGGACGAGTTCGTCGACGCCACCACCGACGTCTGGGACCTGCCGGCCGAGTCGGCCACCCGGGTCGGCCATCCGGCACCGTTCCCGGTCGAACTGCCCCGTCGGCTGATCGAGCTCTACACCTACCGGGGCGACCTGGTCCTCGACCCGTTCATGGGGTCGGGCTCGACGGCGGTGGCCGCGGTGCGCACCGAGCGCCACTTCGTGGGCTTCGACACCGACCCGGAGTACGTGGCCCTGGCCCGGAGGCGGGTCGGCGAGGAGCGGGCCGCCGGCCCTGCGGGCCGACGCCGGGTGACGGTGGGCCCGGCCCGGACGGTGGCCCCGGTGGCCGTCGGGACGGCCGAGGAGCGGGCGGTCGCCCAGGGGGCCAAGGCCCGGGATCTTGCCCTCCAGGCCCTGGCCGACGCCGGGTTCCGCGACGTCGAGGAGGCCCCCGGGATGACCGACCTTGGGGTGGCGGCCGACTACCGGGCCCGGGACGCCCGGGGCCGCACGTGGCTCTTCCTGCTGACCGGGGCCTACTCGGTCACCCGGCCCGGGCTCAAACGGGCCGACGTCCTGTGGCGGGCGCTGGGGGCGGCCTCGGTGCTGCACGCCGCCCGGTCGACCGACCCCGGGCGCCAGGACCTCGGGTCGCTGGTCATCCTGACCACCGATGTGCCCCCGCCACGCAGTGCCGGGGGACGGGCCCTGCGTGCGGTGACCGGAGACGGACTGCCGGTGCACGACGTGTGCGAGCTGCTCGACCCCGAGGCCGCGGTCCGCCTGGCCGCGCTGGGCGCTGCCACCGTCCCCGTCCCGTGAGCACCACCGACGGGATACCGGCCGGCGAGCGCCCTCCAGGCGAGACCGACTGGGACGGCGAGGCCTACCAGCGACGGTTCGACGCGCTGGCTGCCTCCGGCGTGGACATCCACGGCGAGGCCGACCTCGTGGACCGGCTCGCCCCCCTGTCCGTCCTCGACGCCGGCTGCGGCACGGGACGGGTGGCGGGCGAGCTCGCCCGGCGCGGCCACGACGTCGTCGGCATCGACCGCGACGCTTCGATGATCGCCACGGCACGACAGCTGGCACCCGACGTCGACTTCCGGGTGGTGGACGTGGCCGAGGCGCAGCTCGGCCGCAGGTTCCACCTGGTGCTGATGGCCGGCAACGTGCCACTATTCACCCCCGCGGACACCCAGGGAGCGCTCGTGGCCGGGTGCGTCCGGCACCTGGAGCCAGGCGGCAGCCTGGTGGCCGGGTTCCAGCTGAACCGCGGCTACACCCTCGAGGCCTATGACGCCGACTGCGCGGCCGCAGGACTCGAGCTGACGAACCGCTGGTCCACATGGGACGGGGACCGGTTCGACCCCGACGGCGACTATGCCGTATCGGTCCACCGGCTGCCCGGCTGAGACTCCGACCCACGGAACCGGTCTGCCGGCGTCTGCGAACATGGGCCGGTCGGGCAACCAGATCGGAACACCATGCGCAACCCCATGTTCGTCTACGACGAGAAGCTCACCGACCTCATCTTCGACTACTGCCGGTGGCGGCTCTCCCTCGACCCGGTCCCGCTCGACTACGGCGGAGCGGTCGACGACTCGCTGGCCGCCGTCCTCGACGGCCTCATCACCCCGGGGGGCACCGACCCGGTCGCGGTGATGGAGCTGTTCGACAAGAAGCTGGCCACCGCCGCGGTGTCGGTCGACAGCCCGAAGTTCCTGGCCTTCATCCCCGCCGCCCCGACCAAGGCCTCCCTGCTGTTCGACATGGTGGTTGCCTGCTCCTCGCTCCAGGGGACCTCGTGGATCGAGGCCGCCGGGCCCGTGGCGGCCGAGAACCAGGCGCTGCGCGTGCTGGCCGACCTGGCCGGGCTGCCCGGGGGCGCCGGGGGCTGCTTCGTGTCCGGCGGCTCGGCCGGCAATCTCTCGGGCCTCATGGTCGGGCGG
>DATCCR010000083.1:0-27316 GCA_036511155.1 Acidimicrobiales bacterium
CGTCCGAACGATCCCTAGCGACATCCGACGAGTGCACGAACCGAGAGTCACCATGACCGCCGCCACCCTCCCCCCAGCCGACGACTCCGGCCCGTCCGGTGCACCTGCATCCGCCGGGCCCGAGGACTTCGCCAGCCTGGCCCGCCGGGTCCGCGACGCCGGCCTGATGGGCAAGCGACCGGGCTACTACTCGGTCAAGATCGCCGCCACGTCGGCGGCCCTCCTTGTACTGGGGACCATCGGCGTGCTGTTGGGCAGCAGTTGGTGGACCTCACTGGTGGCGCTCGGGATCGCCTTCACCCTGGCCCAGCTCAGCTTCATCGCCCACGACGCCGGCCACCGCCAGGTCAGCCGGAACCGGAAGCACAACCACGCCATCGGCATGGTGCTGTCCAACCTGTGCGCCGGAATCAGCTTCGGTTGGTGGCTCGAGAAGCACAACCGACACCACGCCCACACCAATCAACCGGGCAAGGACCCCGATCTCGAGCCGGGGGCACTGGCCTACACCCGCGACCAGGTGGAGGCCCGCCGGGGCCTGCCCCGGTGGTTCGCCCGGGTCCAGGCCATCACCCTGGTGCCGCTCCTCTTCCTGGAGGCCGTGAACCTCCACGTGGCCGGCGCCATCCACCTGGCCAGCCGGCGCGACCGCGGCGTGGCAGTCGAGGCCGTGTTGCTCCTCGCCAACGCCGGGCTGTTCTTCGTGGCGCCGTTCCTGGTGATGGGAGTGTGGCAGGCCGTGGTGTTCGTGGTGGTCACCCAGACCGCCTTCGGCTTCTACCTGGGGGCGAGCTTCCTGACCAACCACGTCGGCATGCCCGTCCCGTCGGCCGGTGAAGACCTCGACTACCTGCGCCGTCAGATCCTCACCTCACGGAACCTGCGCCAGCAGGCGGTGACGGGGTTCATGGTCGGCGGCCTCGACGCCCAGATCGAGCACCATCTCTTCCCCACCATGCCCCGCGCCAACCTGAAGCGGGCCCGGGCCCTGGTCCGGTCGTTCTGCGACGACGAGTCGATCAGCTACACCGAGGCCAGCCCGTGGCGGGCCTACGCCGACGTGTTCGCCCACCTGTGGACGACCGGGGCACCGCTGCGCATCCCCACCACCGTCTGAGCCCGGCCGGCCGGGACCGGCGGCGGGGCGTCAGCCGTAGCCGGCGGTGGTCTTCTTCGAGGGCAGTAGGAGCAGGACGATCAGGGAGATGAACGAGAAGAAGAACCCGAGGATCAGCCAGCCGACGGCGTGGCGGCCCTTGCGCTTCGCGATGTTGTAGATCCAGACCATCACCAGGATCCAGACGACGAAGCCCAGCACGCCACCGAAGGTGGTGGATGCGTCGTTGCTGGCGAACTGCACGAGTGCCGACATGACCGCTCCTCTCGCTCCGGTGCGAATGTATCCGCTCCAGATGTCGACGTGGCGCCGCGCGGGGTCCGGGCACCGATCAGGGACGAGCCGACGCTAAGTTCGCCCTGAGCCGCAGCACGAGCACGAGGACCCGGCATGAACTTCACCCACCACGTAGAAGACGTCGTCCAGGTCGTCGAAGCCGTCGGGGTCGTCATCCTGGTGGTGGGCGGCCTGATCGTGCTGGTGGAGTCCGCGCTGAGGTTCCTCAGCCCGGCCCGGCGCACCGGTGCCTACGAGCACTGCCGCCGGCATCTGGGGCGGGTCATCCTGCTCGGACTCGAGGTCCTGATCGTGGCCGACATCATCCGGACGGTCATCGTCAGCCAGACCCCGGCCAGCGTGGCCGTCCTGGCCACCATCGTCATCATCCGCATCGTCCTCAGCTGGTCGCTGGCCGTCGAGATCGACGGCACCTGGCCGTGGAACCGGTACCGGCTGCCCGATGAGGGCGGCACGGGGTCCGACCAGGACTGATCCGACGGGCGTCGGCGCCCGGGTACGGGCGGTTCCGGGAGTAAGGTCCGGAACGGATCGCCTGGGCCCTCACACCCCCGACCTTCTGGTGCTCGCCCAACGACAGGAGATCGAGATGTGCTTCTCCCCGCAGGGCGACGTGGCGGCCGGGATCGTCGTGACCGCCATCGGCATCGACGCCTGCCGGCACATCGACGGCCGCAAGGAGTACTGGCTCATCGCCCCGCTCCCCCTCCTCCTCGGGCTGCACCAGATCGACGAGGCCTTCGTCTGGTGGGGGCTGCAGGGCCACGTCCCCCACGGCCTCGCCACGGTGGCCATGTGGATCTACCTGGCGGTGGCCCTGGTGGTGCTGCCGGTCCTGATCCCCCTGCTGGTGATCCGGGTCGAGCCACCCGGCCGCCGGCGACAGCTGATGGTTGCGTTCCTCGGACTCGGCGGCTTCGTGTCCGGCGTGCTGCTCCTGACCATGCTGCAGGGCAGCCCGTCGGCTCAGCTCGGCAGCTACCACATCGCCTATTCGATCGGGCTCCGTCACGGCACCCTCGTCATCGGCCTGTACATCGTGGCCACCTGCGGGCCGCTGCTCGCGTCAGGGATGAAGCGCGTGGTGTGGTTCGGCGTGGCCAACCTGGCGGCCGTCGTGGTACTGGCCAAGCTGTCCGCAGACGGGTTCACCTCGTTGTGGTGCCTGTACGCGGCCTTGGTGAGCGCAGCCATCGCCCTGCACCTGCGCACGACTTCCACCGGTGGCGGTACCCGCTCGTCGGTCGTGGTCCGGACCTCCTAGCGCAAGGGCGGCTCAGGGCTTGCGGGGCACGCCGCCCATGGAGGCCAGGACGAGGTCCATGACCGGGGTCGGTACCACCCGGGCCACCGCCCCCATGATCCTCGGGCCCCTCCCCACCACATAGCGGGCCCGGGGCCTCCTGGTGGTGAGCGCGTGTTCGATGACGGCTGCCGCGCCCTCGGCCGGCGTCGCCATCTTCTGGCTCTTGGGGATGCCCTTCCGCTGGCCCTCGATGTGTTTGGCGTAGAGCCGGCGGTGGTCGGGGGTCATCATGGCGACCGTCTCATCGACCTGATCCATGGCGTTGTGCCACATGTCGGTCGAGGTCTGGGCGGGCTCCACCAGCACCACCCGGACATGCCACGGGCGCAGCTCGAGCCGGAGTGCGTCGGCCATGCCCTCGAGGCCGAACTTGGAGGCCGAGTAGGCCCCGACCATCGGCGAGGAGATCCATCCGCTGAGCGACGAGACGAAGACGATGCGGCCGCGAGACTGGCGGATCCTCGGGAGAACGGCCTGAGTGACGGCCACCTGTCCGATCAGGTTGACCTCGAGTTGGCGTCGGAACTCGGGGATCGGGACCCCCTCGACCGGTCCGCCGACCACGACGCCGGCGTTGTTGACCACGGCGTCGAGCGTGGTCGGGAGCACCCCGTCGAGAGCGGCGACCTGTTCGTCATCGGTGATGTCGAGCACGACCGGTGTGATCTTTCCGCCGGAGCCCTGGATGAGCGACTCGCCGGCGTCTTCGTGACGGACCCCGCCGATGACGTCCCACCCGGCGGCGGCCAGCCGGAAGGCGGTGGCGCGCCCGATCCCCCGCGAAGCTCCGGTGATCAGTGCGGTGGGCATAGGCCACGGTACACCGGGGCCCCCGGGCCGGCCCCGGGCTGACGCGGGCGCCGACGGGCCTCGGGCGCATCCCGTCCCCCGGCGGAGGGGGTGCCTAGTCTGCTGGGGCACTCGGAGACCGGGGGATGCCATGGGTGATCGACGACTGGCGACGTTCGGCGCGGCGACGGGGGCGGCGTTCGCCGTCCTCGAGCTCCTGGCCGGCTTCATCTACCCGCAGCAACCGCGCGTCGACGGCCCGCCGTCGGCCACGGTGGCCTGGGCCCATGCGCACAAGGTGGCCCTGCAGACCGGCATGATCTTCGGCCTGCTGGCCGCAGGTCTGCTGGTGTGGTTCGCCGGGTACCTCTTCACCTGCATCCGGCCGGGCGGGCCGGGAGGGGGCACGGTTGCGCCGATGGTGCTGGGCGGAGGGGTGGCCGCCGCGGTGGTGGTCGCCGTGGCCGCCGTGCCCATCGCCCTGCTGGCCTTCATGGTCGGCCAGACACCGGGCATCCCGGACCCGACGGTCGTCCGGCTGCTCGGTGACCTGAACACCGTGCTGTTCGCGGCCAGTGCGACCATGACCGGCGTGTTCCTCGTCGCCATCGGTGTGGCGATCCTGCGGGCCGAATTGGGCGCACCCCGGTGGCTCGGCCGGCTGAGCCTGCTCGCTGCCGCCTTCAATGCCGTGACGGTCTGGGAGGTCATCACCTTCACCACGTACCACGGCAAGTGGTGGAACATCGTGGCATTCGGGGCCTACATCGGATTCGTGGTCGTCATGGCGAGCCTGAGCGTGACGATGCTGCGGCGGCGGACGGATGACGCGGCGGTCGTCATGGCGGGGACGTGACGCGACCCGACGGGTGGCGCCTACGGACTACCCGTCAATCGACTCCTCTGGATGTACGGAGCCCAGACTAGGAAGAGGGTGGAGCAGCCGAGGTTGCCACCGGGCGGGTCGACACCGGTCAGGTGCCGGCGATGCCGACCACAGGTTCGGCGAGGTGCTTCCCGCCCATGGAGCCGAGGAAGGAGGCCGATCCGTAGGTGAAGACGCCGCCGTCGGCGGCCACCAGCTCGTAGCCGCTGCCGTTAGCGGTCGCCGCCATGCCCACGACAGGCGAGTTGAGCACCTCGTTGCCGGCCGAACCGAGGTACGGCGCCCCGCCGAACGTGAAGACGCCGCCGTCGGCGGCCACCTCCCAGTACCCACCGGTGTCCGGGTCGTTGACGGTGGCCACCACCGGGGCGTTCAGCCGTTCGCCGCCCGTCGACCCGGCGAAGGGCGCGTCGCCGAAGGTGAAGATGCCGCCGTCGGCACCCACCAGCCGGTAGCCATTCCCATCGGCCGTGGCCGAGATCCCGACGACGGGCTTGTTCAGGTGGCTCCCCCCGACGGAGCCCAGGAACGCGGCGTCCCCGAAGGCGAAGACGCCGCCGTCGCGGGCCACCTCCCAGTAGCCCTGGCCGTCGGGGGTGACCGCCATGCCCACCACCGGGGAGTTGAGGTGTCTGCCCCCCATGGAGCCGAGGAACGGGGCCCCGCCGTAGGTGAAGATGCCACCGTCGGAGCCGACCTCCCAGTACCCGCCGGTCGAGGGGGCCATGGCCACCCCGACGACAGGCCGGGCCAGGTGCTGAGCGCCGGCCGAGCCGCAGAACGGAGTGGCCGACGGATACGTGAAGAGCCCGCCGTCGGAAGCGGCCAGGTCGTACCCGGTGAGGACCGCCGACGGCACCTCGCATGCGGCTACGACGTGCGGCCGGGTGCCGCCACCGGCCGTGCCGGTGAGCTGCGGGTCGTGGTGGAACATGGGCCACGAGCCGGTCCCTGTGGCCGCCGTGCCGTCGGACCCGGCGATCTCGTAGTGGTCGATCTGGCCGATGCCACCGGGGGCACCCGCGGTGTACCCGGCCAGGGTGATGCCGATCGTCCCGTTCGGGTCGGCGGTGACCAGCGGCGCGTTCTGCAGGCCGAGAAACGGGCTCAGGGTGGCGATCTGGGTGCCGGTGCGGCCGTCGAACACGTCGGTGCCGCTGATGGTGGGGACGATGACGTCGTCGTAGCCACTCGCCGTGAGGTCGGCGGTCACCACCGAGCCGATCACCCGGCCGATGTCGGACTGCTTCCAGATCGTCCGACCGGTGGCGCCGTCCAGCACCCACACGGAGCCCGAGCCCCCCGGGCCCTGGTCGGTCCCCTCGACCACCTGGAGCGCACCGTTGCCGAGTACGTCCGACAGGGCCGGCGAGGAGAACGTGCTGCCGTCGAGTCGTGCCGACCACTGGAGGTGGCAGCGGGTGTCGTAGGCCAGGAGCGCATCCGCGGTCGACGCGCCGGCGTAGAAGGCACCGGTCCCCGTGACGATCCCGGTGGACCCGCCGACCAGGAACCCGCCCACCGCAGGAGAGGAGTCGACGACCTGGTCGGTGTCGGCTCGACAGACCTGGTCACCCCGTCCGGTGAGGATCCGCACGTGGCCGCCGTCGGTGTAGGTCTGGCCGCGGCCGGCGCCGGTGGTCTGATCCCCGCCGACCACGATCTGGGTCTGCCCGGTGCCGTAGAGGTCGGCGAGGGCGGCGGTGGCGTGGGTGCTGTCCGAGTTGAAGAACGGCCAGCCGGTGAGCGGAGCGCCGCTGGCGGCGTCGAGCGCGTAGGAGACCTGGCCGAGCGAGCCGGCGACGGCCTGGGTGCCGCCCGGGGCGAAGCTGCCGACCGATATGCCGGCCTGGACGCCGCCTGACGGCGACGTGTCGGACGGCGGGTTGACCACCGGCGTGAACCACTTCCGGACCCCGTTCGGCGTGAAGGCCTGGTAGCCACCGGAGACCGGGTCGAAGTCGTTGCCCGACCCGACCAGGACGGTGGAGAGGCCACCGCCCGGCAGGACCGACGGGGTCGAGTCGATCGGCGCGCTCCCGACGGTCGCCGGCCATCCGGACGCTTCCTCGGCGGTGGACGACGGGCTGGCCAGGTGGATCCCGTAGAGCGAGCCGCCACGGTCGCCGACGACCATCGACGGTTGACCGTCGAGGATCGCCGGGACGGGGGACGACAGGGCGATGGGCCGGCCACCGTCCGGAAGGGAGCCTGTGGACCAGGTCATCGTCCAGCCGGCGGGCAGGCCGACCACGTTGGGGCGGGCCCACCCGGCGGACGAGGCCGGAGAGGGATTCGAGGCCGACGCTGGGTGGAGGCCGATGAGGGAGGACGCCGACGCCGCGGCAACGGTCAGGGCCATCACGGCGGGCAGGCGTCGGCGCGGAGGGACCTGCACCGACCGCTGGACCGCACTCCTTGTTCCGAATCTGATCATGGTTGGCCGCGCCTGGCTCCGGTGACCTCGATCACCTCAGGTTAGGTGGCGCACCGCCACGTGCGGCCTCGGCCCTTCGGACAGGAGGGGCCGGGGCCGGCCGGTCAGCTCAGGGCGAACGAGAGGGTCGCCGTGGCCACCTGGTGGGGCTTGGCGGTCGCGTCGGTCACCTGGACGGAGATCTGGTAGGTACCCGGTGCATTCTTCAGGCTCGGCGTTCCCGAGAGCAGGCCTGACGAATTGAGCTTCAGACCCTTGGGCAGGGCGGCCAGCTTCTTCCACTTGTACGGCAGCGTTCCGCCCGTCGCCGCGAGCTGCTGGCCGTAGTGGACGCCTCGGACGCCGGCCGTCAGGGACGTGGTCGTCACGCTGATGCCCAGGACGGTGAGCGTGAAGTTCTGGACCACCGGGGCTCCGATGCCGTTGGTGGCAGTGAACGTGATCGGGTACGCGCCGCCGGAAGTCGGGTCGGGCGTTCCGGACAGCAGGCCGTTCGAGTAACTGACGCCGGCGGGCAGAGCACCGGACTCGCCGATGGTCGGGAACGGGAGGCCTGTCGCCGTGACGGCGAAGGTGCCGGCGACGTTCTTCGTGAAGCTGACCGACGACGTCGAGGTGAAGGCGGGAGCCGTCTGGCGGGTCTCGACGCAGCTACTCGCCACGTTGCTCCACTGGGTCTGCGTGGTGTACGTGAGTCCGTCGGTCCCCACGAACGTTCCGTGCTGGCCGTTGCAGATGTCGCCGATCTCACCGTTCGACGGGTCGTACCACGCGAGCGGAGGCCCGTAGACGGTGGCGAAGCCGACATCGGGGTCGGTGATCGTCTCGACGAGCTCGTGGGAGAGCACGGCGGTCGTGTTCTGCGCCGACGTGCCGGTCCCGCAGCCGGAGACACCGGTCAGGTCGGGCATCACCTGATAGGTGAACGTGACGCCGCTCAGCGTCATGGTGCCGTGGTACGCACAGAACCCACCGGCCACGAGCGAGCAGGACGTGCCGTCGCAGATCGTCTGCCCCTGCCGGAAGAACAGTGCGTACGAGGTGTTGGCGGTCGGAGCGGGCAGGCTACCGGCGCCGATCTGCGCTGCCAGTTCGGTCTGGATGTTGGCGTCGGTGATGTTCGAGCCGTTGCGGCTGACGGCCGGGGTGATCGTGATTCCGCCGCCGGAGAGCCCGCGACCGATCGACTGCGATCCGGTGTCGTACTCGCTCAGCCAGTCCATCGTCCCACTGCCCAGGTACTGGCTGGTGAATCCGGAGAGCAGCGTGGCGTTGGCGGGAGTGCTCAGGTACGTGCCGCTGCCGTAGCTGACGTCGATCGAGTTCATCGACGTGAGGACACGACCGCCGTAGTAGTTGAGGTGGGGCCCGGCGAACGGCGATGCATGGTTGAAGGTCGGGAACACCAGCGGGGTGATGCCCGGACGGAGGTGCGTCGACGGATTGGCACCCAGCGTCGCAGCACCAACCGCATGGGTGGTCGCGGCTCCTGCGGTTGCCGGCACGGCGACGAGACCGATCAGCACCACGCCGGCGCCGACCACCGTGGTCAGCGCCTTGACGGCCGTCCTCCGTGCCAGCTTCGTACCGGTGCGCTCGTGCGCAGCCTGCGAATCCATCATTGGCCGCCTCCATGGTTCGCGGGCGCCAAGCAGCCCCGTCTGTGCCGTCGCCCGGCATCTTGACGATCTGTGGGCGCACCGTCAAGATGCAATGACCAGTGGCAACGTGGTCGAGGAGCACGCCATCCGCTCCGACCTGTCCGTCGGCCGACCGCCGCGTGGCGACCGGACCTGCCCCACCGGCAGTACGGCGGACAATCCCCGCAACCCACCGGCCCGATCACGCCCCCGGGCAGGAGGTGGTGATCCACGTCGCGGAATCCGGGGGCAGGGTCATGCCGAGCCTCCCGTCGATCGGGACTTCCGTGCGAATGATGGCACCGCTCCCGAGGAAGGTGGCATGCGTGGCGTCCAGCGACCGCACCACTGCCGGATGGGTGCACGACGGGTCGAGCTGCACCGTGAGTCGGGTGGAGACCGGGGACTGGACTGCGAAGTTGGCGATGAGGACGTCCGTCGAGTGGGCCGAACGGACGGCCCGCAGCCAGACCCCCGACGGCGGGCTTCCCGCCACGACGAGTCGGTCGCCTCCGAGCCGCGTCCACGCGGCCAGGACCGACCACGCCGGGATGTGGGCGCCGGCCTGGGTCGCCAGCCCCCAGTCACCAGGCGCCGCGGGTGTGCCCTTGACCGCCCGGTAGTAGTCGGCGTGCGCCAGGCCCGCCCGCTCCAACTCGATCAGCGTCGCCAGTGCGAACGAGGCACCGGCGTTCGTGTCCTGACGGGTGTCGTAGCCCCCGGCGGACATGTTCCACTCGTCGACGATCACCTGGGGCACGGGCCGCGAGGCGGGGACGACCAGGCGCACGGCCGACTGGACGCGCCGGACGAGCGCGCCGTAGCTGGCCGGCGTGAGCTGGGGATTGAGGCACTTGAGCTTCTCCCACAGAGGGGTCTCGGCGGCGGACTCCGGATGGTCGGGCCCGAGGCACGGGTAGTTCGCATACCAGTGCATCGATACGAAGTCGATGGGCAGGTCAGCCTGCTCGATGGCCGAGACGTACCCCGCGATGAAGGCCGGGTCGGCGGTGAACATGGCCGCCGCCGGGCCTCCGACCTGCAGAGCCAGGTGCGTCCGGGCCGCCACGACGGCCACGTCCCGGTGGGTGTGGACGGCCAGTTCGAAGAAGTTCGCCCGGGTGTCGTTCCAGAACGTGAGGTCGGGCTCGTTCCAGACCTCGAACACCCGGGCCGGCGCAGGGGCCGTGGCCAGCCGCTCGACCACGGACTGGATCAACCGGTCGTAGGCGACCCAGTCCTGGGGTGCCACGAGCGTCGGGTCGCATGACGTGCAGGTCGAGGCGACGGTGGGCCGTCCGAGCCAGGCCGGCAGGTAGTCGAGGATGACGAGGGGCACGCCACCGTTGGCGTGGATCGTCGCCACCTTGCGCAGCAGTGGCTGCAGGTGCACGACCCCGGGACCCGGGCTGATCCCACCCAGGTCGGCGTCGATCCGGACCGTCGGCGGCCGCATCGGGGCGACGGCGGCCAGGGGCCCCGTGTTCCAGTCGAGACCGGCCAGGGACGGTCGGGCATCCCCTTCGACGGCATGGGTGACCGAGACCACGGGTCCCGCCATCACGTTGGGGACCGTGGTCGCGGTCGGGGTCGCCCGCGAAGGACCGGCCGCGCCCGAGCAGGCGGCCAGGCAGAGCCCGAACACGGCAACCAGGACCGCCGGTCGGCGGCGAGCCGTCGCTCGTGTGGAGGGCCGAGGAGCGGTCACCTTCGGATGCTACCGAGGCTCCGTCGTCACGACCGGAACGGGGTCGTGGCCGGCCACGGCCCCGGATGCGAGGTGACCTTGTCCTCTGCCTCCGGTCCCACCCCGATCGCCAAGATGGTCCCGAGGCAGGTACGGGACCGGGAGGAGGGACGTCATCGGTGCGCAGGCCGTTCGTTGATCCCATCCCGTCCGGCACCGGTCCCGTCGGGCCGACCGGTGCGGTGCCGGCATGAGCCCGGGGACCCGGCACGACGGGTCGAAGCGGCGGCGCTGGCCCTGGTTCGTCGGGGGGCTGGTCGTCGTCCTCGGCGTCGGGGGGCTGGTCGGCTGGTTGACCACCAGCCACGCCCGGCAGGTGACGTTGCACCAGGCCGAGGCCCGACAGGGCGCGGCCTCCCACGGGTCGCCCGCTGACGGCCGACCGGCACCGGGTGTCTATGCCTACGCCGGGACGGGGACCGAACGGCTCTCCCTCCCCCCGTTGTCCCAGGCCGAGGGGCCGATCATTCCCGGCACGGTCACCCTGGACGGGGCCCGCTGCTGGACGCTGCGCCTCGACTACAGCACCCACCACTGGCAGACCTGGCACTACTGCCTCCACGGGACCGACCTGTGGGAGACCGGCGGGCAGACCTGGCAGCTCTGGCCCGTCGGCCCGCTGAACTTCACCAATACGACCACCTTCGTCTGTGCGGCGGGCACGATGGCAGTGCCGGCACAGGCGTCCCCCGGGCAGACCTGGACGTCGCGCTGCACGGGGACCAACACCTCGGTCACGGGCACCACCGTGAGCTCCGGCCCCTACCGACTGGTCGGGACCACGATGCTGTCGGTCGGCGGCACGCAGGTCCGGGTCGTCCACTTCCACCGGGTGCGCACGGACAGCGGCGCCCAGACGGGGACGGAGACGGCGGACGAGTGGTTCGAACCGGGCACCGGGCTCCCGGTCCGGTTGGCGCAGAACCTGCGGATCACCACCTCCACCGCCTTCGGCGTCTCGACCTACACCCAGGTGGGCACCATGACGCTGCGGTCGCTCACTCCCGAGGGCTGAGGTGGGGTCGTCGGGCAGCCGCGGTCCGGAGGACGTGGGGACCTACGGCCCTTCCCCTAGGTGCCGCGGGGCGCGACGGTGGATCCGAGCACGGGAGTCACCATGGCCGGCACCATGCAGCGGAGCGATCCGCACGAACCTCGGAGGGAACGGGAGCCCGTCGGGCCGACACCGGGCGGGATGGAAGGCGGGCTCGGCCGTTCCGAGGTCGACGAGGTACTCGCACCGTGGGACCCAGGGTGCATCCCGGGCCAGTCGGCAACATTGACCCGCCACGTCAACTACGTCTCACCGGGAATCCGGGGCCGGGAGCACCTGCCGGGCGAGGGTGCGCAATGACGGAACGCAGCGAGCTCACCGTGCTGACCACCGGGGCCAACTCGGGCATCGGACTGGCCACCGCGTTGCGAGTCGCCGAGCTCGGCTTCCATTCGGTGGGGTCCGTACGCTCGGATGCCAAGGCGTCCGAGGTCGTCGAGGCGGGCCGGGAGGCCGGCGTCCGGGTCGACACCGTCCTGCTCGACGTCACCAGAGCCCGGCGGTGTGCCTCGGTCATCGACGAGCTGCGACCTTGGGCCGTCGTGAACTGCGCCGGGTTCCCGGGGGTCGGGGCCATCGAGGACATTCCCGACAGCCAGGCCCGTCGCCAGTTCGAGACGATGGTGCTCGCCCCCATGCGCCTGGCTCGGCTGGCGCTGCCCCACATGCGGGCACTGGGCGAGGGGCGGATCGTGCAGATGTCGTCCATCTACGGACTGGCCACCACACCGTTCAGCGGGTGGTACCAGGCGTGCAAGCACGCACTCGAGGCGGCATCCGACGCCCTGCGGATCGAGGTCGCCCGCGACGGCATCCGTGTCGTGATGATCGAGCCCGGTGGCATCCACACCGGCATCTGGGACGCCTTCCAGGACGACCTGCGCGGGCACGCGGGGTCCGACTACCGGGCCGGCTACCGGCGGTCCGAGGCGCTCTTGGGGGCCCTGTCCCATGTGATGGGTGAGCCCGAGGGTGTGGCCAGGGCAGTGGGTCGGGCACTCACCGTCCGCTCGCCCCGGGCCCGGTACCTCGTCGGCTACGACGCCCGGATCGTCGCGGCCGCCGAACCGCTGATCCCCACCGAGCTGTGGGACCGGGTGGCCCGGCTGGTCACCGGACTGTGAGGGTTCATGACGGAACCCGAAGGACCGTGACGCCCGGGTGGGCGGGGACGTAGGTCGTCCACCCGCTGGTCGTCCCGGTCAGCCGGACACCCGGGACGGATCGGCGAAGGCCAGGAGCGCCCGGCGGTCGGCCGCCAGCACGAACCCCGCCCGGATCGTCGTGACCGAGTCGGCGGCATAGCGCTGCACGTACTCGGACCGCGACGGGTAGAGCGCGGCCAGCCGCGTCGTCGCCAGGGGCGTGGTCGACCCCAGGAGGAGGCAGAGCAACGCCGGATTGGGTCCGGGTGCCCCGGAGAGGACGTCGACCGGTACGTCGACCGGGGGCGTGCGGACGCCGCCCGACGCCAAGCCGTCCCCGTTCCGTGCGACGCCCGGTGAGGCACCCGGAGTCACGTCGAGGAGAGGGGCCGTCGGAGGCGTGGTGCCCGTGCGCACCCAGGTGTCGAGCGCCCGCAGTGCCGCCTTGGCCACCAGGTGCATCGGGCCGTTGTTGATCGGCACCCCGCAGTCGATGGACGAGGAGATCGAACCGAGCAGATGGACGTCGGCATGAGAGGTGCCGGCCACTTCCCACAGCCGGAACCTGGAACTGTCCGGTTGACGGGCAGCGAGCGAATCGAGGACGCCGGTCACGTCCGACTCGGCCTGGATGTCCATGACCGGGACGTCGGTGTCGGTTCGGAAGATGGTCGGCTTCAACCCGGTGATCGCGCTGCTGAGGTCGGCGGACTGGCCCGGCCCGACCAGGGGAAGCGGCACCGAGGCGCGACTGTGGATGAAGAAGCCGTCGAACTCATGGGTCAGGGGCTGCACCCCATCGGCGTAGGTGGTGAGCGCGATGGCCGACTGCGATTCGCCGGCGGCCAGGACCCGTTGCGCCTTCATCCCGCCCATGGCCGGACCGCCGGCCCGGAGGGCCCGCGCCACCTGGGTGAACATGTCGAAGGAGAAGCCGTCGCCGGGGTGTTGGAGCGATCCGTAGCGGGCCGGGTCGATCGCCACGAGGCCCTTACCCGTGACACCGGAGGTGCCCGGCACGGTCACCAGCACCGGTCCGCCCGCCACGCCGATCTTCTGGGCCGAGATGCCGACCCATACGTCGCCCCGTCGCAGCAGCTCCTCGCGCAGGCTGGTGTAGTCCGGATCGGCGTCCACCCCGCCGCTGACGTTCAGCCATTCGACGACGACGGTGCCGCTGAACCTGGCCGGATCCGCCGGACGCCGTACGAGCACCCGGGTCCGGTACGGTGCCGTGCCGTCGGGCACGAAGGTCCACCGGCCGTCACTCGGGAGTCCGTTGGAGGCCCGGTACGAGGTGGCGGTGCCGACCGCGAAGTATTCGTGCTGGACATAGCCCGTGCCATGCAGGCTCTCACTGGTCGAGGCCCCCATGAACGTGCCGTGCCCACCGGTCATCTCCTGGGAGAGGTCGGCGGCAGGGCCGGCGGGACGAGGGGTCGTGGTGGGCGTCGAGCCGGTCGCCTCCGAGGATGGTGGCGAAGTGGAAGCAGGGGTTCCGGATGAACCGGTCGAACAAGCGGTGGCGAGCACGGCGACCACGGAGACGACCGCCAGAGCGACACGGCTTCCACGACCGGCCTGATCCATCGGCCGCTGCCTTCGGGCGCCCGGCACGGACGAGTTCTCCTCGGTCACTTCACGTCCCCCTGTCGGCAGCGCCGGTGCGCCCGGCCCACAACATAGGGAACACGGGGTCGACGCGCCCGGAATGGTCGGAAGTCCGACGCAGGTGCCTTCCCCGGGGTGGACGAAGGGCCTGCAGGCTGAAGCGACCGGAGAGCAGCGATACTGGCTCGATGGTGTCCTGGCTGTTCCGCAACCGATCCACCGGTCGGATCACCGTGGCCCAGCGGCCCAACCTGAGCCTCATCCTGTTCGCCGTGCTCGCTACGGCCCGCTGGATGCTCGCTCCGGCCGGTGCGGCCGGCACCGCACTCGACGTAGCCGCCGGCACTGCGCTCGCGTGGTGGTCGATCGACGAGTTGGCGCGCGGGGTCAACCCGTTCCGACGCACCCTCGGGGCGGTGGTGCTCGCCCTGACGGCGGCTTCATTGGTCAAGACCTTCGTCTGACGCTCGTCGGCAACGGACCGAGCCGGTCCAACCAGGGGAGGACACGGCTGCATTCCACAGAGTGAGTCAGCGAGTGGGTCGACCACGCCAAGGGCGGGCGTCGATCGCCGTGGCCGCCATCGGCGCACCGGCACGTCTGACCGTCAGCGTGATGCCAACTGCGCGGCAGGCCACGACAGGGCGAGCCCGGGTGGCGCGGTCGCCCGCGCTCGACACACCGAGTTCGAGCACTCCGATCGTCACCACGGAGACGACCATGTGCAGGGGGGTGCCGAGTGGACGGTTGACCTCCCGAGCGAGGAAGACGGTGCTCGCGAGCAGCCCGGCCGGCCGGGTGCTCACAGGTAGTGGAGCGTCGGACCTGCCGGCTCGTCCGGGTCGTGGCGGAGCCACGCCTCGCCGGAACGCCGGGAGAGGTCCCGCGGGGACTACCCACCGGGGACCCGACCGTCCGGTGACGACCGCTCGCTACCATGGCCAGGATCACCCATCCCACTGCCAGGAGCTGAGAGTTGACGAGGGACAAGGTGCTCGAAGCACACGTGCGCCGGCTGGTCGACAGCGGCACATTCGCCCGGGGGCGCGCCTATGCCGATGACGGGGCGGTCCTCGAGCACCGGTGGATCGAGGGCGACGTCCGACTCCTGGGGGCGGTGAGGGGATCCGGTAGGAGCTCCTATGTCACGTCGGTCACCATCGCCCGCTCCGTTGCCGGTGAGGTCATCGACATCGAGGGGAGCTGCTCCTGCCCCATGGCCTTCAACTGCAAGCACGTGGTGGCGCTGGTCCTGACGGCCGAATCCGTTGACCGTCAGCTCGGACGGGGCCCGGGCAAGACCAGGGCGGCACAGCCGCCCCCGTGGGAACGGACGCTGCGGCGCATCGCCGGGGACCTGCCTTCGGGCGACGCCGACGGCCCGTCTCCCCTGGGGCTCCAGTTCGAGCTGTCGGCACCTGCGGCGCCCCGGGGCAACAGCAACGTGTCGACAGCCCGGATCCGACTCCGGCCGGTCACCCCGGGCCGCAACGGCAGCTGGGTCAAGACCGTGGTCAGCTGGTCGAACCTCGACTACTTCTGGCATCGGGGTGCGTCCGAGGAGCGGACCGCCGAACAGATTGCCCTCCTGAAAGAACTGCTGGCCCTGAGCAGGGTGCAGGTCTCCCGCTACTACTCCCGGTACAACGACGAGGGCGTCTGGCTCGAGTCGATCAGCAGCCGGCGGGTCTGGGACCTGCTGGCCGAAGCCGAGGTACTCGGGTTGCCGTTGGTCGGCGCCGGCAAGCGACCGTCCCAGGTGACCCTCTACCCGGTTCGGGGCGAGGCCCGGATGGACGTCACCCGGACATCCGAGGGCATCGACCTCCGGCCGAGGGTGGTGGTGGGCGACATCGAGGTGCCCACCGGCACGGCACTCCTGGTGGGCTCCCCCGCCCACGGCATCGCCTGGTGGACGGTGGAGCCCGATGCAGATACCCCCGGGCACCTCTTCCTGGCCGCCCTCACCTCCACCCTCGACGGGGCGCTCGGGGACCTGGTGATGGGCGAGGCCATCCCGGTGCCGGCCCAGGACGAGGGCCGGTTCCTCGGCGAGTTCCATCCCCTGCTGAGCGAGCGTGTCGCGGTCACGTCGAGTGACGGGTCGGTGGACCTGCCGGAGCCGGCGCCCCGCCACCTCGAACTCTCGGTCAGCTCGCCCGGCGGCACCCGGTGTCTGTTCGGATGGTCCTGGGTCCGGGGTTCGGCGGAGCTCGGACGGCGCGCCGGACTGTGGACCTCCACCGGACGACCCGAGGAACGTCAGGCCGAGGCGGACCTGGTGACCGCCGTCACCTCGGCGGTGGCGGACTCCCCGCATCTGGTGGAAACGGATGAGCTGGGCGCCCGGCTGGTGGCCGACGGCGTGCTCAGCGGCATGGCGGCCGTCGACTTCGTCACCCGGATCCTGCCGACCCTCGACGAGCTCGACGGCGTGGAGGTGGCGGTCATCGGCGACCTGCCCGGGTTCCGGGCGGCCGACGATGCACCGGTGGTGGCGCTCGCCGGCACCGACTCCTCCGGCCGGGGTGACTGGTTCGACCTGATGGTGACCGTTTCGGTGGACGGCGAGGACGTGCCGTTCCGCGACCTGTTCGTGGCCCTGGCCGAAGGTCGGACCCACCTGATCCTGCCCTCGGGCACCTACTTCCCGCTGGACGGCGACGAGCTCCGCCGGCTGGCCGACCTGATCGTCGAGGGACGGTCGCTGTGGGAAGCCCCGAACGGTGCCATCCGGGTCAGCCCGTTCCAGGCGGCCTGGTGGGAGGAGATGCGGACGCTCGGGGTGATCAACGCCCGGGTCGCCGAGTGGGAGTCCGCCGTGCGGACGCTCATCGATGCCGGCGACCGGGTCGAGCATCCCGTGCCGTCCGGGTTGCAGGCCGACCTCCGCCACTACCAGCGGGACGGGTTCAATTGGTTGGCCTACCTCTACGACCACGGCCTCGGCGGCATCCTGGCCGACGACATGGGACTGGGGAAGACGGTCCAGGCCCTCGCCCTGATCTGCCACGTCCACGAGCGGGATCCGGCCGGGCCGCCGTTCCTGGTCATCGCGCCCACCAGCGTGGTGCAGAACTGGGAGGCCGAGTGCCGGAAGTTCGCACCCGGGCTCGACGTGGTCGCCATCCGCGAGACGGCGACACGACGGGGCGTGCCACTGTCGGACGTGGTGGCGGGTGCCGACATCGTCGTCACCTCCTACGGGCTGTTCCGACGGGAGTTCGACGAGTACGACGCCGTCGAGTGGGCCGGCCTCTTCCTCGACGAGGCCCAGTTCGTCAAGAACCACACGTCGCAGTCCCACCGGCGGGCCCGCATGCTGGCGGTCCCCTTCAAGGTGGCCGTCACCGGCACGCCGATGGAGAACAACCTGATGGAGCTGTGGTCGCTCCTGGCCATCACCGCACCGGGCCTCCTGGGCGACGCGAAGCGCTTCACCACCTACTACCGCAACCCCGTCGAGCGCGAGGCCGACGCCGAACGTCTCGCTCAGCTCCGCCGGCGCATCCGCCCGCTCGTGCTCCGACGCACCAAGGAGCAGGTGGCGGCCGACCTCCCGGCCAAACTCGAGCAGGTCCTCGAGCTGGAGCTGGTCCCCCGGCACGCCAAGGTGTACCAGGCCTATCTCCAGCGTGAGCGCCAGAAGGTCCTCGGGATGCTGGGGGACATGAGGAAGCACCGGTTCGAGATCTTCCGGTCGCTGACGCTGCTGCGCCAGGCCAGCCTGGATGTCGGCCTGGTCGACGAGAAGCACGCCGGCGTGCCGTCCACCAAGCTCGACGCACTGATGGAGATGGTGGAGGAGGTGGTGGCGGACGGGCACCGGGTACTGGTGTTCAGCCAGTTCACCCGGTTCCTGCAGTCGGCCCGCTCCCGGGTGGAGTCGGCCGGGATCGACCTGTGCTATCTCGACGGGAGGACCCGGAACCGGGCCAAGGTCATCGACCGGTTCCAGAACGGCGAGGCCCCGGTGTTCCTGGTCAGCCTCAAGGCCGGTGGGTTCGGGCTGAACCTGACGGCGGCCGACTACTGCATCCTGCTCGACCCGTGGTGGAACCCGGCGACCGAGGCCCAGGCCGTGGACCGGACCCACCGCATCGGCCAGACGAAGAAGGTCATGGTCTACCGGATGGTGGCCAAGGACACCATCGAGGAGAAGGTCATGGCCATGAAGGCGAAGAAGGCCGCGCTGTTCGCCAACGTCATCGACTCCGGGGAGCTCGCTTCCGGGGCCCTGACCGCCGAGGACATCCGCGGCCTGATCGAGTGACACCGGGGCGGAGGAAGGCGTAGGCAGCCAGGCGCCAGGGGCGCGCGAGGGCACAATCGCCCGAAGTCCCGTACACTGGTGGCTCACGCTGAGTGGGGACCCCTCGATGTTGTCCGGTCGAATCGACCGGATTCGATCCCGTCGCCTCCTCTGAGCTCGTCTCAAGGAGTGCCATGCCTGACGTCCCGAGCAAACCCGCGATGCTGTCGCGCCCCCTCACCCCGATCGGGGACCCGCGTCCGACCGCGGTGGTCTACTGCGAGGCGAACTTCGGTGCCCCGGACGGCAAGACGGCCAACGGGCTGGTCCGGTACTCCGAGCGCTACCGGATCCTGTCCGTCATCGACAGCCGGCAAGCGGGTCATGACTCCGGCGAGGTCCTCGGGGACGGAACGAACGGGATACCCGTCGTCGCCGACCTGGCGTCGGCCATCGCCTCCGCCGGCCGCACCCCGGACTACTTCGTCTTCGGAGTCGCCCCGTCGAGCGGGATGCTCTCCATCGAGGAGCGGTGGGTGATGCTCGGTGCCATGGAGCAGGGCATCAACCTCGTCAACGGCCTGCACGAGTTCCTGAACGACGATCCCGAGTTCGCCGCCGCGGCGGTGGTGTACGGGACGACGATCCTCGACGTGCGCAAGCCCCGGGACAAGAAGGACCTGCGGATGTTCAGCGGGCGCATCGCCGAGGTCACGTGCCCTCGGATCGCCGTCCTCGGCACGGACAGCGCCATCGGCAAGCGGACCACCGCCACCATCCTCACCCAGGCCCTCAACGACGCGGGCATCCGGGCGGTGCTCGTCGGCACCGGGCAGACCGGCCTGATCCAGGGCGCCCGCTACGGGGTGGCCCTGGACGCCATCCCCTGTCAGTTCTGCTCGGGCGAGATGGAGGCAGCCGTCGTCGAGGCGTTCGAGGGCGAGCATCCCGACGTGATCGTCATCGAGGGCCAGGGCGCGCTCAGCCACCCCGCCTACCTGAGCTCCACCTTCATCCTCCGCGGCGGGCAGCCCGATGCGGTCATCCTCCAGCACGCCCCCGCACGGACGGCGCGGGGCGACTTCAGCGACGATCCGATGCCCGATCCGGCCAGCGAGATCAACCTCATCCAGACCTTCGCCGACACCACGGTCATCGGACTGACCATCAACCACGAGCAGATGGGCGACGCCGAGGTCACGGCGGCCATCGCCCGGTACGAGGCCGAACTGGGCATCCCGGCGACCGACGCGCTGTGGCGGCCCCCGGCCCGACTGGTCGACATGGTGCTGCGCGCCTTTCCTCAACTCGTGCGGGAGCCGACCACCACGGCCGCATGAGCACGCCGAGGCTCGAGATACGCCTCGACCGGATCCGACACAACGCCCGCAACCTCGTCGGTCGACTGGGAAGCCGGGGGATCGCCGTCTGTGGAGTGACCAAGGCGACGCTCGGCTCACACGAGGTCGCGGCCGCCATGCTGGCCGGCGGTTCCACCTCGATCGGTGAGTCGCGGATCGAGAACGTCGAGGCCCTCCGCCGGGCCGGGGTCGGTGCCGAGATCACGCTGGTCCGGTCGCCGATGCCGAGTCAGGTGGAACGGGTCGTGTCCGCAGCGGACCTCAGTCTCAACAGCGAGATCGACGTGATCCTCCAGCTGTCGGCATCCGCATGTCAGCAGGAGCGGACGCACGGCGTCGTGCTGATGGTCGAGCTCGGCGACCTCCGCGAAGGCATCATGCCCGGCGACCTGCTGGAGGTCGCCCGTGAGGTGGTGGGCCTGCCCGGCATCGTCCTGCGGGGTATCGGCACCAACCTCGCCTGCCACAGCGGCGTGGTGCCCGACGCCGCCAACATGGCCGAGCTGTCCGCACTGGCCACGTCCATCGAAGCGGCGCTCGACGTCGAGCTGGAGATCGTCTCGGGAGGCAACTCGGCGAATCTCGACTGGGTCCTGGACGCCGGCTCGGGGGTCGGGAGGATCAACCACCTCCGGCTCGGGGAGTCCATCCTGCTGGGCCGCGAGCCTCTCCGACGATCCGTTCCCGAGGGACTCGAGACGGACGCCTTCGCGCTCGTCGGCGAAGTGATCGAGTCCAAGCACAAGCCCTTCGAGACGCGCGGGAGCCTGGCCCAGGCGGCGTTCGGCCAGACCCTGGAGCCACAGGCCCCGCGGGATGCGGGCACGCGGGTGATCGTCGCCGTGGGGCGCCAGGACATCGACCCCGACGGCCTCACCCCGCCCACGGGCTACGAGATCCTGGGGGCGAGCAGCGACCACCTCCTGCTCACTTCTGACTCCGACTCCCCCGCGGTCGGATCGCAGCTCCGCTTCGGGCTGACCTACAGCGCCCTGCTGCGGGCGATGACCTCCCCGTTCGTCGCGCGCCGGTACCTGGACGCGGACCAGACCTCATCTGCGGACGAGGTCTGATCGATGCAGCTGACCGCCTCGGAGCACGCCCTGCATCAGGAGTAGCCCGGCGGTCGTGCCCGACCCGCTCGCCACGGCGGTCACCGGACCGGCCGATCACACGGCGAACCGGCCGGCGAAGGCTCGGAGGGGCAGGTCGGCGCTGGTCAGCATTCCTGGCGGAGCCGCGCAGACCGCCCCGATGGCATGCAGCGCAGGCATCCCGGTGATGGTCATGCCGATCGACGCGAAGTCGGCCGCGTCCCGGATACTCGCCCCCGGTGCCGGAAAGATCATGTGACGGTTCACGATGGTCGGATCGCCGACGATCGTGGTGACGTAGCACCCTTGGATCTTCCAGCGTGGCTCCGTTTCGGTCGCCATCTGCCATTCCAGGTGCACCTCGATCCTGGGCTCGCCATCCACCATGCCCTTGAACTTCGCCAGGCTGGATCCGACGGACCCCTTGGGCAGCGTCCACCACCCCAGGTCCACGTCGTCCAGGCATGCGCCCAGTTCGCACTCGAAGACCACGTCGTCCACCACGACGTCGAGACAGTCGGCCAGCAGGTAGATGGCGTCGGCGAACACGGTGCACCCCTTCTCCAGCAGGTCCGGGACCCGGGGGTCGTCCACCGGCAGGCCGTACCCGACGTTCTTCCAGGTGTCCACCGAGTGGTGGCAGGAGACGTCGACGGACTCGAGCACGGTCAGGTGGTCGACGCGCCCCATCCCTGCGGTGCTCACCACCGAGAGGATCTGGGCCAGTCCCGGATTCATGCCGGTCCCGTAGAACGAAGCGTTCCCTCGGAGGCATGCGTCCTGGATCACCTCTGTCGGCTTCCTCCCCGACGGGTGGGGATGGTTGCGGTCGCGGTGGTGGCCGGTCACCCAGTCGGCGGTGGTCACCACGTTGATGCCCGCCTGGAGTACCTCCTCGAACAGATCCATGTCCGGCCAGACACCGTTGAAGTTCACGCAGTCGGGCTGGGCCGCCACGATGTCCTCGACCTGCCCGGTGGCGATGATGCCCAGCGGGTCGATGCCGACGATCTCGCCGGCGTCGCGTCCGACCTTGTCCGCCGAGTAGCAGTACAGGCCGACCATCTCGAGGTCCGGGTGGTCCTGGAGTCGTCGGACCATCTCGCTCCCGACGTTGCCGGTCGCGACCTGGAAGACGGTGCGTGGTTTGGTGACCATGGTCTCGCTCCTTCAGTAGTTGTTCAGTGCAGTGGTTGTCGAGTGGTCGACGGCGCTCACCTCAGGCGGCACGCTCGACATGGTCGGCAATCACGTCGATCAGGAGCGAGCGTTGCCGCTCCGAGTCGAACGGGCCCTCCACGACCATGCGCTCCATGACCAGCCCGCGCAGGAACGCCCAGATCAGGTCACCCAGCGCTTCGCTGTCGGGAACACCGAGGCTCCGCCCCAGGCGCCGCAGGCCCCTGGCCATGCCCGCCAGCTGCCGCTCCGTCTCCGGGTCACGCCCCGGACGGGTGACGATCAGGATCTCCAGGCTGGCCCGCGATGTCGGCGACGAGAACGCCACCCACGCGGTGTCGACCAGTGCCCGCACACGGTCCTTCGTCGGTCCCGCGGGCAGGCTCAGGTCGGCCATCGCCGCGGTCAGCTCGGCAAACCCGGCCTCGACCACCGCGCTGAACAACCCGTCGCGGCTGCCGAAGTGGTACTGGATGACACCCCACGTGACCCCCGCCCGCTCCGCGACGTGATTGGCGCTGGCTGCGGCGAACCCCTCCTCGAGCACGCAGCGGACGGTCTCCTCGATGATCCTCCGCCGCGTCCGGTCCCCCCGCGGCTGCGAGCCGGTCGTCGGGCGAGTCGGTGGCGGTCGGCTGTTGGCCGCGGTCGTCACCCCGTTCACCACATCAGGTGCCCCGCCTGGGCTGCCGGAAGGTCGCGTACGGAAAGCAGGCCGGGTGGTGCCTCGCAGACCGCCTCGACGGCGTTGACCGCCCGTGCCGCGGTGGCGATGACGCCGGCCTCGTTGTGGTCCACACCGTCACGTCCGAGGTGGGTGTTGATCTCCACACCGGGGGAGCCCTCGACGATCACCCGGTGGACCCCCGGCCGGCCCTCGGGTGGCGTGGGCCACTGCGGAGCCGCGGCCCCGGTCAGCCGGTTCACGTGCTCCATCACGATGGCCGGCCCGCCGTCGACGATCCCTTCCACGGCGAAGCGCACGGCTGCCACCTGGCCCGGCTCGACCCGCATCATCACGCAGTCGATCGGCTCGACCGCGGTCCACGGCTCGTAGTGCTCCCGCATCCCCTCGAGTTCGACGCCGAGCGCGTCAGCCACCATCTGGACCGGGCCTCCCCAGATCGAGGTCAGCACGCCGGGCAGGAACAGCATGGGTACGTTGTCGGGCGTCGTGCCGAATCCGAAGCTCACCCCGGTGAATTCGGCGTCGTCGTAGGAGCCGTAGTCGCAGATCTCCTGGCTGAGGACCGAGGTGGCCCGGGTCGTGAGACTGAGCGCGGCCAGGGGCAGCGAGTCCCCCGAGAACCCGGGATCGACGCCGTTCACGTACATCGAGGTCCCGCCCACTGCGCACGCCTCGCCCAGAGGATCGGTGAGCCAGGTGTCGGCGTGCGGCGGATAGACCAGCCACACCAACGACGTCCCGACCACGTTGGTGCCGTTGCGGAGGAACGCCGTCACCTCGGCCAGGGCCTCGTGCGGGCGGGTTTCCGCCTGGGTCGTGTAGACCACGCAGTCGGCGTCGAGCGCGACGAGGGCGTCCAGGTCGTCCGTGGCGACGACACCGGTCGGGTCGTCGATCCCGCACAGTTCGGCGGCATCATGACCGATCTTGTCCGGCCCCCGGGCATGGACGCCCACGAGCTCGAGATCGGGCCGTCCGATGACGGCACGGAGCGCGTGCCGTCCGACGTTCCCGGTCGAGAACTGGATCACTCGGCGCGTCATGTGGCCTCCCCCGTCTCCACGCCATCTGCGGGACTCGTCCGATATCCTAGAGCATTCAATGGTTTGACCGACGACGGAGGACACGGCCATGGGGAAGCTCGACGGCAAGATCGCGATTGTCACCGGCACCAGTCGGGGGGTGGGCGTGGGGATCGCCCGACAACTCCTCCTCGAGGGGGCGACCGTGGTCGGATGCTCCCGCAGCGAGCTGGCGGTCCTGCCCGCCGCCGAGGGCATCGACGGGGCCGACGGTCGGTCGCAGCAGTGGGTGTGCGACCAGGGGGACTCCCATGCCATCGACGAGTTCGTCGCCCGGGTCGTCACCACCTACGGGAGGATCGACATCCTGGTCAACAACGCCGGGGGGACCGTCCCGGCTCCGCACGCCGAGGACATTCCGGAACTCGTCCAGAAGATCCAGGGTGCCCCACGCGCAGCCGATGACTTCGAACGGACCGTCCTGTTCCATGCGTTCGCCGTCCAGATGAACCTGATCAGCCCGTTGTGGTTCGCCATCCGGGTCTTCCGCCAGATGAAGGAGCAGGAGGGTACCGGATCGATCATCAACATCTCGAGTGGCGCGGGGCACCCGGCCGGTTCGCCGAGCCTCGTCTCCTACGGTGCCGCCAAGGCCGGCCTCAACCACCTCACCCGGTCCCTTGCCGAGGAGTGGGGCCCCAAGGCGCGGGTGAACTGCCTGGCGCTCGGTCCCACCATGACGGACAACTTCCGGTCATTCGTGCTCCCCGCCGACGACCCGACCGGCGGCGAGTACTTCGACAGCGTGCCGCTCCACCGGGCTGGTGAGCCGGACGAGGTCGGGCGGACCTGTGTGTTCCTGTGCTCCGGCGAGGCCGACTACATCAACGGGACCACGATCGAGATCGACGGCGGCATGTTGCCCGGGGTCCTCTACGAATCCGGCCTCAAGACGATCACCGATCTCCTCTGAACGTCTTCGCATCGGCCCCGGACCAGCCCGGGACCAGATCGGCGGGCCGCTTCCTTCAGACCACGGCGACGAGCATGACCGGGACGGGGCTGCGGCCGACGATCTCCCTCGCCACGGCACCACGACCGGGTTCGGCCGAATGGGGCCACCCGACGGCGATCAAATGCGGCCGGAGCATGTCGACCGCAGTGAGCACTTCGGTGGCCGGCGCACCGATGCGCAGCTCGAACCGCACGTCCATGACGCCGGGGACGAAGCGGTCGAAGAACTCCTGTGCATAGGCGGCTGTTTCGTGCTGGATCTGATCGGTGAAGCTCGGGACCTCCTCGTCGACGTGCACGACCGACACCTGGAGGCCGGCGTCCGCCGACAGCTCGATCGTCCGCTTGAGGGCGCGGGCCTTGCCGGGGGAACCCTCCATCGCCACCAGCACTCTCGTAAGGATCGGAGCCGGTTCGGCCTCCGGGGGCACCACGATCACAGGCTTGTCGGTGTGTCCGGCGATGGACAGGACGAGGTGTCCGGCGGGCCTCGGGCCTCCTGGCTGGTCCCGCATCCCCAACACGATGGCCACGACGTCCGGATCGGCCACCGCCGACACCAGCTCCACGACCGGGTCCCCGACCAGGGGATGCAGCGCGAGCCCGGTCGCCTCGGCGGCGGAACTGGCCGTTTCATAGCCGTCCTCGACCACATGGACCACCTCCAGGTCGGCCCCGAGGGCCGTCGCCATCGCCTGTCCCATGATCAGGACGGGCCGAGTGGCTGCGGAGTTGTCGATTGCGGCTAGGACTCGCTTCATGGTTTCAGCTCCCAATCCGGCCCGCGGCGCCTGAATTCCAGTGTCCCGGGTTCCGCCGTGTACGTCGCCCGGCTGACGACGACGGCGATCGTCCGGTCGGTCGAGATCGAGAGACGGGCCCGCTCCTTGCGCAGGCGGACAGCCGCCCCGCGGAACCTGAGCCGCAGCTCCAGGGCCGACCACGACGGCGGGAGGACGGGGTCGACGTGCAGCATCCCGGATCGGGCCCGTACGCCGGCGAACCCGAACGCCAGCGCCTGCCACAGTCCGCCCATGGTGGCCAGGTGCAGGCCCGCCGAGGTGGAGCCGGTCAGGTCGTCGATGTCCATCATCGCGGCGATCCGCAGCGCTTCGAGTGCCGGCTCGAAGTCCCGCGCCCGGGCCAGGAGCGACGCGTAGATCGCCGGCGACAACGAACTCCCGTGTGCTGTGCGGCGCTCGTAGAAGCGGAGGTTCGGCTCGAGGCTGCCGGGGACCACCTCGTCGGGCACCAGGTGGTGGAGCATCAGGGCGTCCGCCTGCTTGATGACCTGGGCGCCATGGGTGCGGTCGGCACCGAGGAGGAGGTCGGCGGCGATCGGGCGGCGGGGGGCGACCTCCGCGATGATGAGCGGCTCCAGCCGGTGGAAGCCGGCGAACTGCTCGTACACACCGGTGTCGCCGTCGTAGCCGTCGTACATGGCCTCGGCCAGCTCACGCCAGCGCTGCCGCTCGGTGGCGTCGACCCCGCCGTTGCCGGCGTCGTCCAGGACATCGGCGGCGCGGCGCAGGTTCCATCGGGCCAGGACGTTGGTGAAGGCGTTGTCGTCGACCGGTTCGTGGTATTCGTCGGGTCCGATCACCCCGTAGATGTGTGCGCTCCCATCGCCGTCGAGGCGGATCCGCGATGCCCAGTAGCGGGCCGTCTCCACGAGCAACCGGCGGAACGGCCCACGGACGAACTCCTCGTCGCCCGTCCACTCGGCGTAGGTACTGGCTGCCAGCGGCACCTGGGCGACGATGTGCTCCTCGAGCTGCCCGGTCCGGATCGGCACCACACGTCCGGACCGGTCCTGGGCGCTGGTCGGCGTCACGTCGGCACCGGTGTGTGCGGACTCCCACGGGAAGCGGGCCCCGTCGCGCCCCATGGCACGGGCCGCGGCCATGGCCGCCCGGAGGCGCCTCAGCCGGTACTCCAGCATGGCGCGGGCCGAGGCGGGGTGGGTCGCCGCCAGGAACGGGAGCACGAAGGCATCGGCGTCCCAGAACACGTGGCCGCTGTAACCGGTGCCCGTCAGCCCCCGGGCACCGACGGCGGCCTCGCCCGTGTCGGCAGTGGATGCCATCAGGTGGAACAGCGCGAAGCGGACGGCTCGCTGCAGGTCGTCGTCCCCGTCGACGATCACGTCCGCGTCCTCCCACCGCTGCGCCCAGGCCCGTCGGTGCCCGGTGAGCAACCGGTCGAAGCCGACGGTCGTCGCTTCCCGTGCGGCTCCGACCACCGATTCGGGATCGGGGGGCACGTCGGGATCCGACCGATAGGCGGCCACCCGGTCGACCACGGCTCGGCGGTCCGTCTCTCCGGCAACGGCACCGCGGATGGCGACGCGCGTCTGGGTCCCGGCGGCGGCGATCCCGCCGTCGGCTCCGAAGGCCCGGAGCCACCCGGTGCCGTCGAGACGACCACGATCGATCCGGAGGTCTCCCCGGGGGGCACGGATCGGCGGTCCGGCCCGGAGGTCACCAGGACAGGTGACCCGCAGCACCGCCGTCGTCGTCCGGTGCAGTGCCAGGAACCGGACGCTCTCTACCGCCGAGACGCCCGTCCCGGTGCGCTCGTGGACGATCCCCCCGCGCAGGTCGAGGACCCGGCGGCACGGGAGAGCCGACCCGGTCGTCCCGAGCCGGAAGGTGACCGGCCCCGGAAGCAGGTGGGT
>DATCCR010000084.1:0-6770 GCA_036511155.1 Acidimicrobiales bacterium
GGCGACCTCCCAGTACCCGAGCCCGTCGGCCGTCGGGACCATGTCGACGATCGGTGAGTTGAGCGTGGCGCTCGCCGCGGCCCCTTCGAAGTGGGCCGAGCCGTAGGCGAAGATGCCGCCGTCAGCGGCGACCTCCCAATAGCCGGCGCCCTTCGGGTCGGCAACGATCTTGACGATCGGGGCGGCCAAGGTGAGCGAGGCGGTGTTGCCGAGGTCGGTGGCGGAACCGTGGGCCGACACCGCGCCGGCGGCTGTGGCCAGCCAGTACCCCGTGCCGTCGGCGGTCGAGGCCATCGAGATGATCGGGCCGAACAGGTGGCCCAGCGGCGTGTACGCGCTGAACGGGATGGCCATGACCTCGTTGGAGGCGGCCGAGGAGGCGCCCGACACCCGGGCCCGGACGGTGAAGTAGTACATCTTGCCGGCGGTGAGGCCGGTCACCAGGTACGAGCTGCCGACGACGGGGTTGGTCCCGTTGAGCGCCACGGGGAACTCCATGCCCGGGGCAAAGCCCACGAACACGTCGTAGCCGGTGGCCGGGCTGCCGACAGGTGGCTTCCAGGTAACGAGCGCCGAGGCCACGGAGGCGGAGGCGCCGGTGGCCAGAGGAGCCGGGGGCGGGGTCGCCGGCGTCACCAGGTTGGTGACCGGGTCGATCGGGGCGAGCGGGGTGGGGGCGACAGGTGCGACGGGTTCGACCGGTGTCGGGACGTAGCCGACACCCGCCCCGATCGGCAACGGAGTCGTCGGCGTGGTCGTGGTGGTCGCCGGGACGGCCAGCAGCGGGGCTGCGAGCGGGGCGGTGCCCGACGTGGCGGGAGCGCCGGCCTTCGCCTTGGCCTGGTGGTGGTGACGTCCGTTACGCACCTTGCCCTGGGTCAGGAACGGGTTCGTGCCCGAGGCGCCCGGGACGGTGGTGGTGGTCGGGACCCCGGCGGCGACGACGGCCGACGAGGCGACGGTAGACGACGTCGGGGGCACCGTGTACTGCGAGGAGGACGTGTCCTGGCCGCTCGTGTAGGGCAGCTTCGAGGCGGCGTTGGCCGAGGGGCTCGACGGGACGACGGCGGGTACGCCCACGGCGATGACGGCGGCGGCGGCCACGGTGCCGGCCAGCATGGCCTTGGAGCGCCCGTCGGGCAGGGGGGCATCACCCATGAGCCACTGGGTCCACTGCTTCATGGCCTGCAGCCAACTGTTCATCGCCGAGCCCCTTCACACCTGGACGCGACCACCGGGCGGTGGTGCAAACGTCCGGTCCACCTACGCGGGCACGGCGTCGAGGAACCCCCTCTTGCCCCCTGCCCGAACCGCAGACCTCTGACCCGTCAACTGTAACCCAGGACGTCCCCGCTGACGAGGGCGACCGCGGTTTTACCGTCCTGACCAGGGACGATGGGAATCCGTGACCGGTGGGGCGGAGCGCCCTACGCTCACGCTGCGGTGCAGGAGCCACCGGCAGCAGACCAGGGGTAGGAGGCAACATGGCTATCAAGGTGATCCAGTGGGCGACCGGAGGGGTCGGGCGGGCGTCGGTGGCGGGCATCGTGGCCCACCCGGACCTCGAACTCGTCGGGTGCTGGGTGCACAGCCCGGACAAGGTCGGGACCGACGTCGGCGAGCTGTGCGGCCTCGACCCGCTGGGCGTGTCCGCCACCGACGACATCGACGAGCTGCTGTCCCTCGGGGCGGACTGCGTCGTCTACTCGCCGATCATGGCCGACCCCTCGGTCGTCGCCCGGATCCTGGCGTCGGGGGCCAACGTGGTGACCCCGCTCAACTGGTTCTTCCCCGAGGGTCGCGACGAGTCGCTCATCGAGGCGGCATGCGCGGCAGGCGGCACGTCGGTCCACGGCACCGGCATCCACCCGGGGGGCATCACCGAGCGCTTTCCGCTGATGGTGTCCGCCTTGTCGCAGTCGATCACCCACGTGCGGGCCGAGGAGTTCTCCGACATCCGCACCTACGACGCGCCCGGAGTGGTCGGCGACATCATGCTGTTCGGCAAGACGCCGGAGGAAGCCGAGGCATCGATGATGCCGGCCATCCTGGGTGACGGATTCGGCCAGTCGATCCGGATGATCGGCCATGCGCTCGGGTTCGCCCTCGACCCTGACCTGTCGGTCTCCCATGAGGTGGCCGTGGCCACCGCCCCGATCGACTCCCCTATCGGCCCCATCAAGCCCGGCCGCATCGCCGCCCAGAAGTTCCGATGGGTGGCCACGGTGCGCGACGAGCCGGTCGTCACGGTGGCCACCAACTGGTTCATGGGCGAAGAGCACCTCGAGCCGGCATGGGGGTTCGGGCCGGAGGGCGAGCGGTTCGAGGTCGAGGTGTCCGGCGACCCGCCGGCCCGGGTGACCTTCCGGGGCTGGCACCCCGACTCCATCGCCGCCGGACTGGCCCGCAACCCCGGCGTGGTGGCCACGGCCACCCACTGCGTGAGCGCCGTGCCGTCCGTGGTGGCCGCGCCTCCCGGCATCCGGACCTACCTCGACCTGCCGGCCTACACCGGAAAGGCCGCCGAGCACCTGCGCTGAACCCGCCCGCCGGCGTTCCACGGGGGCGTCCGGCTCGAACGGTCCGGCCGTGTTGCAGTTGGCTAGTGTCGTGCGCCATGGAGATCGGGATCGCACTGCCCACCATGGCCACCGGGTTCACCCGGAGCACGTTCGTGGAGTGGTGCCGGGGGATCGACGAGGGGCCGTATTCGAGCGTCTCGGCCGGCGAGCGGATCACCTTCCACAACCCTGAGCTGCTGGTCACCGCCACGGCGGCGGCGGCCCTGACCGAGCGGGTGCAGGTGATCACCAACATCGCCGTGCTCCCGCTCCACCGGCCGGCCATGCTGGCCCAGCAGCTGGCCACCCTCGACGTGCTGGCCGCCGGGCGCCTGGTGGTCGGGGTCGGCGTGGGAGGGCGTGAGCAGGACTATCGCTCCCTCGGCGTCCCCTTCGACGGGCGCCACGAGCGGCTCGACGCCGGGGTGGCCGAGCTTCGGCGCCTGTGGTCGGGCGGGCCCGCCTACGAGGGCGGTCAGCCAGTGGGCCCGGCGCCCTACACCCCCGGAGGGCCGCCCCTGTGGGGCGCCGCCATGGGGCCGAAGTCGATGGCCCGGGCCGCCAAGTGGGCCGCCGGGGTGACCGGATTCTCCATCGGGGCCGACCCTGACGAGATCGCCCGGTGCAACCGCATGGCGCTCGACGCGTGGGAGGCCGAGGGGCGCAGCGAGCGGCCCAAGCTGGTCAGCGGCTCCTTCTACCTACTGGGCGGCCCCGAGGCCGACGCCGAGCTCAAGCGCTTCGCCCGGGCCTACCTGGCCGTGTTCGGCGACAAGGCGGCCGACGCCCTGTCCCAGCTGGTCGGGCTGTCGAGCCCGGCCCGGCTGCTCGACTCGTTGGCCGCCGCCGAAGCGGCGGGGTGCGACGAGTTCATCCTGGTGCCGGGCACCGTCGACCCGGACTGCCTGGCCCGGACGACGGACGCACTGGCCGGCTGAGCGCTGGGATCAGATCGAGAAGTCCTCGCCCTTCCACACTCCGGACGCCGACGGGCGGATCTCGGGGACCCGGACCCGTCCGCCGACCTCGCGCTCGAGCTCGTCGACTTGGCGCTGCAGTGCACCGAGGGTCACCCCGACCAGGTCGGGAAGCAGGGCTTCGTCGACGTCGGTGGGCGCCGTGGCGCTCCTCGGCCTGCTGCGGGCGATGACCTGGCCGGGCACGCCGACGACCACCGAGTCGGGCGGCACGTCGCGCACGACCACGGCGTTGGCGCCGATGCGGCTCCCCGACCCGACGGTCACCGGGCCGAGCACCTTGGCACCGGCCCCGATGGTGACCCGGTCCCCCACCGTCGGGTGGCGCTTGCCGGCGTCGAGGCTGGTACCGCCGAGGGTCACCCCCTGATAGATGGTCACGTCGGCCCCGACCACCGCCGTCTCGCCGATCACCACGCCGAGGGCGTGGTCGATGAACAGCCCCGGGCCGATGGTGGCGGCCGGGTGGATGTCGACCGCCGTCCAGGCGCGGACGACTGCCGAGACGAAGCGAGCGGCCAGATGGTGGTCGGCCCTCCACAGTTTGCTGGCCATCCGGTGGCCCCACACCGCGTGCAGTCCCGGGTAGCAGAGGACCACCTCGGCGTCCGAACGGGCCGCCGGGTCGCGCTGGCGCACGGCGGCCACGTCGCGTCGCAGCGACTCGAGCATGCTCAGTCGCCGAGGCCCTCGAACAGGGCGGTGCTCAGGTAGCGCTCGCCGAAGGAGGGGATGATGACGACGATGAGTTTGCCGGCGTTCTCTGGACGCTTGGCCACCTGCACGGTCGCCCAGGTGGCGGCGCCCGACGAGATTCCCACCAGGAGTCCCTCCTCGTGGGCCATCCGGTGGGCGGTATCGAAGGCGTCCTGGTTCTCGACGGAGATGACCTCGTCGTAGACCTCGGTGTCGAGGATGGCAGGGACGAATCCGGCGCCGATGCCCTGGATCGGATGGGGTCCTTTTGCCCCGCCCGACAGCACCGGCGAGGCGGCCGGCTCCACGGCGATGATCTGGACCTCGGGCTTGCGCTGCTTCAGGATGTGGCCGACCCCGGTGATGGTCCCGCCGGTGCCGACGCCCGCCACGAAGATATCGACCTGGCCGTCGGTGTCGGCCCAGATCTCCTCGGCCGTCGTCGCCTCGTGGACGGCCGGGTTGGCCGCGTTCTCGAACTGCTGAGGCATGAAGAAGTCGCCCTCGCCCTTGGCGATCTCGGTGGCCTTGGCGATGGCCCCACCCATGCCGTCCGGGCCGGGGGTCAGCACCAGCTCGGCGCCGTAGCCGCGCAGCAGCATGCGGCGCTCCTTGCTCATGGTCTCGGGCATGGTGAAGATCGCCTTGTAGCCCCGGGCGGCACACACCATGGCCAGGGCGATGCCGGTGTTGCCGCTGGTGGGCTCGACCACCGTGGTGCCCGGCCGGAGCAGGCCGGCCTCCTCGGCGGCGTCGATCATCGACACGGCGATCCGGTCCTTGACACTGCCTGCCGGGTTGAAGAACTCGAGCTTGGCGGCGATCCGGGCGCCGGCGCCGTCGGGCACGTGCCGGAGGCCGACGAGGGGGGTCCCCCCGATGAGTTGGGTGATGTCGTCCGCGATCCGCATGTCGGGTCCCTTTCGCCTGTCGCCGGTCGACCGTCGACCCGGCGCTGTAGATTCCTGACCCAACGTATCGGGTTTTCCGCGGTGCCGACACCGCGACGGGCGGGGCGTCAGGTGCGGATGCGCGTCTGCGTCCGGCGCATCTGGCTACGGAGGATGAGGCCCCGTAGGTGGTGCTCCTCGATGAGGAGGTAGTCCAGGAGCACCTCGAAGTGCGCCGGCTCGGGGATCTGCATGTCGTGTTTCCACAACAGGACCTCCGAGGTGGTGACCCCCAGCTCCCGGGCCGCCTCCTCGGAGTTGTGTTTGCGGATCCTCATCGACTCGTCGAGCCTGTCGCCCAACGTCAGTTCCTTCACGGCCGTGCCGGACCCCCGGGACGCGTGCTCTTCCCGCCAGACGACGTCGGACGGTCGCACGACCCGGGATCCCGAGGTGCGCCGTCGCCCACTGGTGCCAGGATTCCGCTCCTCCGTGGATACGCGAATGTCATCGCTGCGCAGACCCTACGCGACCGACACCGCCGATCGGTGGTTCACCGCACCGGTGACGGGCGGCGTCGGAGGTGCTAGCCAAGAGGGCGCACCGAGACCGGTGCCCCGCTCGAGAGGACCGCCCGACCATGCCCACCACCGACGCCCCCGGCCACCTGCGCTTCGGCATCTTCCTCGCCCCGTTCCACCCGGTCGGCCAGAACCCGACGCTGGCCCTCGAGCGCGACCTCGAACTGATCGAGCACCTCGACCGGCTCGGCTTCGACGAGGCCTGGATCGGCGAGCACCACTCGGCCGGCTACGAGATCATCGCCTCGCCCGAGGTGTTCATCGCCTCGGCGGCCGCCCGCACCCGGACGATCCGACTCGGCACCGGCGTCTCCTCCCTCCCCTACCACCACCCGTTCATGCTGGCCGACCGGCTCTCGCTGCTCGACCATCTGACGCGCGGCAGACTGATGGTCGGCGTCGGGCCCGGGGCGCTCCCGTCGGACGCCTTCATGATGGGCATCGACCCGGCCAGGCAGCGGGACATGATGGAGGAGGCACTCGAGGCCATCCTGGCCCTGTTCCGCGACGACGAGCCGGTGGACCGGGAGACCGACTGGTTCTCGCTCCGCCAGGCCCGCCTCCAGCTCCGCCCCTACCAGCGACCTCACCCTGAGGTGGCGGTGGCCGCCCAGATCTCGCCGGCCGGGCCGCGAGCCGCCGGTCGCTTCGGTTGCAGTCTCCTTTCGCTCGGGGCCACGTCTGCCGGGGGCTTCGACGTGCTCGGCGCTCACTGGGACGTGATGGAGCAGCGGTCCGAGGAGTTCGGGACCACCGCAGACCGGGGCGGGTGGCGTCTGGTCGGACCGATGCACCTGGCCGACACCAAAGAGCAGGCCGTCGCCGACGTCGAGTTCGGGCTGGCCGAGTGGATGGACTACTTCGAGCGGGTGGCCGCGCTGCCCCTCGCCCCCGACACGGCCAACCACGCCACCATGGTCGACGCCCTCAACGCCTCGGGCATGGCCGTCATCGGCACGGTGGAGGACGCCGTCACCCAGATCGAGCGGCTGCAGGACCAGTCGGGCGGCTTCGGCAGCTACCTGTTCATGGGCCACGAGTGGGCCGACACGGCGGCCACCCGCC
>DATCCR010000085.1:0-2854 GCA_036511155.1 Acidimicrobiales bacterium
AGTTCACGACGACCTGCGCCGGCAAGAACGGCAAGAAGGTCGTGTGCGCCGGCACCCCGACGAACGACAACGTGACCTTCGGCGCCATCGACGGCGTCACCGCTTCGAAGGCGACCGTCCAGGGCACCGGCGGTGGGGCCGGCGTGACCTTCCCCATCACCCGTGGCCTGTACAACGAGTACAACAACTCGTCGGCTGCCCACCCGTCGGACCAGGCCACGCTGAACTTCATCGGTGAGAACGGCTTCCTCTGCAAGTCCTCGACCGGTGCCGAGGTCGACCCCCAGACGGGCGTCGTCTACCGTGCGGAGATCGAGGCTTCCATCACGGCCAACGGCTTCTTCCCGCTGGACGTCACCGGCGGCTCCTTCGCCGAGGGTTCGGTTCCGAACCCCGGCACCATCACCGACGCCGGCTACGCCGTCAGCGACAACGCTGCCGGCAACACCGGTGCCACCGGCAACGGCTTCTGCCTCGTCACCCCCGGCGCCTGAGTCGGAGCGACACATGCAGTGGCAGTACGGAGCACCGTCTTCCAGGTGCTGACGAGAGGGGGTCCGGCTCCGGCCGGGCCCCCTCTCCCGGCTTCCCGGGGCGAAGTGCGTGCCCCGGGCGGCCGCCTCGGCTCAGTCGTCGAGCCGGATGAGCGTGAGGGCGAGGCGGGGACAGCTGACGGTGGCCCGGCGGGCCAGCTCCATCAGGCCGGGCGGGATCTCGCCCCCGTCGACGATGGGGAAGCCCCACGGGTCCAGGCTGATCATCTCGGGGAACAGCTCGGCGCAGACACCGGCCCCGTCGCAGGCGATGGGATCGACCACCAGTCGGTAGCCCGGGCGGCTCATCGGGCGGCTGCCGAGGTGGCCGGCACGGGCAGGAACGGACGGCCGGACTGGCACGGCCCACGGCTCAGATGGAGGGCGGCGTGGTCGCCGAAGACATCGGCGGCCGTCCGCACGAAGCGGGCCACGCCGTCGGGGTGGCGGCAGGCACCGCGGCCCTCGACCAGGCCGCACAGGGTCGTCAAGGCGGCGACCCCGCCCCGCAGCGATCGGGGCCGGTAGGCCAGATGCTCGAACGACGTGGCCAGGAGGTCGAGACCGTTGACGCAGGGTCCGCACTGGCCGGCCCCCTCGCCCTCCATGTAGCGGACGATCCGGGCCGACTCGGCGATCGGGCACACCCCCGTCGGGAGGAGGACGACCACACCGGCCCCGATGGACGACCCGTGGCCCCGGGCCGACTCCTCGGTGTACGGCATCGACAGCGCGGTGGCCGGAGGCAGCCAGCCACCCCCGTAGCCGCCGAGCAGCACGGCCTGGACGTCGGCCGCCTGGTCGGGGTCGATCCCGAGGGCGTGCCCCAGCGTCGAGCCGAGCGGCACCTCGACGATGCGGGGGGATTCCCACCGTCCGGTCACGGTGGCGAGCACGGTGCCGGGGGAGCCGTCGGTCCCGACGCTCCGGAACCACCGGGGCCCGAACCGGGCGATGAGGGCCACGTGGGCCAGGGTCTCGACGTTCTGGACGAGTGTCGGCCGGCCGGCCACTCCCTGGTCACGTACGGAGCGGATCCCCACGAACGAGGGGATGCCGGGGTTGCGTCCGTTGACGGTGTTGACGGCGGCCGACTCCTGGCCGGCGAGGAACCGGTCGGGGGCCACCACGATCTCGAAGGTGCAGCGGTCGATGCCGCGGGCAGCCCGCTCGGCCAGCGCCCCCTCGACATCGGCGACGCTGTCCGCCGTCACGTGGACCACGACCCGGTCCGCCCCGACGGCGGTGGCCGCCACCGCGGCGCCGTCCAGTACCAGATGGGGGGAGCGGTGGAGCAGGAAGCGGTCCTTGCCGCTGGCCGGCTCGCCCTCGGCCCCGTTGGCGATCACCACCGGCTTGCGCCGCCGCCCGGCGGCCACCGCCCGCCACTTGGCCCCGACCGGGAACCAGGCGCCGCCGTGGCCCCGCAGGCCCGACTCCTCGACGGCCTCGAGGACCTGCTGGAGCCCGACGGCGGGGAGTGCCCCCCAGCGGGACACATGGGCGTCGAGGCCGACGACGCCGCCGGACGCCGCCCCGTCGAGGAGGCGGGTCGGCCCGGTGGGCGCGCTCATCGTCCGGTCCCGGCGGTGCCCGTGACGGAGCCCGACAGGCCCCCGGACTGTTGGTCGACCTGGAGGGAGATGGTCAAGGTGACGGGGCTCGGCGTCGAGACGGTGCCGACCACCGTGCCGCCGTTCAGCCCGGTCACCGGGCCCTTGGAGGCCCCGAGGGTCACCGTGCCCGAGGCGAGTGAGACACCGCCCCCGGACTGGGTGCCGACGAGCACCACGGTCAGCGGCGTGGACGCCGCATCGGCCAGGTGCATGGCCAGGGTCACCTGGATGACGCCCCGGGCGTCGGGGGCCGTCTGGGTCTGGGACCCGGTGACGCGGCTGGTGAACGGCACCGACGGGATCGCGCCGTTGCCGGTGACCGGCGTCGTGGTCGGGGTCGACCCGCCGGTCGGGACGGTGCCGGTCGCCGCGGTGCCGTTCTTGGCGGCGAGCTGGGCCAACACCGCCGGCGAGGTGCCCGAGCGGTGCGACCAGCCGGGGCGCAGCGGCCCGAGGGCGGCGAAGCCGGCGATGGCCAGGGTGACGACGACCGCTCCGGCCCCGGCCAGGGCCCGGGGACCGACGGGGAGGGTCCTCCCGGTGGTCATGCGCCAGGCGAAGCTACCGAGCACGGCGAGCGTGCAGACGGCCTCGACGACGAGCACGACGGGCAGCTGGGTGTCGGTCCCGCTTCCGAGGCCGTGGATCAGGGCGATCGGCCAGCACAGGTAGGCCAGCCAGGGGACGAACCGCCACGAGCCGTAG
>DATCCR010000086.1:0-16826 GCA_036511155.1 Acidimicrobiales bacterium
GTCCAGAGCGCCAGTGACATCTTCCTCGGCTGGGACAGGGTGACTGGGTTCGACGGGATCCCCCGGGACTTCTACTTCCGCCAGATGTGGGACTGGAAGCTGTCGCCCGACATCGACACCATGGAGCCCGGGACCATGGAGATCTACGCGCAGATGTGCGGCTGGGTGCTGGCCCTCGGTCACGCCCGATCGGGTGACGCCATCGCCATCGGCTCGTACCTCGGGGCGGGCACCAGGTTCGACGAGGCCATGGGCACGTTCGCCTCGTCTTACGCCGACCAGAACGAGCGGGACCACCAGGCCCTGAAGCTGGCCATCGCCACCAACAAGGTCCACGCCATCAGCGACGTCTGAGCCGGCTGTCGCCGAGGGCGCGGACTGACGCCTCGTCCCCGCTCGGGCGACGGGATCTCCCCCCCGGCGACCGTGGATTGCCGTGCATAGACTCGGACCATGCCCCTCCACAAGCACGAATCGCTGCGAAATGAGCTCCTCGACTCGGTCTATGGCGGCAAGGACCTGCTGACCACACTGCCGTCACACCTCTTCCCGAAGGACGAGATGCGGAGCGAGGACGCGTTCCAGGCCATCTCCGATGAGCTTCTGCTCGACGGCAACGCCCGCCAGAACCTCGCCACGTTCTGCCAGACGTGGGAAGAGGACGAAGTACACCAGCTGATGGACCTGTCGATGAACAAGAACATGATCGACAAGGACGAGTACCCCCAGTCCGCCGAGATCGAGCGACGGTGCGTCCAGATGCTGGCCGACCTGTGGAACGCACCCGACGAGGGCGGTGCGGTGGGCTGCTCGGCCATCGGCTCGTCGGAGGCGTGCATGCTCGGCGGCATGGCCGCCCTGTGGCGGTGGCGGGCCAAGCGCAAGGCGGAGGGCAAGTCGACCGACTCGCCGAACTTCGTATGCGGCCCGGTCCAGGTCGTCTGGCACAAGTTCGCGAAGTACTGGGACGTGGAGATCCGGGAAATCCCCATGGCACCGGGCAAGTACTGCATGGACGTCGAGCAGATGCTCCCCCAGGTGGACGAGAACACGATCTTCGTGGTGCCGACCTTCGGGGTCACCTACACCGGCGCCTACGAGCCCGTCCTCGAACTCTCGAAGGCCCTCGACAAGCTCGCCGCCGACACCGGGCTCGACATCGACATGCACGTGGACGGGGCGTCCGGCGCCTTCCTCGCCCCGTTCTGCGCCCCGGACGTGGTGTGGGACTTCCGGATCCCACGGGTGAAGTCGATCTCCACCTCTGGTCACAAGTTCGGACTTGCCCCGCTCGGGGTGGGCTGGGTGCTGTGGCGCCACGCCGATGACCTGCCTGACGACCTGATCTTCCACGTCACCTACCTCGGTGGCGACATGCCCGTCTTCCAGATCAACTTCTCGCGTCCGGCCGGCCAGATCGTGGCTCAGTACTACAACTTCGTCCGCCTCGGTCGCGAAGGGTACAAGGACGTGCAGGACTCCTGCTACGAGACGAGCCAGTTCCTGGCCCAGGAGATCGTGAAGCTCGGCCCCTTCGAACTGCTGTGCGACGGCAGCCCGTTGACCGGGATCCCGACGGTGGCGTGGCGGATCATCGCGGGCGAGGACCCGGGCTACACCCTGTACGACGTCGCCGACCGGCTGCGGGTGAAGGGCTGGCAGGTACCCGCCTACCCCCTGACCGGCTCGGTGTCGGACATCTCGATCCAGCGCATCCTGGTCCGCCAGGGGGTCAGCCGCGACCTGGCTTTCCTCTTGCTCGGCGACATGGCCGAAGCCATCGGCCACTTCGACCGCCACCCGGTTTCGGTGGCCATGACCGCGGAAGAGTCGGGCGGCTTCAGCCACCTGTAGGCGCGCGACGCGTGGGCCGAGCGCGGCGTCACGCTGATCGGGGGGGGGCGGCCAGGCGGGGTCGATTGCGGGTCGGACCGACCGCACGGTTTGGCGACGCTTCGCCTGAGACCTCGGTGCCATCCGATGCGCAGACGATCACGCATGCCAAATCGAAGTAGCGGGCGCCATCCGAGTGATCTCGCTCTTGCGAATCCTGTCTGCCCCCGAACCAGGCACTTACGCCAGACCCGAGATCCGACCGTGATCGCTGGGTGATGACCGGATCAGGAAGGACGGCCATCGGGCATCGACATATCCTTCACTGGTGGCCACCGATGCCGAACGAGATGCTCTCAATCGTGAACTCGACGACTACCTCGCAGCCACCACCGAACTGCGAGCATCTCTCCTTGAGGTGCAGAATCGAATCCGGCGTATGAAGGGCCTGATCGAGGAGGGTGCGGAGACCGGTGCCATCCTGTCGTCGTTCTCCGACCCAGGGGCAGTTTCACGGGGCCTGACCGAGCACATCGACACACTCGAATTGGCACGGAGACGGACACGCGGACAGATTGTTCTCATGGGCCGTTCCGAAGGATTGAGCCTCCAGCAGCTCGGAAACTTCTGGGGAGTCTCCCGACAACTGATCTCCCGCTACCAGAAGGACGGGCCTCACCGAGATGACAGGCCCGAACCGTAGGTGGGCTGGCAGAATGCGCTCGCCGGACCTCGTGTCTTCGATGTCGCCGGATTGGAGCACACCGACGATGCGCAGGTGCTGTCCGATCATCACAGTGTCCCGGGATCATGCAACGGGCGAGAGTCCAGTTCCCATCGTCACGACGGGGATCCAGCTGTCGGGCCGGTGGTAGCGCCACGGGTCCACTGCGAGGCTGCCCACGAGTGCGTGCACGCGTCGGTGCTCCGCCGGCAGCTCGGCGGTCCCGACCACCCCGGGATAGGTCGTCCTGTTCGCAGAGGTGCCGACGGCTTCGCACGAGGGGGATGGGCCGGGCCGGTACCTGCTCTAGGGCCGCGGGCGCCTGGGCCACATCGAGTTGCTCCCCGACGATGAGCGACACCCGGGGGCGGTGCCCACGACAGCTCTCGGTCGAGAGTGTCGCACTACCAGCGGCTTCGAGATCGACCCACAATCCGGTGATCCGCGCGGTGGTGTCTCCGTCCGACCACTAGGCGATGCCTCTGCCCATCCAGCTGAACGTAGCCAGGGGAAGCGGTCGTGTCGCAGAACGCAGGGTCGATTACCTACTCCGGCAATCAGTTGGAAGGGCCGTGGAGACCGGATTCCGGACGAGTTCACACAGGTGGGGATCGCACTCGTGGGCGACGGCCCTCGTCCGGACGCGCTGCGAGGCGGGTCCGTGCAGCGCGCACCGACCCGCCTCGCATGTCGTCCCTAGGCCAGGATCTTCGCCTTCTGCGCCTCGAACTCGGCATCGGTGATGACGCCCTGCTGCTTGAGGTCGGCGAGTTTGGCCAGCTGGTCGACGCTGTTGCCGGCGCCGGCGGTCTCCTTCACGTAGGAGTCGAACGCCTGCTGTTGCTGCTGGGCCGCCTGCTCGGCGCGCTCGTGCATCTTGCCGCCGCGGGCGATCAGGTAGACGAGGATCCCGAGGAACGGGAGGATGATCACGAAGAGCACCCACATCGCCTTGACGGCGCCACTCATGTCGCGGCTGCGGAAGATGTCGCCGAAGATGATGACGAGCAGCCAGAACCAGATGAGGAAGACGAAGACGCCGAGCATGGTGCCGAACAGGTCGGCCAGCGGATACGTGTAGGCGGTCATGGTGGGTTCTCCTTGAGGAATGTGCAACTCTCGATAACTTAACGCAGGTCGGTCCCGAGCGTTCCGGAGTCGCTCGTCGGCGATGGAAACGGCGCCGCAGATGCGGAGGGAGTGGGCGCCGGCGCCCGGATCAGGGGATGGGCGGCGAGGTGGCGATCTGCACCACGGCGACGACCAGCATCAATCCGCCGAGGAGGACGAGACCGAGGCGGATCCGGAAGAAGCGGAAGTGCCCGCTGATTCCGATCAGGAACAGGATGGTGGCCAGGTAGATCGTGTCGCGCACGTAGCTGTCCGAATTGGCGCCCGCCTGAACGCCCGCCTCGTACTCGGCCGATGCCTTGGCATCGAGGGCAGCGGCCACCGCCAGCTGCGGCTGCTTGTACTGGGGCATGTAGGTGGGACCGGGTGGCGCGAACGGATTGGTGAACGGATCGGTGGCCATCCATGCGTCGAACGCCACGTTGAACGGTGGGCGGAAGCGGCGCTGCGCCACCGCCTGGGCCTGGGTATTGCCGGCCACGTAGGCGGTGAACCAGGCGTTGAACGTGGTGGAGTCGAAGTTCCGGGTGTCCTGCGCGTTCAACGCCGCCCGGTTCGCCTCGGTGCGAGCGGCGGAGGCCGTGGCCAGGCGCACCGAGGACTCCGTCCCCCATTTGGCCGAGGCGTAGCCCGTGTAGGCCGCCAACAACGCCACCACGGCCAGCAGGACGGCCTCGACGACCGAGAGTACCCGGTCGTGCTGGCGCGTCCCGTCGTCCGTCCCGTCGTCATGGCCGTGGGCAGCTGTGTGCAACTTGTGCCGCGAGATCTCGGCGGCCACCTCGCTGGGTGCGAGCCCTTCAGCCATCCCGTGCGCCGGTGTCCCCGGCCGGCAGGGACCAGTCGACCGAGATCGGTTGGCGGGTCAGCATGCGTGGGCGCCCGACGACAGCCGGCCGATCGGTGGTCCACGGGGCGGACAGCGAGAGCGTCAGGCCGGCGAGCCCGCGGAGCGCCTCGTCGTACGCAGCCCGTACCGCCGCGAACCGCAGCCAGGCGTCCTGGAGCTCGTGTTGGGGTATCGAGACGATCCCCGTCAGCTGGTCGATCGCCGCCAGGTACTCGTCCCGGGTGACGGAGATCGCCGGAGCGACTCCGGATCCGTCGGGCAGGAGCTCGACGAGCGGGACGGGCTGGCTGATCGGGAGCCCGCCCGCCCGGCCGATCTCGATCACGGTGGGCACGCCGTTGGCCAGGACGATCATCGCGCCCTGGTGCTGGATCGTGGTCGCTTCGCCCCACCGGATGGGACTGGCCGACAGAAGGAGTGCCCCGGCATCGAGGAGTGAACCCACCGTGGCCACCCAGGACTGGGTGTCATCGCTCTCGGGGAAGTAGCAGAGTGCGGGGAACGAACAGTGGGTCTGGTCGAGTTCGAGCAGCCACGCCGATGCCGTCCGCCACACGTCGGGGTTGTCCACTGCATGGAACCGGCTCAGGTTGCGAAGGAGGGCGACGCCCGAGGGCGGCGTGCCGGCGAAGGGCCGCAGCGTGCGGATGCCCTTCTCACGGTCGTGGTGGGCGGCGTAGATGGTGGGCAGGTAGCTGATCAGGAGGGCGACGAGTCCCAGGCCGATGATGGCTTCGACGAAGCTGATCCAGGTGCGGATGCTCCCCGAAGGGGCCGAGAACCCCAATGTGGTGACCGACGAACCACTGATTTCGAACGACTTCTGCCACGTGCCGGCGTCGGCACCCCAGAAGATGAAGGTGAATCCGATGATGACGGTGAGCATCCACACCAGGGGCAGGGTCACCAGGGCCACCGGTGCGTACAGGCCGCGCCGGCGGGTGGAGCGCTCGCGATTCGGTCCGTCGTGGACGAGCACGCGGTTCGCCACGGCGAAGGTCGCCCGGCTGATCCGGGTGAACGAGTTCCGGGGCAGCACCACCGTCTCGATGGCGGACAGCAGGACCGCCACGACCAGCGCGGCGCCGCACGCGATCGAGATGACCTGCGCAGCCGCCGAATGGGTGACCTGGGACGCGTCGGCGAACACCGATCAGCCGGCCCCGGCCGGTGCTTCGGGTACGGGCGGGGTAACCGGTGGTGAGCGCCGTGCCAGGAGGTCGGCCGGTGTCTGTGGGATCCGGGCGGTCAGCACATAGGTGACGACGACGGCGACGATGACCAACGGGGTGACAGCCAGCGCGTCGCTCGAGACCAGCATGACGGCGAGCAGTGTCGCCGTCAGGGGCAGGCGCAGCATGACCGTCGTCATGGCTCCGATCCCCATGGCCACCGCGGGAACCAGGACCAGGCCCGGCAGATGGGAGCCGGCGACGCCGATGGCACCCCCGACGAACATGGCCGGGAAGATGGGGCCGCCCCGGAACGCTGACAGCGAGGTGGAGTAGGCGATGGACTTTGCGACGATGAGCACGATGAGCGCGCCGACGGTCCAGGTCGACGCGTGGAGCACCAGCCCGGGCAGCGCGTCCTGTCCCGAGTACAGGACGTTCTGGGCGCTCTTGTGGGTGAGCTCGGCGAAGGCGATCGCCGCGCCGGCCACCACCGTGCCCGCCGCCAGCGTCCAGGCGAACCGGTGCTTCAGGACCAGGGACTGGGCGGCGAGCCCGCCCAGGCGGATGGCCGTCCCGAGCAACGTGGCCAGAACCCCGATGGCCAGGGCCCACAGGAAGAGGACACCGGTCGGATGACTGAAGGTCGGCAGACCAGGGATGGCCAGGGAGAACGTGCCGAGCCCGGTCAGCTGGTCGAGCCCGATGAAGATCAGCGTCCCGATGCCGGCGGCCAGGAGCCCGGGCACGAGCACCAACCCCAGCAGCGGCCCACCGAGGCCGGAGGCCTCCATCAGGAGGAACGCACCGACGATGGGTGAGCCGAGCAGCGTGCTGATGGCGGCGAAGCTTCCGGCCGCCGCCATGACGGTGGCCGCCATGGGCGGTGCGTCCCGGGCCGCCAGCTGGACGGCCAGGACGCCCAGTCCGCCGCCGATGGCGATCAGCGGTGCCTCGGGCCCGAGGACGACCCCGAGGGCCAGGGTGGCCAGAGAGGCCAGGATGATGCCCGGGAGATCGATCGGGAGCGGGGTGCCGCCCGTCTTGAATCCCTCGGCCGGCTCGTGGCCCGACGTGCCCGGGAGGTGGGCGATCGTGAGACTGACCAGCACTGCGGCCACCAGCAGCATCGGCAGCGGCCACCACACCGGCGTGCCGTGGAATCCGAGCGCGCTCGGGACGGTGGTGAACGTCCACGTCTGGAGGTGGCCGACGAAGGCCAGGTAGAAGTAGGCGGTCGCGGAGATCGGGACACCGATCAGCGCAGCCAGTACCAGCAGCTGCACGTAGCTCTTCGACTTCAGCAGCTCCGCCGGATCGGGTGGGGCCGCCGTCGGGGCCGGAGCCGGGGAGGCGTCACTCATCCTCGGGCCACTTGTTGCGCGAGCTCCATTTCTTGGCGAATGCCACGACCAGCACGACCGCCAGGAGCCCGAAGATCAGGATGTAGAACACTGCCGTCCGCCTCCGGATAGGTGGTGGCCCGAGACTAGGTGACCGGAGGTGCGTGCGGCGAGACCGTCGTCGGTGGGCACGGTGAACGCCACCGCTCCCGGTCCCAGGCGTGGCCAGCCCTGCCGGTTAGTGTGGACCCGCCGGCGGCGCGAACGACGGCTTCGATCCCTCGTAAGGAGCAACACCACATGCTTGCCTACAACTATCCAATCCTGAGCCTCATCTGGATGATGTTCATGTTCTTCGTATTCGTCCTCTGGATCTGGCTGCTCATTGCTGTCTTCATGGACATCTTCCGGAGCTCCGATATGGGCGGAGGCGCCAAGGCGCTGTGGGTGCTCTTCGTGATCATCCTCCCGTTCCTCGGCGTCCTCGTGTATCTCATCGCCCGCGGCGGCAAGATGCACGAGCGTGCGGCGGAGCAGGCGGCCCAGCAGCAGAAGGCATTCGACGCCTACGTCAAGCAGACCGCTGCTTCGGGCAGCAGCGCCGACGAACTGGCGAAGCTCGCCGACCTCAAGGCGAAGGGCGCCATCACCGACGCCGAGTTCGACGCCCAGAAGGCGAAGATTCTCGCCTGACGCACCAGCATGTAGCGACGGATGGCCGCCCCCGTGCCTGGTGCACGGTGGGTGGCCATCGCCGCGTCCGGGGTCCCGAGTGTCCCTGGCGTCCCTGGCGACGGATGGGCACGCCGGTAGTGTGGGCCCGTGACGATCGAACCCCCGGCGGACGATCAGGACGCCGACGCGCTGCACCACGAAGTCGAGGTCCTGGCACAGGAGAACGAGGCGCTCCGGCACCAGGTGGAGGCGACGCCGAAGCCCAAGAGGCGGCGGGGCCGGACGATCGCCTCGTGGGTGCTGATCGTCCTCGCCTGCCTCCTCGCCGTCCTGTCCGTGGTCGTGGTCTACGCCCGCAACGAGCTGCTCAACACGGACACGTTCGTGGCCACGGTCGCCCCACTGGCCAAGGACAAGGCGATCCAGACGACTGTCGCCACCAAGGTCAGCGACAGTCTCGTGGCGAGGACCGACATCGAGCAGCGCGTGAAGAACGCCCTGCCGGAGAAGGCCGGCTTCCTGGCCAACCCGATCTCCGGTGCCGTCCAAACCGCCACCTACCAGATCACCCTGAAACTGGTGCAGAGCCCCCGATTCCAGACGCTCTGGGAGCAGGCGTTGCGCAACTCGCACGCCCAGCTCGACAACCTGTTGCTCGGCAACCAGGTCGGCGCCTTCCAGTCGACCAACGGCCAGGTGACGGTCGACCTGACCCAGATCGAGAACGCGGCCAAACAGCAGCTGTCGGCACACGGACTGTCGGTGTTCAACAAGCTCCCGAGCTACTCCGGTGCCCCGTTCGTGCTCTTCCAGTCGGACCAGTTGGCCAAGCTGCAACGATGGATCCGGTTCCTCAACCGCCTGGCCCTGGTGCTGCCGATCGTCTCGATCCTGCTGTTCGCCGGCGCCGTCGTGGCGGCCCGTGACCGGAGACGGGGCCTGGTCCACGCCGCGTCGGGCCTCGCCGTGTCGATGGCCGTACTGCTGATCGCGGCCAACGTCGGGCGGAACCAGTACCTGTCGTCGCTCAAGGTCGGCCAGTCGACGGCGGCCACCGCCGCCGTCATCGACACCGTCGACGCCGTACTGCTCGACTCCGTACGGGTGATCCTGATCGTGGCCGCGATCGTGGCGATCGTGGCCTTCGTGGTGGGACTCGGACCGGTGCGGCGATGGATGCACGACCGCAAGACGCCGTCGTGGCTCTCGAGCGGCCCCGTCCACGACACGGTGGCGGGGCACCGGAAGGCCTTCCAGTGGGGTGTGCTCGTGCTCGGCCTGGTGGTCCTCGTGCTCTGGAACCAGCCGACGGTCCTGGTGGCGTTGATCATCGTCCTGGTCACCCTGTTCGTGGTGATGCTCGTCGGCCTCTACGGCGCCCGCCGCCCGACCGGGGGCGAGCCACCCGCCGATGGGACCGGGGCCGGCCCGGGTCCGGCGGTAGGCGCCGGCACCGTCACGGGCTGAGCCGGTCGCGACCGGTGACGTGACGGTGCCCACACCCCGCGGCTGGTGGCTGGCCTTCGAACCGATCCACGCCGTCGTCTACTTCGACCCCGAGTGCCTGGCCGCCATGGACGCCCTCGGATTCCGGGGTTTCTGGATGGGCTACTTCGCCGGCCGGGCCGCACCGTTCGGCCCTGTCGGGCCGGACCTCGTGACGGCCACGTTCTTCAACTTCCACCCCGACCGGGCCCGGCGCGCCCTGCCCGATGCCTGGTCGCTGGCATCGCCGGCCGACGTGTGGGCCACGAGGGCCCAATCGGCCACCCAGGTGCTGCAGCGGGTGGACCCCGCCGCCGTCGGTACGGCCCGTGCCGTGGTGCCGATGCTGCGGGCACTCCTCGACGGCGTGCCCGATGCAGGCCGGCCCCTGTTCGCCGCCACCCGGGCGACGGGTGAGCCCGATGATCCGGTCGGGGCGCTCTGGTACTGGTGCTCCTGCCTGCGTGAGCACCGCGGTGACGGACACGTGGCCGCCCTCACCGCGGCGGGTCTCGACGGGTGTGAGGCGCTCGTGCTGTTCGCGGAGTCCGAGGGCCTGCCCGCGGAGCTGCTGCAGAAGTCACGTGGGTGGTCGGACGACGAGTGGTCCTACGCCCGTGGCCGTCTGGTCCGGAGGGGCCTGGTGGACGCCGGTGGAGTCACCCCGGAGGGACGCCGTCTGCGCAGGTGGATCGAGGGGACGACCGACGACCTGGCCGGCATGGTCACCGGCCGTGCCACGTCGACCGACGCCACGACCCTCATCGCCGGGCTGTCGTCGGTGTCCGCGGCCGTCCGGGCCGCCGGGGTGATCAGCTACCCGAACCCGATGGGCCTTCCCGAGCCGGGGGTCGACTGACCGGGCCTCCTGGCGGGCGGGGAAGCGGACAGGAGTGGGGTGCGGTGGCGGGTCCGTCCGCGGATTCGCTGTCCGGCGGCGTGGCGTCCGGGCCGTCGGCTCCCGGCACGCGCACCCCGTCCTCGTCCCAAGGGACGATGGAGGCCAGGAACTCGTCGGTGTCCTGCTGGGCGGACAGCATCCGCTTTTCGGCGCCGGCCGCCAGCAGTCGGCCGAGCACCGGGATCTCCCACAGCGACTCGGCGCGGAGGATGGCCATGACCACCGGGACCAGGTGCTCGGCGGTGTCGAATACGACATAGCGGGGGAGCCACTCGGGCTCGTACTTGGCGTTGAACTTCCACAGCGACTCGATCTGGGCGAAGTTGGACAGCCGCTTCAGGAACCAACGCTCGGCCCGCTGCACGGTGCCGTCGCCCTTCTCACCGGCCAAGGTGGAGCGCATGGCGGCGAAGTTGAGGCTCAGGCCCTCGAACCCTCGGGCGGATAGGTGCTCGATGGTGGAGCACAGGGCGAAGTCGAGCAGGCCGTTCGGGTGGTCGCCCGGGTCGCGTCGCATCAGGTCGAGGGAGAAGCCGTTGATGCCGGTGGCCGGCACGAACTGGCACATGGCGGCAGCCGCCCCTTCGGGGGTCCGGACCACGGTCAGCAGCAGGTCGGTGTCGCGGGGGTCGAAGACCCGGCCCAGCATCATCGAGAAGCCCCGCTCGTGCTCGCCCTGACGGGAGAGGCGCATGAGGGAGGTGAGCTCCTCGGTCAGTCCGGGGTCGATCTTCGACGGGTCGTGGAAGGTGACCGTGTAGCCGTACTTCTTGATGCGGTTGTGGGCCTGGCGCAGCCCCTTCATGTGCTTGCCGGCCAGGCTGAACTCCTGGAGCCTCACCACCGCCTCGTCGCCGAGGTAGATGTTGTGCATCCCCGAGTCCCGGTAGGTGGGAAGCCACGTGTCGCCGGCGCCCATGACCGCGGTGGTCCAGCCGTGGGTGTCGGCAAAGGCCCGGAAGGCGCCCCACACCTGCTCGCGTTCGTTGCGGGGGCCGATGGGGTCGGGGGAGATGAGGCACACCCCTCCGTAGACGGCGTAGGCCACCAGACTGTCCCGGTGGAAGAACCACTTCTTGTCGGACCGCAGAGCGAAGTAGTCGAGGGTGGAGGAGCCGTGGCGCCGGACGATGTCCCGGGCCCGAAACTCGGCGGCCCGGCCCGAGCCGAGGCGGCGGTCCACCACCGGCCGGGTCAGCAGGTACAGGGTCACGGCCACCAGACAGATCCCGATGGTCAGCAGGGCGGGTGCCAGGAACCGGTCGGCCCGTTCCGGCAGGTCGATGGTGGTGATGCCGGCGAACCGTTCGGACACCGCCCAGAACGTCGTCCACCACGGCAGGGTCGGGTTGTGGCGGCCGATGTGGGTGAAGAGCTCGATCGACAGGGTGGCCAGCACGGCGATGCCGAACGCCACGACACCCAGGGCGATGAGGGCCGACCGCATGGAGGTGGCGTCGGAGGCGGCCCGGAACTCCTTGCGGTTGACCAGGAGGAACGCCAGGACGACCCCGGCGATCAGCGACTCCTCGACGTCGGCACCGGCCAGCACGTGCAGGAAGATCGTGCCGCCGAGGATGGCGACGGCCACCCGCCAGGCCCGGCGCTGGCCCCGCAGGACGCCGCGGCCCACGGCGATGAGGGCGAGGCCGGCCAGGGCCACCAGGGCGCCGGCCGCCACGCTGGCCCGGACCGGTAGGAACTGCTCGAGGGCGTGGAGCCGTCCGTGGAGCGGCGGGGTGATGGAGTCGAGGAGGTCGATGATCCCGGTGATGAGGATGGCGCCGGCGCCCCAGCGACGGACCCGGCGGGCGTGGCGGTGGGCCTGGCGGAGGTCGGGCGCCGGCGGCCACGAGTCGCCCACCGGGTAGGAGGCGACCAGCGACGGATGGAGCGAGCCCCCGACGCGGCTCCGGGTGACGGCCCGCTCGAGTCGGCTGGGGGAGGGGAGCTCGTTGTGGGCCAGCAGCATCCGCACGTGCAGCTCGGCGCCCGACTCGATCTCGACCCAGCTGACCCACTGGCTGTGGAGGAACACGGGGGGCAGGCCGAGGCGGCCGCGGTGCTCGGCCACCACTTCGGCGGTGGCCCCGACATTGGCGTAGAACCCGGTGCCGAGGTTGGTCAGCTCCGACCGGAAGGTGGCCGCCGTGATCAGTCCGGCATAGCCCCTGGCCACCAGCCGTCGGGCGTCGTCGCGGGCGGCGTCGTTGGCACCGGCCAGAGTCTGCACCTCCTCGACGGCCCCGCCGCCGAGGATCGACCACATCCGTCGGCTGAGCAGCCCGAGCACCAGGGCCAGCACGGCCAGCACGACGAGGGCCACCGCCATGGCGATGATCAGCTGGTCGTTGAGATCGGCGGCGTGGGCGTGGCGCAGGGCCCGCGCCGGCAGCCCGCTGCCCAGGTGGTGGAGCAGCCATGGGGTGACGGCCACCCGCAGGAGGACGGCCACACCGAAGGGGACGAGGAGCCACCAGGCGTAGCGGCCGAAGCGGCGGTAGAGGGTGCGGGACACGACGAAGCGTGACAGCGCCGAGGGGTCGGACAGCTGGTGCACGCCTTCCAGCCACGGGGCGTCCGCGGGCGATTCGTGGGCGAAGTCGTACCAGTGGCGACCGCTCCCGGTGGCGATCCCCGGCTTGGTGTCGGCCGTCGGCGCGGTGTCGTCCTCGTGGGATGCCTCGTAGACGTGGGTGCCCGGTTCGACCCGAACCACCCGCTCGCCGGTGCCGACCTGTACGAAGAGGTCCACCGCGCCGAGGTGCTCGACCCCGGCGGCGGCCAGGCTGGCCACCACGTCCGAGGCGCCTTCGACGTGGTCGCGCAGTCCCTGGGCGATCTCCACGGGCTCGTGCGTGCCGCGCTGGCGGAGGATGCGGCGCTCGTCGACCTGGAGGAAGCGGAGGAACGCCCGTGCCAATGCGGGGTGGGCGCCGATGGCCCGTCCAGCCGTGCCCAGGGGGTCGTCGCAGCCCGTCAGGTCGAACAGGTTGCCGGCGATGATGAGTACGCCCGGTCCGTCCCATGTGTCGAGGGCCTTGGCGAGCTCGGCGGTGAGTGCCAGAGTCGAGGAGGTGGCCCGCGGGGTGAGCAGCAGGTCGCTCACCACCATGACCCGCCGGCCGAGCGGGACGTCGACCCGGGTGCCGCCCGGCTCGGTGGTGAAGGTGCCGGGATCCGGGACGTCGGGGACGGAAGCCGGTGTCAGTCCTGCCGAGCCTTCGTCCTCGGTGTGGGTGGTCGTCGTCACGGCCCCTCCAGTCTAAAGGCCTGTCGGCGTTAGTCTGGGGCGGTCGGGTGCCGTCGGCCGCACCGGCCGGTACCTGGGACGATGTCCGTCACCGGAGCCCGGCCAGGGCGCACGGGCGGGGTTCCGGCGATCCAGCCGCGAAGGGGGAGCAGTGTCCGACAGCGTGAGTCATGAACCGACGATCGAGGATTACTTCACCGAGGAGCGGGTGTTCCCGCCGCCGCCCGCCTTCCGCGAGCACGCCGTGGTCTCCGACCCCGGTGTGTACGAGGAGGCCGCCGCCCTCGGCCCCGAGTTCTGGGCCCGTCAAGCCGGGGCGCTCGACTGGTTCCGCCCGTGGGACACGGTGCTGTCCTGGGACCTGCCGTTCGCCCGGTGGTTCGACGGCGGGACCCTCAACGTCTCGTACAACTGCCTCGACCGGCATGTGGCCGCCGGCCGGGGCGACAGGGTGGCCTTCCACTGGGAGGGCGAGCCGGGCGACACCCGGACCATCAGCTACTCGGACCTCCTCCTCGAGGTGTGCCGCTTCGCCAACGTCCTACGGGGCCTGGGCGTGGCCCGGGGCGACCGGGTGGCCGTCTACATGCCGATGGTGCCGGAGCTGGCCGTGGCCATGCTGGCCTGCACCCGCATCGGCGCCGTCCACTCGGTGGTGTTCGGTGGGTTCTCCTCCGAGGCCCTGCGCGACCGGATCCTCGATGCCGAGGCCCGCGTGGTGGTGACCGCCGACGGCGGGTGGCGCCGGGGCCAGGGGGTCGGCCTCAAGGGCAACGTCGACGTCGCCGTGTCGGAGACGCCGTGCGTGGACCACGTGGTGGTGGTGAGGCGCACGGGTGACGACACGGTCGGCGGCCTGCCGGCCATGACAGCCGGCCGCGACCACTGGTGGCACGAGCTGATGACCGGCGAGGACCCGGTGGCGGGCGGAGCGCCGGCCGACACGTGCGCGCCGGAGCATATGGACGCCGAGGACCTGCTGTTCATCCTCTACACCTCGGGCACGACGGCGGCGCCCAAGGGGATCATGCACACCACCGGCGGGTACCTGACCCAGGTGGCCTACACCCACAAGACCGTCTTCGACCTGCATGCGGACGAGGACGTCTACTGGTGCGCGGCCGACATCGGCTGGGTCACCGGGCACAGCTACATCGTCTACGGGCCGCTGGCCAACGGCGCCACCTCGGTCATGTACGAGGGGACGCCGGACACGCCGGCCCGGGACCGGTGGTGGTCGATCGTCGAGCGCTACGGCGTGACCATCCTGTACTGCGCCCCGACGGCCATCCGCACCTTCATGAAGTGGGGCGCCGACGAGCCGGCCGGCCACGACCTGACGAGCCTGCGGCTGCTCGGCTCGGTGGGCGAGCCCATCAACCCCGAGGCGTGGATGTGGTACGCCGACCACATCGGCGGTGGGAAGTGCCCCGTGGTCGACACCTGGTGGCAGACCGAGACGGGGGCCATCATGATCGCCCCCCTCCCCGGCATCACCACCACCAAGCCGGGGTCGGCCACCTTCCCGCTGCCCGGCATCGGCGCCGAGGTGGTCGACGAGGAAGGCCGGAAGATCGAGCGGGGCGGCGGCTACCTCACCCTGACCACGCCGTGGCCCGCCATGCTGCGCGGCATCTACGGCGACCCCGAGCGTTACCAGGACACCTACTGGAGCCGGTTCGACGGCCGGTACTTCGCCGGCGACGGCGCCAAGCTCGACGACGACGGCTACCTGTGGCTGCTCGGCCGGGTGGACGACGTCATGAACGTGTCGGGCCACCGCATCTCCACCACCGAGGTGGAGTCGGCCCTGGTCGACCACCACCTGGTGGCCGAGTCGGCCGTGGTCGGTGCCGTGGACACCACCACCGGGCAGGCCATCGTGGCCTTCGTGACCCTGGTGGCCGACGCCGGCCCGGCCGACGACGCGCGGGGCCAGGAGCTCCGCGCCCATGTGGCCGCCAGGATCGGGCCGATCGCCCGGCCCAAGACGGTGATCTTCACCGACGAACTGCCGAAGACCCGCAGCGGCAAGATCATGCGGCGGCTGCTGCGCGATGTGGCCGAGGGCCGCGTCCTGGGCGACACCACCACCCTGGCCGACCCGGCCGTGGTGGAGGAGATCCGCCGGCTGTCGGCGGCATCGCCGGGCGAGGAATAGCGGCGTGGCCGACCCGGGCAATTGGAACTGGCACCAGGGGAGGATCGAGCAGCCCGGCGAGGCGGTCGTCTTCGACATGGACGGGGTGCTGTCGGACGCCGTGGGCCGCCAGCACTTCATCGAGCAGGGCCGGCGGAACTGGGACGCCTTCTTCGACGCCTGCGGCGAGGACGCCGTCATCGCCGAGCTGGCCCGGGTCCTCGAGCTGCTCGACCCGAAGCTCCAGATCATCCTGCTGACCGGACGACCCATGCGGGTCCAGCCCCAGACGCTGGCCTGGCTCGAGCGCTACGACCTGCGCTGGGACCTGCTGGTCATGCGGGCCCGCGGGGACTACTCCCAGGTGACCTGGTACAAGCGGGACTCGGTCGACGAACTGCGCCACTTCGGGTTCGACCTGCGGCTGGCCTTCGAGGACGACCCCAACAACTTCGCCATGTTCCACGCCATGGGCATCCCCTGCGTGTACATCCACTCCGGCTACTACGAGTAGGGCCGACCGGCCCGGCGGATCGCCAGCCACCAGCCGGCGGTCAGGGCCAGGACCGAGGCCACCAGCACCGGGGTGTCGCCCCAGCGGACGTAGACCGTCGTGCCGGTGCGGCGGTGGAGGACGGCCGGCACCACCTGGCGGGTGCCGAGGACCGAACGGGCCAGCAGGTCGCCCCGGTGGGTGATCCACGCCGAGTAGCCGGTGGGGGCGGCCTGGAGGAGGTCGCGGCCCTGCTGGACGGCCTGGACCTGGCTGGCGGCGATCTCCTGGGTGGGGACCTGGGCGGCGGCGTAGGACGAAGTATTGGTCGGGACGATGAGGAGCTGGGCCCCGGCCCGCACCGGTGTGCGCCCCCGGTCGGCGTAGAACACCTCGTAGGAGATCATGGCCCCGAGCGGTCCGACCGGGGTGGTGAGCACGCCGGTCCCGCTGCCCGGCACGGCGTCGCGTGACACGGCCGACAGGTCGCCGAGGCGGGCGAAGAACGAGCGCCAGGGGACGTACTCACCGAAGGGGACCCGGTGGACCTTCTCGAAGCGGCTGACGACGGTGCCGTCGGGGCCGAAGGCCACCACCTCGTTGCGGAAGGCGGTGTCCGACAGCGTCTCGGTCACCCCCACCACCAATGTGGCGTGCAACGACACGGCCAGTCGGGACAGGGCCGCCTCCTCGGCCGAGCCGTCGAGAGGCCCGACCAGGGAGACCACGTCCTCGGGCCACAGCACCAGCTGTGGGCCGGTGCCGGGTGCCTTGATGGTCAGCGGCTCCGTGGCGGCGACGGCGGCGGCCAGCACCACGGCCGGGT
>DATCCR010000087.1:0-25782 GCA_036511155.1 Acidimicrobiales bacterium
TGGCGGAGTAGGGGTCGGCGTGGGACGAGCCGACCACCCGCATGGCCGTGGTCGAGCAGTTCTGCTCGTGGTCGGCATGGAGGATGAACAGCACGTCGAGGGCCCGGGCCAGCACGGGGTCGGCGGCGAAGCGGGGCTCGGCGATCTTCCACATCATCGACAGGAAGTTCGAGGTGAAGGGGAGGGAGTTGTCCGGATAGACGAAGGGCATGCCCACGCTGAACCGGTGGGCGGCGGCGGCCAGGGTGGGCATCTTGGCGATCAGGCGGATGATCTGCTTGTCGCGGGACTCGTCGTCGAAGATGTCCTTGGCGTCGGAGTAGAAGGTCGAGAGCGCCGCTACCGCCGATACCAGCATGCCCATCGGATGGGCGTCGTAGTGGAAGCCCTCCAGGAAGCGCTTGCGGACGTTTTCGTGGATGAAGGTGTGGAGAGTGATCTCCCGCTCCCACACCTCGTACTCGGCGGTGGTCGGGAGGTCGCCGTTGAGGAGGAGGTAGGCCACCTCGAGGAAGGTCGAATCCGCGGCCAGCTGCTCGATCGGATAGCCCCGGTAGCGCAGGATGCCGGCGTCGCCGTCGAGGTAGGTGACGGCGCTCTCACAGGCGGCCGTGGCCGTGAAGCCCGGATCGTAGAACCACACCCCGGGGAGCAGCTTCGAGAAGTCCGTCGCCGACACGCCCCCGTTCTCCAACGGGATCTCGAGCGACTGCCCCGTACGGTTGTCGGTGATCGTGATGCTCTCGGCCACTCGCCTCTACCCCTCCGTTGGGTTCGTCACTTCGTTCTCGCGACCAATCCTAGATGCTGGCCTGGCGGCGCTGACCAACCGGCTGTCGCCCTCGGGCCGCCTCAGCCCGTGACCTCCACCAGGAACTGCTGGGTCGAGCCGGCCGGATCCTGCTGGCCGGCCGGCAGCGACACCGCCACCGTCAGCAGGTACCGGTGTCCGGCGCCGACCGGCAGCGGCCCGAGCGTGGGCGCCGACGACGAGCCCGACGCCAGCACCACGACGGCCGGGACCCGGCCTCCCCGCAGGCCGGCGGGCGGCGGGGTGGTGCCCACCGGGTCGGCGACGGCCACGGTGACCGACACCGTCACCCCGCGTTCGGGTACGTTGCCGCAGTTCGTGACCGACACCAGGGCGGACAGCGTGGTGGTCGGCGGGACCACGGTGGGGGTCGCACCGGGGACCGTGGACGCCGGGTCGACGCACGACGTGGACACCGTGCCGACGCCCCCGGTCGGGACGGCGGGCGGGCTGAGTCCCACCGCAGTGATGACCAGGTGGTGGAAGGGCACCAGTGCAGAGGACGACGCCAGGGCGGCGGCGGTGGCTCCGAGCGACGCGCTCCCGAGCGGGGCCTCGGCCACCGGGGCCGGTACCCAGACCGAGGCGTGGAGGCGGGCCGGCGGGTGCAGGGCGGCCGCCGAGGCCCGCCACGCGCGGAACCCGGCGTCGGCCAGCTCGAAGGAGCGGCCCTCGGCGGCCAGTTCCGAGGAGGCCTGATCGGCGCTGATCAGGGTGTCCTGGGCCGCGGTGGCGGCCGACGAGGGCTCGCCGGCGCCGGGCAGGGGCTGCATCCCGAGCAGCTGGTCGATCGTGGTGCGCAGCGCCTCGGTGGCCGACGCCCGGAGCTCCATCACGCGTGTGAACTGCGACGACAGGTCACCCTGGGGCGGCGGCGACGCCAGGTTCCGCGCCTGGCGGGCCTGGACCTGGGTGTCGAGGACGGCGGCGTCGAGTCCCTGCTGGAGGACACCCCGGGCCGTGTTCGGGAACGCCGCGTTGGTCAGCGAGGGCGCATCGGTCATCAGCTTGGCCAGGCGGGCACCGGTGGCCGACGAGGCCTGTCCCGATCGGTCGGCCAGGGCCACGTACCCGGCGGTGGTGGCCGAGCGGTAGCCGGTGGACTGCGTGTGGATGGCGAGGAGCGAGCCGGCCACCAGGACCACGGTGACCGTGGCCGCGAGGGCGATCAGCACCGACTGTCCGAGGCCCCGCCCGGACGGGCGACGACGTCTGCGGCTGGCTCTCGGCATCCAGGGGACGATAGTGCCGACCCCGGGGGGCGGGCCCCGTCGTCAGCGGGGGTGGAGGCCCCTCAGGCGACCTCGGCCGACTCGGCGTCGCCCACGCCGCTCGCCGACGTCCCGTGCGAGCCGGCGGTGGCCAGGCTCGATGACGTGCTGCGCCAGTCGACCGTCGGCAGGATGGCGGCCGGGTCGACCCGGTCCTTGTACTGCTCGCACACGGCCAGCAGTGAGCGGACCACCGAGGAGGTCAGGAGGTGCGGCACGAGGCCCAGGTCGAGCAGTTTGGTGTGGGCGGCCCGGTAGTAGTGCTCCTCCTTCTCCACCCGCGGCGTCGGCGGATGCTCGATGGTGGCGGTGCCGGAGTACTCGTCCACCACCATCTGCGCCATCTGCTGGACGCTGAAGGACTCGGTGAACTGGTTGAACACACGGAACTCGCCCCGGTCGGCCGGGTTCTCACAGGCCAGCTCCACGCAGGCCAGGGTGTCGAGGATGTTGAGCATGCCGCGCGTCTGGCCGCCGGCTCCATAGACGGTCAGCGGGTGGCCGGTGACGGCCTGCACACAGAACCGGTTGAGCACCGTGCCGAACACGCCGTCGTAGTCGAAGCGGGTGGCCAGGTCCGCATGGAGGCTGGTCTCCTCGGTCTCGTGGCCGTAGACGATGCCCTGGTTGAGGTCGGTGGCCCGGATGCCCCAGATACGGCAGGCGAACATGATGTTGTGGCTGTCGTGCACCTTGGACAGGTGGTAGAAGGAGCCCGGCTGCTTCGGGTAGGGCAGGACGTCGGTGCGGCCCCGGTGGGTGATCTCGATGAAGCCCTCTTCGATGTCGATGTTCGGCGTGCCGTACTCGCCCATCGTGCCCAGCTTGACCAGGTGGATGTCCCGGTTCTGCTCGGCGATCGCGTAGATCAGGTTCAGCGTGCCGACGACGTTGTTCACCTGGGTGTACACGGCGTGCTTGCGGTCGATCATCGAGTACGGCGCCGAGCGCTGCTCGGCGAAGTGCACCACGGTGTCGGGCTCGAAGCTGGCCAGTGTCTCGCTCACGAAGGTCGGGTCGGTGAGGTCGCCCACGAAGACGTCGATCTCGTTGCCCGACACTTCCTTCCAGCGGCGGACCCGCTGCTGGAGGCTGACGATCGGGATCAGCGTGTCGACACCCATCTCGAGGTCGTAGCCACGCCGGGCGAAGTTGTCCACGACGCCTACCCGGTGGCCCTTGCGGGACAGGTAGAGGGCGGTCGGCCAGCCCAGATAGCCATCTCCTCCGAGTACCAGGATGTTCACGCGGTGTCTCCTTCGTTTCCAGTGCCGCACACCTGTACCGGGACGGATGTCCACCGGAGGGTACAGACCCCATGCTTTCTAGCGTTCCCACCTTGGAATTCCATGAGAATCGCAACGGAATCGTAATACTCGGCCCTCGGGCGGCACGAATCCTGGCCGTACCGGGACCCGCCGGCCCCGGGTGGGACGGGGTTCGGCGGAGGGACGGCGAGGCGGGACCGCGCTCAGCTGGGGCCGTCGGGCAGCGTCGCCGGGCCGGTCGGGCCGTCGACCGGGGCCAAGGTCGAGGCCACCAGTTCGGACGCCTGGAGCGGCCGGGTGGCCGTGTCGACCGGCACCGGCTGGGCCAGCTCCCGTTCTCCCGCGCCGACCACGCCCATCTCCACGAACCGGCGGGCGGTCACCAGGACCCGCCCCTCGAGCGAGCCGACCGCCTTGTTGTAGGCCGTGACCGCCCCGGTCAGGCTGCGGCCCACCCCGGCCATGTGCTCGCCCAGCACCGAGATCCGCTCGTACAGTTGGGCGCCCAGCACCTGGACCTGACGGGCGTTCTCGGTGAGGGCCTCCTGCTGCCAGCCGTAGGCCACGGCCCGCAGCAGGGCGATGAGCGACGTGGGCGTGGCCAGCAGGACGTGATTGGCCACCGCGTACTCCATGAGCCCCGGCTCGTGCTCGAGGGCGGCGGTCAGCAGCGGGTCGCCGGGGATGAAGGCCACCACGAACTCGGGCGACGGGTCGACGCGCTTCCAGTACTCCTTCTTGGCCAGGGCGTCGACGTGGGCCTTCATCTGGCGGCCGTGACTGGCCAGATGGGTCCGGCGCACCGTCTCGTCCTCGGCCTCGTTGGCGTCGAGGAAGGCCTGCATCGGAACTTTCGCGTCGACGGCCACGTTCTTGCCCCCCGGCAGGTGGACCACCATGTCGGGCCGCATCCGGCCGGTGTCGCCGTCCGAGCTGACCTGCTCGGAGAAGTCGCAGCGCTCGAGCATGCCCGCCATCTCGACCACCCGCCGGAGCTGGAGCTCCCCCCACCGGCCCCGGGTCTGGGGGCTGCGCAATGCGGTGACCAGGTTGCGGGTCTCTCGCTGGAGTTGGTCGTGGGACGAGGCCAGGTGGCGCATCTGCTCGGTCAGCGCCGTGTAGGCCCGCTGCCGCTCGAGTTCGAGCCGCTGCATCCCCTCGTCGTACTTGCCGAGCTGCTCGGCGATGGGAACCAGGAGTCGGCTGATCTCCTCCTGGCGCTTGGCCAGGTCGCCCTCGGCGGCCTGGCGGGACTCCCCCAGTCGGGTGTCGGCCAGCACCAGGAACTGGTCGGCGTTCTGGCGGAGCGCCTCGGACGAGAGCCGGGCGAACTCGTCGGCCATCTGCCGACGCACCTCGTCGAACGAAGCCGCCCGCTCCACGGCTGCCCGGCGGGTCTGAGCCAGCTCGGCCTCGAGGCGGGCCTGGGTGGTACGGGACCGGGTCGACTGGCCCGAGCGGACGAGCAGGCCGACGGCCAGCCCGAGCACGCATCCGGTCAGCAGCCCGAGCAGGAGTCCGGTCAGCATGGCGTCTCTCCCCCCGTGCCCGATGCGTCCACCGCCCGGGCGGGCGGGGCGGCGCCCCGGGGGTACGGGACGACCGGCACGGTCGCGGCCGATCGTACCGACGGGGTGTGACACGTAGACGGACGGGGCGGACCGCCGGGTCGGGCCGCCGCGGCCCTGTGTCACCATGGACGGATGCACCGGGTCGTCGTGGTCGGGGCCGGATTCGGCGGGCTGTCGGCCGCCCGGGCCCTCATCGGCAAGGACGTCGACGTGACCATCGTCGACCAGCGGAACTTCCACACGTTCCAACCCCTGCTCTACGAAGTGGCCACCGCCGGCCTCGAGTCGGGCGACGTGGCCTACCCCATCCGGGTGATCTTCGGGAAGGCCGACAACGTGACCTTCCGGATGGCCGCCGTGACAGGCGTCGACTGGGAACGCCACGAGGTCCTGTTGGCCGACGCCCACCCGCTGCCCTTCGATTCACTCATCGTGGCCAGCGGAGCCACCGCAAAGTTCTTCGGCATCCCCGGCGCGTCGGAGCACAGCTTCCCCCTGTACACGCTGACCGACGCCCGTCGGCTGCGGGACCACATCCTGCGCCGCCTCGAAGACGTCGACGCCCACCCCGAGGGAGCGGCGGCCCGCGGGGCGTTGACCTTCGTCGTGGTCGGCGGCGGGCCCACCGGGGTCGAGGTGGCCGGGGCCCTGGCCGAGCTGCTCGACGTCGCCGTCCGCCACGACGGCTTCCGGTTCGACCGCTCGGCCGGACAGATCATCCTGGTCGACGGCCTCGACCGCCTCCTCACCCCGTTCCGCGAGTCGGCCTCGGACTACGCGGCCGACACCCTGGCCGGGCGTGGCATCGAGCTGCGCCTCGGCCGCCTGGTCAAGTCGGTCCGGGCCGACTCGGTGGAGCTCGAGGACGGTACCGTGATCCCCACCCGCACGGTGGTGTGGGCCGGTGGCGTCACCGTGGAGCACACCGTGGCCGGGGAGATCAACGCCCCGACGGGGCCCAACGGACGGCTGGTGGTCGGGCCGGACCTCGCTGTGACGGGCCGCGAGGACGTCTATGCCGTCGGCGACGCGGCCGCCGTCCTGTGGGGCGGCTCCGGGCCCCAGGCCGACACCGTCTGTCCGCAGGTGGCCCAGGTGGCCATCCAGTCGGGTGGCCACGCCGCCCGCCAGATCCTGGCCAAGATGGCCGGCCGGCCGACCATCCCCTTCGCCTACAAGGACAAGGGGATCATGGCCACCATCGGCCGGCGGGCGGCCATCACCCAGTTCCGCAGCGGGCGGGTGGTCCGGGGGACCTTCGGGTGGCTGGCCTGGCTGGCCCTCCACCTCGTGTACCTGGTCGGCTTCCGGAACAAGATCGTCGTGTTCATCAACTGGTCGTGGCGCTACCTGTCGTGGGGCTCCGGCCCCCGGATCATCGTCAGCGAGGAGTCGGTCCCATCCCTCGACGACGGGGACGGCCCGGTCGGCGGCTGAGGTGGGCCGCTGAGGCGGATGGCCGACGCGTGCGACCGACGCCCGGCACGGACCCCGAGATGCGCCGGAGATCGGGCGGTACGGTGGGGGCATGGAGTCGCCCCTCGAGCAGATCGACCGCAAGGTCATGCAGCTCTTCGCCCTCGTCGGCGACTCGGTGTCCGGGGCGACCCACGCGCTGCTGGCCGGCGACCGCGAGGCGGCCAAGGCCCTGGCCGACCGGGACGAGGTCGTCGACTCGCTCTGCCACGACATCGAGGAGCTGACCCTCCAGCAGCTGACCGTGGCCGGGATCACGTCGCCCAACCAGCTCCGCTACCTGGTCACCGTCATCCGCATGCTGCCCGACCTCGAACGCAACGGCGACCTGGCCGAGCACGTGGCCCGACGCGCCGCCCGTGGCCTCGGCGCCGAGCTCTCGGCCCGCAGCCGCGGCCTGCTCGAGCGGATGGGCGAAGTGGCCGTCCACATGTGGCGGGCCACCACCGACGCCTACGCCGAGCGCCAGCCCGACGGGTGGTCACTGGTCGACGACCTCGACGACGAGATGGACGACCTCCATGTCAGCCTGACCGTCGAGGTCGTGGCCGGCACCATGCCGCTGCCCGTCGCCGTCGAGTTGGCCCTCCTCGCCCGCTTCTACGAGCGGTTCGGCGACCACGCCGTCAACCTGGCCAAGCGGGTCGCCGTCTTGGCCCGCACCACGCCCACGGTCGGCGACTCCCCCTCCTGACGCCCGGCGTCGGCTGGCGCTGCGGTCAGGCCACGATGCCGAGACGCACCAACGACTCGGCGATCTGCACGGCGTTGAGGGCGGCGCCCTTGCGCAAGTTGTCCCCGCTCACGAACAGTGCCAGCGCGTGGGGGGCGCCGTCGGCGACCCGGATCCGGCCGACCAGCGACGGGTCGACACCGGCGGCACGCCTCGGGGTCGGGAGATCGGACAGCTCCACCCCCGGCGCCCCGTCGAGCAGCTTGGTGGCCTCGTCCGGGGTGATGGCCCGGGCGAACTCGGCCACGATGGCGAGCGAGTGACCGGTGAACACGGGGACCCGGACGCAGGTGCACGTCACCGCCAGGCCGGGGATCTCCAGGATCTTGCGGCTCTCGTCCCGGAACTTCTGCTCCTCGTTCGTCTCCCCCGAGCCGTCCTCCACCAGCGAGCCGGCGATCGACAGCACATTGTGGGCGATGCGGTCCGGAAAGACGGAAGCTCGCGGGCCGGTGACGGCCCCGCCGTCGAAGGTCAGGCCGGCCGCCCCCTCGACGGTGGCCCGCAGCTGCTCGTCGAGCTCGGCCACGCCGGCCAGCCCCGAGCCCGACACGGCCTGGTAGGTCGAGACCACCAGCCGGGTGAGGCCGGCGGCGTCGTGCAGCGGCTTGAGCACCGGCATGGCCACCATGGTCGTGCAGTTGGGGTTGGCCACGATCCCCTTCGGGATCGAGGACAGCGCCGACTCGTTGACCTCCGGAACCACCAGAGGCACCCCGGGGTCCATCCGCCAGGCCGAGGAGTTGTCCACCACGATGGCCCCGGCCGCCGCGAACGTCGGGGCCAGGGAGCGCGAGGCGGTGGCTCCGCTCGAGAAGAGGGCGATGTCGATGCCCGAGGGGTCGGCGGAGGCCGCGTCCTCGACCACGATGTCCTCACCCCGGAAGGCCAGGGTGAGGCCGGCCGAACGGGAGGAGGCGAAGAGGCGCAGCTCGTCGACGGGGAAGTCGCGCTCCTCCAGGATCGCCTGCATGACGGTCCCGACCTGCCCGGTTGCTCCCACGACGGCGATGCGCATGGCCGCCAGTCTACGGGGGCCCACCGGCCCGTCCGCACGCTTCGGGACCCGGCGGGCCGGGTCTCCCGGGGGTCAGGCCAGCTCGAAGGCGGCGTGCAGGGCGCGCACGGCGTCCTCGGCCTGGTCGGCCCGGATGAGACAGGAGATGCGGATCGACGAGGTCGAGATCATCTCGATGTTGATGCCGACCCCGGCCAGCGTCTCGAAGGTGAGGGCGGTCACTCCCGGATGGGTCTTCATGCCCACGCCGACCAGGGACACCCGGGCCACGTCGTCGTCGCTCACCACACCGGTCGCACCGAGCTCGGGAACCAGCGCCTCACACACCTCGGTGCTGACGGCCAGGTCCGACTCAGGAATGGTGAACGAGATGTCGGTGGTCCCGTGCAGCGAGATGTTCTGGACGATCATGTCCACGTTGATGTTCCGGTCGGCCAGGCCCCGGAAGAGCTTGGCAGCCAGGCCGGGCCGGTCGGGCACCCCGGTCACGGTGACCTTGGCCTCGGACAGGTCGTGGGTGACCGCGGTGACGACAGCCTGCTCCATGGACGGATCCTCCTCTTCGACCCACGTGCCCGGCTCCCAGGTGAAGGCGGAGCGCACGTGGAGCGGGACGTTGTGGTTTCGGGCGAACTCCACCGAGCGCAGGGCGAGCACGCGGCCCCCGGTGGCCGCCATCTCCTGCATCTCCTCGTAGCTGACCCGGGCCAACTTGCGGGCCTCGGGGACGATGCGGGGGTCGGTGGTGAACACCCCGGAGACGTCGGTGTAGATCTCGCAGGCGTCGGCGCCCAGGGCGGCGGCCAGCGCCACCGCCGTCGTGTCCGAGCCCCCGCGGCCGAGGGTGGTGACTTCGCGGTCGAGCGACACCCCCTGGAACCCGGCCACCACGGGCACGCCACCCGCGTCGATGGTCTCACGCAGCCGGTCGCCCCGGACCTCCAGGATCTTGGCCCGGGTGTGGGCGGTGTCGGTGATCATGCCGGCCTGGCTGCCGGTGTAGGACACGGCGTCCACCCCTAGCTCGGCCAGAGCCATGCACAGGAGGGACATGGTGATCCGCTCACCCGAGCTCAGGAGCATGTCGACCTCGCGGTCGGGCTGGACCGAGCTCACGTCGTCGGCCAGTCGGACCAACTGGTCGGTGGTCTTGCCCATGGCGCTGACCACCACCACGATGTCGTTGCCGGCCCGGCGGGTGCGCGCAACATGGTCGGCCACGGCGCGGATGCGATCGGCGTCGCCGACCGACGTGCCACCGAACTTCTGGACGACGAGCGACATGGCCCACAAGGGTACAACCCGCCGCCCGGTGCTCCGGAGGCCCGGCCCGTGCGCCGGCCGGTACTTGCCGAGGAGCGCTCCGGGCCCTCCGGCGGGACCGACTACCCTGCACATCCGTGGGTACCGAGAAGCGTGAACGTCAGAAGGCTGGTCGCCAAGCTCGTCGTGAGGCGGAGGAGAAGGCGGCCAAGCGCAAGAAGGGGCTGCGGCGCAGCATCAGCATCGCCATCGCGGTGGTGATCGTGGTGGGCCTGTCCCTCCTGGTCACCAAGCCGTGGTCCAAGTCGACATCGTCCACCACGACGACGACCAAGCCGTCGACGACCAGCACCACCGCGCCCGCCCCGACCGGCGGGTCGGGCAACAAGTCGCCGGCGGCCATGACCACCTCGGCCGACTGCCCGTCGAACTTCAGCGCCACGCTCAACAAGCCGTCCTACCCGTCGTACCCGCCGATGACCGTCGACGCGTCCAAGACCTACACGGCGACCATCACCACCGACGTCGGGCCCATCACCGTCACCTTGGACGCCAAGGCGGCGCCCAAGGCGGTCAACTCGTTCGTCTACCTGGCCAACCAGCACTGGTTCGACTGCATCGTCTTCCACCGTGTGGTCCAGGGCTTCGTCGACCAGACCGGTGACCCGACCGGCACCGGCACCGGCGGCCCCGGCTACAAGTTCGCCGACGAGCTGCCGGCCAAGGCCTCGCCGCAGTACCCGATGGGCTCGCTGGCCATGGCCAACTCCGGGCCCAACACGAACGGCAGCCAGTTCTTCTTCGTGGCCGGGCCGTCGGGCGAGTCCCTCCCCCCGAGCTACACCCTGTTCGGGACAGTGACCGCCGGCCTGCCGGTGGTCGAGCAGATCAACGCTGCGGGCGCCCCGGCCTCCAACAGCCAGGGGACCCCGACCACCCTGCATCGCATGGTGTCGGTGACGGTCACTCCGTCCTAGACACTCCGCACCCCTTCGTTCATCCCACCGGTCAACCGACCGGTCAACCGACCACCAGGAGGTGGACCATGGCCCCCGAGGTCCCCGCAGCAGACGGTTCCAGTCCGAAGACCCAGCGCTTCGACTCCGCCCCGCCGATGATCATCGACCCGACCAAGACCTACACGGCCGAGATGCTCACCAACAAGGGCGCGCTGACCATCGCCCTCAACCCGATCGCCGCGCCCAAGACGGTCAACAACTTCGTCTTCCTCGCCCGCTGGCACTACTACGACGGGATCGTCTTCCACCGGATCATCCCCGGGTTCATGTGCCAGGGCGGCGACCCCGAAGGTTCAGGTCGGGGCGGCCCCGGCTACAAGTTCGAGGACGAGCTGCCGAAGCCCGGCCGCTACGAGGTCGGCTCACTCGCCATGGCCAACTCCGGCCCGAACACCAACGGCAGCCAGTTCTTCATCGTGAGCGGTCCCGACGGTGTCGGACTGCCGCCGCAATACTCGCTGTTCGGCAAGGTGGTCGGCGGCCTCGACGTGGTGAAGTCCATCGAGTCGGTGGGCAGCAGGTCGGGGGCACCGTCGGAGCCCGTGATCATCGAGTCCGTCACCATCACCGAGGCCGACTGAGCCTCCCGCCGAGCCGGATCGGTCCGGCTGGTCGTCCGGGTCAGGCCGGCAGTGCCGCCAGCCCGTCGGGGCATACGGCGCCGCCCAGGTAGACGGTCACGGGTTGGGCACCGGCCGAGCGCCACGAGCCGTCCGGGTCACGGATGAGCGCCGTGCGCTCGGGTATCCCCACCAGCGGGGTGTCCTTCGGGGCCAGCAGCACCGACCGGTGCAACTTCTCTCCCGTCCCTTCCTCGGACGCGTCACCGACGTGGGGCACCACGGCTATGCCCGACACCAGGCCGAGCCCGATCGTCAGGCCACCGCCCCGGGCGTCGACCATCGGGTCAGTGAGGGCCATGGCCGCCCCGGAGGAGCCCACCACCACGGCGCCGCCCCGCCACGCGGCCACCAGGGCGTCCCACACGGCGGAGTGCTTGAGCACGCTGCGGACGTGCATCGGCGAACTCCCGGCAAGGTAGATCAGCTTGGCCCGGCGCATGATGTCGGCGGCGCCGTCGTTCTCGGCGTCGGACCGGGACAGGACCATCAGCCCTTCGACGTGACCGCCCAGCGGTGCGAACCACTCGCCGGCCCGGGCCACCAGACGCTCAGGGTGCTCGTAGGCGGCGGCCGTCGGGAGGACCAGAACCTGGTCCGAACCCGAGGCGGCCAGGAATTCGGCGTCGAAGTCGCAGCCGTCCTGAAATTCGCCGCCGCCGACCAGGGCCAGGATTCCGGGAGTCGCGTCCATGCCCGGAGTGTAGAGGCCTGTCGGGGCCGTTCCGCCCCGTCGGGCACCGACCACCCGGTCGGTCGGCTACCCGCCGGATCGGGTGGCCCGGCGCATGAGGGCGCCCATGGCGTCACACACCTCGGTGGCGAGCGCCAGGCAGTCGGGCACGGCGCCCATGCCGAAGAACCCGTGGACCATGTCGTCGTAGCAGCGGTACTCGACGGCCACGTCTGCGGTCTCCAGCTCCCGGGCGTATCCGGCTCCGTCGTCGCGCAGCGGGTCGAAGCCGGCCGTCACGATCAGCGCCGGGGCCACGCCCCGCTTGTCCGCGGCCAGCAACGGCGACACCTGCCACGTCTCCCAATCGGCCGGGTCGGGTAGGTAGTGGCCCCGGAAGGCCACCATGCCTTCGTGGGTGAGGAAGAAGCCCTGCCCCAACTCGTGCATCGACGGAGAGTCGAGCCTGGCGTCGAGGGCCGGGTAGACGAGCCCCTGGGCCACGGGCGGTGGCACGTCGCCCTCCCGGGTGGCCAGGGCCACCACTGCGGCCAGGTTGCCGCCGGCGCTGTCGCCCATCACCCCCACCCGGCCCGGGGCAGTGCCCAACTCGCGATGGCTGCGCTGGACCCAGGCGTACGCGGCCAGGCAGTCGTCGACGGCGGCCGGGAACGGGTGCTCCGGGGCCAGCCGGTAGTCGACGGCCACCACCACGCACCCGGTCACCGCGGCCAGCAGCCGGCACGAGCCGTCGTGGGAATCGAGGCTCCCGATCACCCAGCCCCCACCGTGGAAGTACGTGATGGCCGACGGGCGTTCGTCCGGCCGGCCGATCCCCACGCCGAACCGCCGGTAGACACGGATCGGGATGTCCGGGGCCCCCTCGGGACCCGGGATGCGCCGTCCCGTCACGTGGACGTCGGTGCGCGACGGCATGACCAGCTTGGTGGTGGCTTCGAACACGTCGCGGGTCTCCACCGGGTCCGGGGTGCCTCCGCCCCTGGTGGTGGCCTTCTCGAGGGCCGACGAACACTCGAGCAGTGCCTGGACGCCCCGGTTGAGGACCCGCCCTCCCCGCTCGACCGGCTCGGCCTTCCGGGTCAGGGCCAGGAGCAGCTCGGGGTGGGCCAGGGCGGCGGCCAGCAGGCGTCCGGGGGGCGACCAGCGCTCGGACCGGGCCCGGAGCCGACGGTCGTAGAGTCCCCTGCGTCCCACCCGGCCTCGGGGGCCGCCCGGCCCACGTCCCGCTGGCGGCCCGTCGTGGCGTGCGGGGTCGGTCGGGGTCGGGGGCGGGGTGTGGGTCACGCCGCCATCGTTGCGGTCGACCGGCCCCCTCGCAAGCGGGAGGGCATTCGGCGGGGTTCGCGGACCACCGCTAGCATCCCCTCCTATGTCAATCGCACGCGTGGGAATTGTCGGTTCGGGAATCATGGGGTCCGGCATCGCCGAGACGGCCGCCGTCAGCGGATTCGAGGTGGTCCTGCGGTCCCGCAACCAGTCGACCGCCGACGCCACCCTGGCCGCCCTCGAGAAGTCGCTCAACCGCCAGGTGGAGAAAGGCAAGAAGACCGAGGAGGAGCGTGACCAGGCCCTCGGCCGGGTCACCGGGACCTCCGAGCTCGACGCCCTCAGCGGGTGCGACCTGGTCATCGAGTCGGTCGTCGAGGACCTCGGTGTGAAGAAGGAGCTCTTCAGCGACCTCGACCGGATCACCGGCGACCACACCATCCTGGCCACCAACACCTCCACCCTGCCCGTCATCGAGATGGCCATGAAGACCGGCCGTCCCGACAAGGTGTGCGGCATCCACTTCTTCAACCCCGCCCCGGTCATGTCGCTGGTCGAGGTGGTCCGGCCCCTGACGGCGTCCGACGAGACCATTGCCGCGGCCCGCGCCTTCGCCGAGGCCTGCGGCAAGACCCCCGTGGAGGTCAAGGACCAGGCCGGGTTCATCGTGAACGCCCTGCTCTTCCCCTACCTCAACAACGCCATCCGCCTCTACGAGCAGGGAGTGGCCTCCATCGGGGACATCGACGCCGCTATGAAGGGCGGGTGCGGGTTCCCCATGGGCCCCTTCGCACTGCTGGACCTGGTCGGCCTCGACACCTCGCTGGCCATCCTGGACGCCCTGTACGAGGAGTTCCGGGACCCGAACTACGCCGCCATGCCGCTCCTGCGCCGGATGGTGACCGCCGAGCAGCTGGGTCGGAAGTCCGGCAAGGGCTTCCTCGACTACAAGAAGTAGGCGGCGGCCCTGCCCGGGTTCCCCCACCTGTCGCACGGGGCCCCGTTCGGGCAACAATGAGGGCATGAGCGACGTCGACAAGGCAGTACCGGGCAACGGGTCCACCGGGAAGGCGGCCGCCGCCCCGGTCCGGGACAAGCCGTGGGTGATGCGGACCTACTCCGGTCACTCCACGGCCAAGGCCTCCAACGAGCTCTACCGGACGAACCTGGCCAAGGGCCAGACCGGCCTGTCGATCGCCTTCGACCTGCCCACCCAGATCGGGTACGACCCCGACGACCCGGCGGCGGCCGGCGAGGTCGGCAAGGTCGGTGTGCCCGTCGCCCACCTCGGACACATGGCCGAACTGCTCGACCGGATCCCGGTGGAGTCGATGAACACGTCGATGACCATCAACGCCACCGCCGCGTGGCTGCTGGGGCTCTACATCGCCAACGCCGAGGACCGGGGCGTGGACAAACGGGTGCTGTCGGGCACCACCCAGAACGACATCGTCAAGGAGTACCTGTCCCGGGGGACGTTCATCTTCCCGCCGCTGCCCAGCCGCCGGCTGACCGTCGACACGATCGCCTACACCGTCCGCAACGTCCCCAAGTGGAACCCGATCAACGTCTGCAGCTACCACCTGCAGGAGGCCGGGGCCACCCCCCATCAGGAGGTGGCCTACGCACTCGCCACGGCCATCGGCGTGCTCGACGCCGTGCGCGAGTCGGGCCAGATCCCCGAGGACGAGTTCCCGAACGTGGTCGGGCGCATCTCGTTCTTCGTCAACGCCGGGGTGCGCTTCGTCGAGGAGACCTGCAAGATGCGGGCCTTCACCGAACTGTGGGACCGGGTGTGCGCCGAGCGCTACGGGGTCACCGACCCGAAGCTCCGCCGCATGCGCTACGGCGTCCAGGTCAACTCGCTCGGCCTCACCGAGGCCCAGCCCGAGAACAACATCCAGCGGATCGTGCTCGAGGCCCTGGGCGTCACCCTGTCGAAGAAGGCCCGGGCCCGGGCTCTGCAGCTGCCGGCCTGGAACGAGGCCCTCGGCCTGCCCCGCCCGTGGGACCAGCAGTGGTCGCTGAGGATCCAGCAGGTCCTGGCCTTCGAGTCGGACCTCCTCGAGTACGGCGACATCTTCGACGGGTCGGTGGTCATCGAGAAGAAGACCGCCGAGGTGGCCGAGGCCTCCTGGGCCGAACTCCAGGACGTGCTGTCCCTGGGCGGCGCCTTCGAGGCCATCGACGAGCTCAAGTCCCGCCTGGTGGGCAGCCAGTCCGACCGGGTCCGCCGCATCGAGACGGGCGAGCTCCAGGTGGTCGGGGTGAACTGCTTCACGGAGACGGCCGACTCGCCCCTGGCCTCCGACGGTGACGGTGGAGGGTCGATCATGCGGGTCGACCCGGCCGTCGAGAACCACCTGAGGTCCGATGTCGAGGCGTGGCGGGCCGGGCGTGACAGCGCCGAAGTGCAGCGGGCCCTCGCCGACCTCCGACGGGCGGCCGAGGGTACGGACAACGTGATGCCGGCCACCATCGCCCTGGCCCATGCCGGCGGCACCACCGGTGAGTGGGCCAATGCCCTGCGCGAGGTGTTCGGCGAGTATCGGGCCCCGACCGGGGTGAGCGGTGGCGTCGGCCACCGCGGGAGTGAGTTCCACGCCGTGCTGACCCGCTCCAAGGCCCTGGCCGAGCGGGCCGGAGGTCCGCCCCGGCTCCTGGTGGCCAAGCCCGGCCTCGACGGCCACTCCAACGGTGCCGAGCAGATCGCCGTGGCCGCCCGCGATGCGGGCTTCGAGGTCGTCTACCAGGGCATCCGGCTCTCCCCTGCCGAGATCGCTGCGGCCGCCCGGGACGAGGACGTGGACGTGGTCGGGATCTCGATCCTGTCCGGCAGCCACCTGGAGCTGGTGCCCGAGGTCGTCGAGCGGCTGCGGGCCGAGGGCGTCGACGCCCCGGTGGTCGTCGGCGGGATCATCCCCCCGGAGGACGAGGCCGTGTTGCTGGGCAAAGGTGTGGCCCGCGTGTACACCCCGAAGGACTTCGAGATCGGCCAGATGATGGAGGACATGATCGACCTGGTCGAACAGCACCGGGCCGCCTCCGTGGGCTGAGCGCCGTTGGCCGTGGCCAGAGGTCCCTTCCGGTCCGCGAATTCGGAGTTCGGGATCCGGTGGTATCGGATCCGATACCGTGGTGGACTCACCGGTATCAGATCCGATACCACTCGCCTGCGGAACCGCGCATCGTGGTCGGTGCTCGCTCCCTGCTCCGTGGTCGGCAATGGGCACATTGCTAGGGTCCCCCGAGTGGCCACCCGAGACCCCCGATCGCCACGTCGGTCCTCGGGCATCCTTTCCGGGCCGATCGACGCCCCACCCGCGGACAAGCTGGCCGAGGTGTACCCAAAGGTGGCCGCCGTGGCCGGGATGGTGCTCGTCCACCGGGCCAGCGGGTTCAGCGGCACCCTGATCCGCATCGAGGGCGGCGGTGTGGAGCTCCGGGGCAGAACCGGCCAGGAACGTGTCTTCCGGCTGACCCCCGGCGCCTTCGCCGCAGACGGCAAGGCGGTCAGCCTGGTGAAGGCGCCGGCCAACGGGCCCGCCCGGACGCCGACCATCACCGCGTCCGGGTCGGTGTCCGTGGCCGACGCCCCTGCCCGGGTTGCCCGGGCGGGGCGGCTCTGGGTGGAGGGGATCCACGACGCCGAGCTGGTCGAGCGGGTGTGGGGCGACGACCTGCGCATCGAGGGTGTGGTGGTCGAGCGCCTCGACGGGATCGACCACCTGGACCGGGCCATCGCCGAGTTCCGGCCGGGGCCGGCCCGCCGCCTGGGCGTCCTGGTCGACCACCTGGTGGAAGGCAGCAAGGAGTCCCGGATCGCCGGGGGTCTGCGCCAGCCCGACGTCCTCATCGCCGGGACCCCGTTCGTCGACGTCTGGCAGGCCGTGCGGCCGTCCGTGCTCGGCATCGGGGCGTGGCCCCACATCCCCAAGGGCACCGAGTGGAAGGTCGGGGTGTGCGAGGCGCTGGGTTTCGGTGACCCGCCGGCGGCCTGGCGGCGGATCCTGGCGTCAGTGTCCAGCTACGCCGACCTCGAGCCGACTCTCGTCGGCGCCGTCGAACGGCTGATCGACTTCGTTACCGCCACGGACTGACCCGGGTCACCCTCCGGCAGGGAACTCGACCAACCAGGTGGTGATTTCGTGCTCGACCCTCAGGGCCCGCGGGGTGCGGTCCGGGGCACACCGGGTGAGCGTCGTCGACAACGCCTCGTGGAAGTAGATCATCGGCGAGTCGTGGACGGGACGGCCCTCGTAGCCGGAGATGAGAAGTGCCCTGCTGGCCGATCCCACCAGCCGGGCGACCAGGTCGGCATAGCCGTCGGGGTCGGGCTGGTGGATCAGCACGTCGAGGCAGACGGTCAGGTCCGCCACGAGCGGGTGCTCGTCCAGGGTCCCGACCAGAAAGGTGTCGCCCGGGCGGGCGACACCGGCCAGGCGCACCGCCTCGGCCGACCGGTCGAGGCCGGTGTAGTTGGGGATGGCCAGGCCCCGGGTGGCTTCGCCGTCGCCGCACCCCACGTCGAGCGTGGAGGTCGGCTGCACCGTACGCAGTACGGACTCGAGCAGCACCCTCTTGTCGGCCAGCGGGGCGCCGCGGCTGCCGACCCCCGATCCGAGGGCAGGGTCGGTGCGGTAGCGCCACTCCCAGAACGTCCTGTTCGGGAACGCTTCCTTCCACAGCGCGGTGATGGCCGCGTTGCACGCCTCGATCCGGGCATCGACCGCCGGGGCCCCGGAGGGGGACAGCAACCCGGTGGGCTCGACTTCCTGGTGGTAGTGGATGGCCGACGGGGTGGCGGCCTCCGCCGGGATCCCCACGACGGCGTTGGTCGGCGTATTCCATCTGGCCTCGAGGCGCTCCACCGGGATCCCGCCGTCCGCCAGGGCCAGCGCCAGCGCCACCTGGTCGACGAAGACCGGGAACTCGCCGAGGAGTCCTCGCCGGTCGAGCAGCCACCGGGCCCAGGACGCCCACCGTTCGGTCAGGACCCCCAGGGTCCCGGCCGAGACCAGGCAGACCCCTCCGTTGCCATTGCCCTGGAGGGTCTCGCCCTTGGCGAAGTCGAGCGCCTCGGTCGGCGGCTCGGGCACGCCGGCTGCGGCGAAGACGCCGCGCAGGACCTCGAGCGGCGGGTTGGGCAGGTCGACCGGCTTGAGGGCCACGGCTCCGGGCCGCACAGCCACCGAGCGGGGATCGTCACAGAACACGACGTCAGCATCACTCAGCACCGCGGGTACAGCACCCACCGTGGCGGCCAGGGACAGTGCCCCGGCGATCTTGTTGCAGTGTGGCGAGCGCTCGTCGAACAGCTCGATGCCCCGGATCGACACGCCCTTGGCCCGCAGCAGGTCGAGGGCGTCGCTGTCGGTCGGGCCGACGGCGTGGACGACCAGGTCGGAGGGGTCGACGCCGGCCAGGCCGGTGAGCGTGGCGAACCAGCGGAGCGCCTCGAGATGCAGACGCGGGTCGTCGTCCACCACGCAGGCGACGATGCCCGGGACCACCGCTGACGGAGTGTGGTCACCGACCCCGTCGGGCCGCCGACGGAACCTCAGCACGGCAGGGACCTCAGCACGGGGCGCCGATCACTTCGAACGGCAAGTCACATCCCGGTCGCAACGGCCGGCGCCGACGTTCAGGCCCCGGTCCATGGACGGTCGCGCCGGGTGGTGGCCGGACGGGTCCACCACCGGCCGCTGAACCGCCAGGCGGGCGGGCGGGCGCTCTGCTCGGCCAGGACCACCAGGGGCCGCGGCCACACCTGGTCGACGGCGGCGGCCAGGACGGCCAGCACGGCCGGGTCGATCGGCTCCTGGTCGGTCACAGCGGCATGTTCCCGTGCTTGCGCTTGGGCAGGTCCTCGCGCTTGGACACCAGCAGGTCGAGGCTGCGGACCAGGATCCGACGGGTCTCGGCCGGGTCGATCACGTCGTCGACGTAGCCGCGTTCGGCGGCCGCATACGGGTTGGCGTAACGCTCGGTGTACTCCTCGACCAGCTCCTTCCGCCGGCCCACCGGGTCGTCGGCCTCGGCCAGGTCACGCCGGTAGACGATCTCGACGGCACCTTCGGGGCCCATGACGGCCAGCTCGGCGGACGGCCAGGCGAAGGCCAGGTCGGCGCCGATCGACTTCGAGTTCATCACCACGTAGGCCCCGCCGTAGGCCTTTCGGGTGATGATCTGCACGCGGGGCACGGTCGACTCGCAGTAGGCGTACAACAGCTTGGCACCGTGGCGGATGATGCCGCCGTACTCCTGGTCGGTGCCGGGCATGAAGCCCGGGACATCGACGAAGGTGATCAGCGGGATGTTGAAGGCGTCGCACGTGCGGACGAACCGGGCTCCCTTCTCGGACGCGTCGATGTTGAGCACACCGGCCAGCATCTGGGGCTGGTTGCCGACGATGCCGACCGCCCGGCCGTCGATCCGGGCGAAGCCGCACACCAGGTTCATGGCCCAGTGGTGGTTGACCTCGAAGAACTCGCCGTCATCGACGACGACCTCGATGACCTTCTTCATGTCGTAGGGCTGGTTCGGCGACTCGGGCATGAGGTCGGACAGCTCGGGGGTGAACCGCTCGGGGTCGTCACCCGAACGCAGCAGTGGCGCCTCCTCCAGGTTGTTGGAGGGCAGGAAGCTGAGCAGGTACCGGACGTCGTCGAGGCAGGACTTCTCGTCGGGGGCGACGAAGGCGGCCACGCCCGACTTGGTGGCGTGGCTCATGGCGCCACCGAGTTCCTCGAGCGTCACGTCCTCGCCGGTCACCGTCTTCACCACGTCAGGGCCGGTGATGAACATGTGGCTGGTCTCCTGGACCATGAAGATGAAGTCGGTCATGGCCGGGCTGTAGACGGCGCCGCCGGCGCAGGGCCCGAGGATGACGCTGATCTGGGGGATCACTCCGGAGGCCTGGGCGTTGCGGTGGAAGATGCCGCCGTAGGAGTGGAGGGAGACCACACCCTCCTGGATGCGGGCGCCGGCGCCGTCGTTGAGGCCGATCATCGGCACGCCGATGGAGGATGCCAGGTCCATGACCTTGTGGATCTTTTCGGCGAAGACCTCGCCCAGGGCACCGCCGAAGACGGTGAAGTCCTGGCTGAACACGCACACCCGTCGGCCGTCGATGGTGCCGAACCCTGTGATCACCCCGTCGGTGTAGGGCCGGTTCTCCTCGAGGCCCATACCGTGGGCACGGTGACGGGCCAGCATGTCGAGCTCCTGGAACGAGCCGTCGTCCAACAGGTAGTCGATGCGCTCCCGGGCCGTCATCTTGCCCTTGGCGTGGTGCTTCTCCACCGCACGGGGGGAGCCGGCGTTGCGGGCGAGCTCCCGGCGCTCGGCCAGGTCTTCCAGTCGTTGGGTCATCGTGTGATCCATGGACGGTGAGGCTATCGGAACCGCCGGAGGGGTTCGATCCCGGGTGCGGAGCGGCAAGTCCCGGCCGGGACGACCAGGAGGTGGCGCCCGACCCCGTCGCTACTGGGCCGCGTTGACCCAGTGGGGGCCGCACCAGACGTAGGTGACGGCGCTGGGGGTGCCGGCGCCCAGGTAGGCGCTGACGCTCCGGCCGGCGTAGCGGGCGACGAGACCGGGGTCCGGGGTTCCGACGAAGGAGAAGCGTTCGACGCCGGTGCCCGGTGCCGCCGGCGACGGCTCCCACCGGTCGATGCGGTAGACGGCCTCGACGAGGTCGCCGGCCACGACCACTGCCCACCGGGGGGAGCGGGGCGAAGCGGTGTCCACCCAGCGCTTGGCGATCCGCCAGCCGTGGCGGACCGCGTCGTACTCCGTGGGGGCCCCGTGGGGGCCGACCCGCAGCACCACCACCTGGTGGCCGCGCTTGAACTTCGCCCGCTTGGCCAGCCCGGCAGCGACCTCGACGGCAGGCCCCCGCTGGAGGCCCAGCCCGGTGGCATGGCCGAGGCCCAGGGCATCGGCGACGGACGTCTCGACCAGCTCGGCCTCGGCCGGCGTCAGCCCGTGGCGCAGGATCTCGACCCGGACGTTGCGGCCGTCGGCCTCGGCCTCCTGGATCCGGTCGAGGAGCGGGTACTTCGACGGCTTGGCGTCGGGGGACGGCGTGACCCGGGCGGCGTGGACGTGGCGGTGGCAGCGGTTGCCCCGGCCGGTGCCCACGAAGAACGGGCGCCCGGTGCGAGGGTCGATCAGGAGGTACACGTAGGTGCCGAGTTTGGCGGCCACACCGGGAGGGAACGTGGTGGGTGCCGCCGGCCTCGGAGGCGGTACCGGCTCGGGGTCGACGACCTCGGGATCCAGGGGTCCACCCGCCACCGGCACGACATCGACCAGGTCGGCGATCGAGGGGACCGGGGCCGGCGTCAGCGCCGACTTGGCCCGGATCTGCGGGAGACCGATGCCCGCACCGGGTACGGCCGGGGCCGGCCGGTCCGGACCGCCCAGGCCGGCGGTGCCGCGGACGGCGGTCGGCGTGGCGTCAGCCCGAGAAGCGCTGTCCATGCGGGCGGCCGTCTACTCCTGGACCAGCTCGATGAGGGTGCCGAAGGCGCCCTTCGGGTGGACGAAGGCGACCGTGGTGCCACGCGAGCCGGGACGGGGCGCCTGGTCGATGACCTGGCCGCCGTGGTCCTTGACCGACTGCAGCGCGGCGGCACAGTCGGCCACCCGGTAGCCGACGTGGTGGATGCCGGGGCCCTTGTTCGCCAGGTACTTGGCCACCGGTGACGAGTCGCTGGTCGGCGTCAACAGCTGGACGTAGCTGTCGGCCACCTTGAGGAGGGCCTCCTCCACGCCGTCGGAGTCGATGCGCTCGCGGTGGGCCACCGTGGCCCCGAACGTCTCCTCGTAGTAGGCGACGGCCGCGTCCAGGTCGGGCACGGCGATGGCCACGTGGTCGATCTCGGTCAACAGCATCTCGGTCATGCCCCGTGCCTCCGGAAGAGTGTGATCCTGTCCTCGCCCACCCGCTCGCGCAGCTCGTGGTCGTCGATGCCCAGTCCCTCCTCGGGGGCCAGGCACAGCACGCCGATCTTGCCCTCGTGCAGGTTCTTGTGCACCTGGTAGGCGGCCTCGCCCACGTTGTCGAGGGTATGGACGGCCGACAGGGGCGGGAGGATCTTGCCCTCGCACACCAGCTGGTTGGCGTCCCAGGCCTCGCGATAGTTGGCGAAGTGCGAGCCCTTGATCGTCTTGAGCTTCATCCACAGGTGCCGGTTGTCGTACTCGATCATGTAGCCCGAGGTCGCCGCACAGGTGACGATCGTGCCGCCCCGCTTGGCCGCGAACACCGAAGCGCCCATTGTCTGGCGTCCCGGGTGCTCGAACACGATGTCGACATCGTCGCCCACCAGGCCGCGGATGTCCTTGCCCAAACGTCGCCATTCCGACTCGTCCTGGTGGAACTCGTCCTTCCAGAACCTGTAGTCGGCCGACTTGCGGTCGATGACCGCCTCGACGCCGAGTTCGTGGAGCAGGTCCACCTTCGACTGCGACGACACGACACCCACCGGCGTAGCCCCGCCGTTCAGGCAGTACTGCACGGCGAAGGCGCCGAGGCCGCCCGATGCGCCCCACACCAGCACCTTGTCGCCCTGGGTGACCGGGGCCCCGTTGTGCGACACGAGCATCCGGTAGGACGTCGAGTTGCACAGGGCGTTGACGGCCGCCTCCTCCCACGAAAGGTGGGTCGGCTTGGGCATCAGCTGGTTGGCTTTGACGATGGCCAGGTCGGCCAGTCCGCCGAAGTTGGTCTCGAAGCCCCAGATGCGCTGGTTGTCGGCCAGCATCGAATCGTCGTGGGCCGTCGGGCTCTGGTCGTCGACGTAGTTGCAGTGCACCGTGACGTTGTCGCCCGCCTTCCAGCTGCGGACAGCGGAGCCGACCCCTAGGACCACCGCGGAGGCGTCGGAGCCGACGACGTGGTGGTCGAGGGCGTGGCGGGCGCCCCAGACGCCCTCGCGGCCGAGCCGGTCGAGGAAGCCGAAGGTGGGGAGCGGCTCGAAGATCGAGGTCCAGACGGTGTTGAAGTTGATGGCGCTGGCCATCACGGCGATGTACGCCTCGTCGGGGGCCAGCTCGGGGGTGGCCACATCGCCGACATGGAGCGACTTGCGCGGGTCCTTGTCCTCGGACTCCAGGCCCTCGAACATGGCCAGCTCGTCACGCTTGACGTAGGCGGCCCGGTAGGACTCGGGGATCGGGATTGCGGCGATCTCCTCGCCGGACGCGCCGGCCAGGATGGCGGAGAGGAATTCCTGCATGGGGGTGGAGGATAGCCCGACGGGACGGAGCACTCCCGGGGCCGGCGGAGGCCCCGGATGGCACATGGCGCTCCAGGCCGTATCATGGCTCCCTGTCGTCGTGGCGTGCCCTTGGGGGGGACGCCGCCTGAATCGGCCAAGAGGCCGCGGAGGTTGCAATGTCCGGATCCGTCATCGTCGCAGGAGCCCGCACCCCGATCGGCAAGCTGTCGGGTGCGCTCGGCGGCTTCGCCGCCACCGAGCTGGGCGGCTTCGCCATCGCCGCCGCACTCGAGCGGGCCGGCGTGGCCCCGGACCAGGTCGACTACGTCTTCATGGGTCAGGTCATCCAGGCCGGCGCCGGGCAGATCACCGCCCGGCAGGCCGCCAACAACGCCGGGATCCCGATGAGCGTGGCCGCCTCCACCATCAACAAGGTCTGCCTCTCCGGCCTCAACACCATCTACCTGGCCGACCTGATGATCAACGCCGGTGAGGCCGACATCGTGGTGGCCGGCGGCATGGAGTCCATGACCCAGGCCCCCTACCTGCTGCCCGGCGCCCGTGCCGGCTACCGGATCGGCGACGGAAAGCTCGTCGACTCGATGATGTACGACGGCCTCTTCTGCGCATTCGACCAGTGCGCCATGGGCCTCGGCACCGAGCGCTACAACGGAGCGGACGGGGTGTCCCGCGAGCGTCAGGACGCCTTCAGCGCCCTCTCCCACGAGCGGGCCGCAGCCGCCATCGAGGACGGCAAGTTCGCCGAGGAGATCGTCGCGGTGAGCGTGCCCCAGCGCAAGGGCGACGCGCTGGTCGTCGACACCGACGAGGGCGTCCGGGGCGAGACCACCGCCGAGTCGCTGGGCAAGCTGCGTCCCGCCTTCGACAAGGAGGGCACCATCACCGCCGGCAACGCCAGCCAGATCTCCGACGGGGGTGCCGCCGTGGTCGTGATGTCCCGGGCCAAAGCAGAGGAGCTCGGCGTGACTCCGCTGGGCGAGCTGGTCAGCTACGGCCAGGTGGCCGGTCCCAACCCGTCGCTCCTCAACCAGCCCTCACACGCCACCCAGGTGGCCCTGGCCAAAGCCGGCCTCACCGTGGGAGACATCGACCTGTTCGAGATCAACGAGGCCTTCGCCGCCGTCGGGCTGGCCTCGTCCGATGCTCTCGGCATCGGCGCCGACATCGTGAACGTGAACGGTGGAGCCATCGCCCTCGGCCACCCGGTCGGCATGTCGGGCACCCGCCTGGCCCTCACCTCGTTGCTCGAGCTCAGGCGCCGCGGTGGCGGAACCGCCGCCATCAGCCTGTGCGGCGGGGGCGGCCAGGGCGACGCCGCCGTGCTGCGCACCATCTGATCGGTCGTGGCCGACCGTCCCTGCCGGTGCTCGAACGCCGGGCTCCCGGGAGGGGTCGGCTGATCGCATGACGACACCGTCGAGCCGCGCCGCCGGCCCCTGGGTACTGGTGGTCGGGATGCACCGGAGCAACACGTCGGCGCTCACCGGCATGCTGGCCGGCCTCGGCCTGGCCCTCCCCCCGGCCTCGGACCTGGTCGAGGGGAACCCCGATAACCCGGTGCACTACGAGAGCCGCGCACTGATCGAACTCGGCGACCGCATCCTGCTCGCCCTCGGTGGCTTCTGGGACGGACCGCCGACCCTCGCGCCCGGATGGCCGGACGACCCCCGGGTCACCGCGTTCGACGACGAGGCCCTCGCCACCCTCGGGCAGATCTATGGCACCCCGGGGCCCAAGGTGTGGAAGGACCCCCGGCTCTGCCTCCTCCTCCCCTACTGGCTGCGCCTGCTCGACGACCCGGCTCCGGCGGTGTTCGTGTGGCGCTCGCCGGCCGAAGTGGCCGATTCGCTGCACCGCCGGGACGGATCGACGTTCAGCCACGGACTGGCCCTGTGGTCGGCCTACAACCGGGCCGCCCTGAACGCCCTGGCCGGACGGCCCGTCTACGTCGTCGAGTCCGCGCAGCTACTCGACGACCCGACGGTCACGGCCAAGGCGCTCGCCGGCTGGCTCGATGCCCAGGAAGTCGACGCCCCGGCGGACGGGTGGGATATCGGGGCCGCCATCGGGGTCATCGCCCCGCAGCTCTCCCGGCGGAGGGGAGCCGACGGGGACGTACCGGCCGAGTTCACGACAATGGCGGACCGCCTCGGCACACTGTCCGGGCCCCACGCGGCACTCGCCCCGGTTGACCTCGGAGTGGACCCGCCGTGGGCCGACGACGTCCTGGAGGTCCACCAGCGGATGGCCCACTTCCGGTACCAGCTCGTCGATCTGGATCATGTCACCGGGCGCCTGCGCTCCGACCACGAGGAGTTGGTCGCCCGGTTCCGCGACCTCGGCGACGCCAACCACCGGCTGGCGCAGGACCACACGGCGGCCAACGAGGAGCTGGCTCGGCTGCGGGCGGAGCTCGCCGGCCTCCGCCACGAACGCGACGTGGCCCGCACCTACGCCGATCGGGTGGAGGTCGAGCTCGAGCGGATCCGGGCGTCGGCCAGTTGGAGGATCACCGCTCCGCT
>DATCCR010000088.1:0-14577 GCA_036511155.1 Acidimicrobiales bacterium
GTGCGCACGTGACCGCCGTGCCGACACTGCCGACCGGGCCCCTGCCGCCGCCCGAAGACGATCCGCTCTGGTTCCAGCGCGCCGTCTTCTACGAGGTCTTCATCCGGGGCTTCTTCGACGGCAACGACGACGGAGTGGGGGACATCCCGGGCCTGATCGCCAAGCTCGACTACCTCCAGTGGCTGGGCGTCGACTGCCTGTGGCTGCTGCCCTTCTACCCGTCGCCGCTGCGTGACGGGGGCTACGACATCAGCGACTACTACTCGGTCCATCCCGAGTCGGGCACGGTCGAGGACATCGAGACCCTCCTCGTGGAGGCCCACGCCCGGGGGATCCGGGTCATCGCCGACCTGGTCATCAACCACACCTCGGACCAGCACCCGTGGTTCGTCGAGTCCCGCCAGAGCCGCGACAACCCGAAGGCCGACTGGTACGTGTGGAACGACGACGACCTGCGATGGCCCGAGGCCCGCGTGGTCTTCGTCGACGTCGAGCAGTCCAACTGGTCCTACGACGCCGTGCGCAACCAGTACTACTGGCACCGGTTCTACGCCCACCAGCCCGACCTGAACTACGACAACCCCGACGTGGCCGATGCCATGCTCGAGGTTGTCCGGTTCTGGCTCGACCTGGGCCTCGACGGCTTCCGCCTGGACGCCGTCCCCTACCTCTACCAGCGGGACGGCACGGCGGGGGAGAACCTGCCCGAGACCCACGCCTTCATCAAGCGGGTCCGTGCCGAGCTCGACGCCAACTATCCGGGCCGGATCCTGCTGGCCGAAGCCAACGGCTGGCCGGCCGATGTGGCCGACTACTTCGGCGACGACGACGAGTGCCATCTGTGCTTCAACTTCCCTCTCATGCCCCGGCTCTTCCTGGCCGTCCGGCGTGAGCAGGCCTACCCCATCACCGAGATCCTCTCCCAGACCCCCGACGCCCCGTTCGGCGCCCAGTGGGCCATCTTCCTGCGCAACCACGACGAGCTGACCCTCGAGATGGTGACCGAGGAGGAACGCGACTTCCTCTTCGCCGAGTACGCCAAGGACCCGCGCATGAAGCGCCACATGGGCATCGGCCGCCGCCTGGCCCCGCTGCTCGATCGCGACCGACGGCTGTCCGAGCTGCTGTTCTCGATCCTGTTGACCCTGCGGGGCAGCCCGGTCCTGTACTACGGCGACGAGATCCAGATGGGCGACAACCTCTACCTCGGCGACCGCGACTCGGTGCGAACCCCCATGCAGTGGTCGCCCGACCGCAACGGAGGGTTCAGCCGGGGCGACTTCGCCCAGCTGTACCTGCCGCCGCTGATGGACCCGATCTACGGGTTCGGGGCGGTCAACGTGGAGGCCCAGCAGCGCAACCCCAGCTCGTTCCTGCACTGGATGCGGCGGATGCTGGCCGTGCGCCGGCAGTTCCCGGTGTTCGGCACCGGCACCGTCCAGCTGGTGACATCGGCCAACCCCTCGGTGCTGGGCTTCGTGCGGGCCGACCGGCGGGCGAGCAGCGCGGACCGCGAGGTGACCAACCCGGTGCTGTGCGTGCACAACCTGAGCCGCTCGGCCCAGCCGGCCACCGTCGACGTGGGCGAGTGGTCGGGCCGCCAGCCCGTCGAGCTGCTCGGTCGGGTGGCCTTCCCCCTCATCGGGCCGGAGCCCTACCCGGTGACCCTCGGGCCGTACGGGTCGCTCAGCTTCGAGCTGGTCTAGCTTCGAGCCGGTCGGACGGGGGGCGGACTCAGCCCGTCTCGGCCACCGGCTCCGGCGTGGCGAGCTCCTCGGCCGCCTGCTCCGGGTTCATGATGTTGATCAGCACTCCGGTACCGAGTTCGAAGCCGGCCACCGTGGTCAGCTTCGGGACCACGTGCACGTGCCAGTGGTAGGGCTCGGGGGCCCGGTACGGGGCGGAGTGGAAGACCAGGTTGTAGGCGACATCGCCCACCACGGCCCGCAGCCGTCCGAGGGCGATCTTGAGTGCCCGCCCGACGGCCAGCAGGTCCGTGGTGGGGCTGTGGTGCAGGTGGGGGCCGTGGGCCCGGGGGATGACCAGCATCTCGTACGGGGAGCCGCTCCAGAAGGGGCAGACGACCAGGACCTGCTCGTCGGAGTAGACGACCCGGTAGCCGACGTTCTCCTCGGCGTCCACGGTGGTGCAGAGCAGGCACCGCCCGGCGAACCGGGCGAAGCCGGCCTGCTCCTCCACCAGCTCGCGGGGGACGAAGGACATGCCGAGCAGCTGGCCGTGGGGGTGTTCGATGGAGGCGCCCGCCTCACGGCCGGCGTTGACGATGGCCTGGCTGTAGCGGAGGCCCGGGATCGAGGCGTGCTGGCCGATCCGGTCGCTGATGGCCCGCATGACTGCACCGGTCTGATCGTCGGACAGCATCGACCACGAGTTCTGGTGATCGGGGGAGAGGACGAGCACCTCGTGGATGCCACCGGCCGTGGCCTGGGTGAAGACCGGCCCACGGTTGGTGACGACGAACGGGGCATCGCCCTCGAAGGCCGGGTACTTGTTGGTGACCACCCGGACGAGCCAGGCGCTGTCGGGGCCCAATGTCTCCAAGGTGGGGGTGGTGTCCTCCTCGTGGCCGGGGCAGAACGGGCAGGGCCGGGAGGTGTCGGCCTGGATGGAGGCCATGCGGGGGGCGAAGGCCTGGGGCCGGTCGGCACGGTCGGTGCTGACCACTACCCAGCGTCCGGTGAGGGGATCGAGTCGGAGTTGGTTCATCAGCGGGAAACGACGCTCCTCAGCGATCGTCGGACATTTCTCCACACCTGGCTTCCACCTCGGTATCCGTCGTCGAAGCCCGGAACGGGCCTGCACCATCCCTACGAACATCGACCCGACTCCAACCTAGCAATTCCCGGACCCGGAGCCGCGCAGGGTCGCTCCGATGGCGGCCGGCGCCGGTCGGTCGGAGGATCACGGGCCAAGGGATGCGAGAATCGCAGCGTGTCCCTCGCCGACCCGACCGCAGGAGCCGCACTGGCCGCCGCGGTCAACGACAACTCGGCCGCCTACGACCTGGTGCTGCTCGCCCACGTGTTGACCGCCGTGGTCGGCCTGGTCGCCGTCGTGGCCGCCGGGAGCTTCGCCATGGCCCTGCGGAGCGCCCTCCGGCGGGGCGGCCCACTGCCCGATGCGACGGTGCGCTACTACCGGCCGGGAGTCAACTGGGTGGGCCGGGTGCTGTTCGCCGTGCCCGTGCTCGGGGTCGCCTTGATCGCCATGAGCGGGGGCGAGTGGGGCTGGTCCGATGCCTGGGTCTCGGGCGGGATGGCGGTGTGGGCCGTCGTCGCCATGGCGGCCGAGGCCGCGCTGTGGCCCGGCGAGCGGCAGCTCCAGGAGGCGGTCGCCGGCGTCGGGGCGGAAGCCGGGCAGGGCGGGGGTGCCGAGCCGGCCGGTGACCCGGCGGATCTCTGCCTCCGGGTGACCCTGGTGGCCGCGGGGTGCGCCGTGGCGTTCGTCGCCGTCGCCGCGCTGATGGTGGCGAAGCCCTGACTGACGGTGGCCCCTCCCCATGCGGAGGGGGCGACCCCTAGGCGGAGGGGGCGACCGGGGTGAACCGGCACGGCAGGTGCTTGATCCCGTTGACGAAGCGCGACTGAGTCCAGTCGGGCTCGCCGCTGACCTCGATGTCGGGCAGCCGGGTCAGCAGCTCACGGAGCATGACGTCGATCTCCCGACGGGCGAGGTGGGCGCCGAGGCAGAAGTGCGGGCCGGCCGCCCCGAAGCCGACATGAGGGTTCGGGTTTCGGAGGACGTCGAACCGGAACGGGTCCTCGAACACCTCCTCGTCCCGGTTGGCCGACGGGTAGAGGAGGAGCACCTTGTCGCCGTCGTGGAGCTCCTCGCCCGACAGGACCGTGTCGGTGGTGACGGTGCGCCGCATCCAGATTACCGGGCTGGCCCACCGCACGACCTCGTCGACGCCCGTGGCGGCCACCCCGACCGGGTCGGCCTGCCACAGCGCCCGTTGGTCCGGGTGCTCGCTCAGGGCCAGGATCCCATGGGAGATGGAGTTGCGGGTGGTCTCGTTCCCCGCCGTCAGCAGCAGGATGAAGAACGAGGCGAGCTCGGAGTGGGACAGTGCATCGCCGTCGATGTTCGTCGAGACCAGGGCCGTCGTGAGGTCGTCCGTCGGGTGCGTCAGCCGGTAGGACGCCAGGTCGGTCATCAGGGCGGTCAGCTCCTGGCCCGCCTCGAGGATGGCCTGCAACGTGTCGCTCCCCTCCGGGAGGTACTCGACATCGCTCGACGAGGAGATGACGTTGGAGCACCGGAAGACGGTGGCGTGCTCGGAGGGGGGCAGGCCCATCATGTTGCAGATGATCTCCAGGGAGAGGGGGGCGGCGAACGAGGTCACCAGATCGCACTCGCCCAGGCCGGCCGACTGGTCGATGAGGCGCACCGCCACCTGCTCGATGCTCTCCTCGATGGCCCGGATGTGCCGGGGGCTGAACGCGGCGGACACGATCCGACGGAGTCGGGCGTGACGGGGGTTGTCCGTCGAGATCATCCCGGCGAAGAAGTCGATCATCTCCTCGGGCAGGTCGATGATGGTGAGCGCGCCCTTGCCCGAGCAGTAGACATCCGGGTGCCGGCTGACCTCGGTGACGTCCGCGTGGCGGGTCAGGACGCGGTACCCGGGCCCCCGGGGCAGGGCGAGCGCGGAGGTCTCGCCCAGGTCGGGCTCCTCGAAGAAGGCGATCGGGCGCTCGGCCCGGAGCAGGGTGAACGCGGCTTCGCGGTCCGCCGGCGGACGCCCCCAGAACGCCATGTCGGACAGGTCGATGTCCTCGACCGCCATTGTCGGCATATGGGTCACGAGTCAACCTTACAGACCCCCGGGGTCGGGAGCGCCGGACCGGCTCCGCGGGATGCACCAGGTGGTGCATCCCGCGATCTCCCCGGTCGGGCCGCCCACCGGGTCGCCTCCCGCAGCACCGACCCGTAGGCTCTACGGGAGGGCCTCGAACCGCCAACGGCCACCGGTTGTGCCGGGAATGTTTTAAAACCTGATCGGGTTAGTCATGTATAGTTCCCGGTAGGTACGGAGCAGTGCTCCGGGAGCTGGTGGGGGGTGTCGGAACGGCATCCTGTCCCGGAAATGCGCCCGCAAGTGACGCGTGCGCAGGTGATGAGGGACCGCAGGACCGGAGGGGCGCACGAGAGCGGCCCACCGCTCCGGGCGGGAGAGGAAGAGTCAGTCGTCGTGAAGCTCAGCGTGGTGGACAACCGGACGAGGCTGGCCGAACTGGCCGCCGACCCTGCCGTGGTGCGACTGCGCAAGGAGATGGCCGAGCAGTCGGCCGCCTTCGAGACGGCGCCGGCCGGGCTGATCGTGGCCTGGGCCGTCGAGCGGTTCGGTCCCAGGCTGGCCCTCTCGTGCTCGTTCCAGGAGGCCGTCCTGATCGACATCGCGGTGGCCGTCGACCCGGACGTCGAGGTCGTCTTCCTCGACACCGGCTCCCACTTCGAGGAGACCCTCGAGTACGTGGAGACGGTGCGGTCCCGCTACGACCTGAACCTGACGGTCGCCCACCCGGTGGCCGGCGCCGACGCCCACCCGTGCGGCACGGCCCAGTGCTGCGAATTCCGCAAGGTCCGCCCCCTGCGCCACGCCCTGGCCGGCAAGGACGCCTGGGTCACCGGGCTCAAACGCGACGACGCACCGACCCGGCGGCACGCGCCCATCGTCGCCTACGACGACACCTGGGGCATGGTCAAGATCAACCCGCTGGCCACGTGGACCCATCACGACCTGGTCGGCTACGCGCTCGACCACGACATCCCCCAGCACCCTCTGCGCTCCCAGGGCTACCTGTCCATCGGGTGCGCCCCGACCACCCGGCCGGTGGCCGAGGGGGAGGACCTCCGGTCCGGCCGGTGGGCCGACTCCGACAAGGTCGAGTGCGGGCTCCATGTCTGACATGATCGTCCGCTGAGATGACCAAGGACCGGGACGAACTCTACGGGTTGCATCTGCGCGGGACGGACCGTCCCATGCCGTTCATCAACCCGTACCGCACCACGGGCGAGCTGAGCGAGATCGAGTTGCTCAAGCTCGAGCGCCACCCGCTCGAGATCGCCGACGCAATCATCGACACGTACTCGAAGGAGGGCCCGGCCGGCATCGCCAAGGTCCCCGGCGAGGTCGAGCGCCTCAAGTGGGCCGGCATCTACCCCCAGAAGCAGGGCGGCGACGCCTTCATGATGCGGGTCAAGGTGCCCGGCGGCTTCCTCACCGGTCCCCAGGCGCGGGAGATCGGCGTGGTCGCCGACGCCTTCGGCGAGGGCCCCGACGGCACCGAGTCGCGCATGTTCGGGTCCCGCTACGCCGACCTGACCACCCGCCAGACCGTGCAGATCCACTGGCTGCGGATCGAGGACATCCCCCGGATCTGGCGCCGGTTCGCGGCGGTCGGCCTCACCACCGTCCAGGCCTGCGGCGACTCGGCCCGCAACGTGCTGTGCTGCCCGGTCTCCGGGGTGGACGCGGACGAGGCCTTCGACGCGCTGCCCGTCGCCCGGGCCGTGTCCGAATTCTTCACCGGCAACCGCGAGTACGCGAACCTCCCCCGCAAGTTCAAGATGTCGGTGTCGGGCTGCGTCGAGGACTGCGCCCAGGCCGAGATCAACGACATCGGCCTGTGGCCGGCCCGGGCCGACGACGGCTCCCTCGGGTTCAACCTGCTGGTCGGCGGCGGCCTGTCCGACGGCGAGCGGATGGCCTCCGACATCGACGTGTTCGTGGCCCAGGAGCAGGCGGTCGAGGTCACCCGGGCCATCGCCCAGCTCTTCGGCGAGCTCGGCAACCGCGAGAACCGGGGCCTGGCCCGCATGCGCTACCTGGTCCAGGAGCTGGGGCCCGAGGGCTTCCGTGAGGAGCTGGCCAAGCGGGCCGCCTTCGACCTGGTGCCGGCCGGCGAGGAGCTCACCCGGCGCTACCGCGGCGACCATGTCGGCGTCCATCCCCAGAAGGAGGACGGCTACTTCTACGTCGGCTGCTCCGTGCCGGTCGGTCGCATGCAGGGCATGGAGCTGGTCGAGGCCGCCCGCCTGGCCGAAACGTACGGCGACGGCACCCTGCGCGTCGGCACCGACCAGAACATCACCTTCACCGGGGTCCACGGCGACCGGGTCGACGCGCTGCTGGCCGAGGACCTGATGACCAAGTACTCGCCCTTCCCCGGCCCCTTCAGCCGGGGCGTGGTGGCCTGCACCGGGAGCGAGTTCTGCCGCTATGCCATCGTCGAGACCAAGGAGCGGGCCGTCAAGTGGGCGCGCTTCCTCGACGAGCAGCTGGCCGGCGAGCCGGTCGGTGCCGGACCCGTTCCCGGCGCCCGGTCGCCCAAGGGCGAGGACGCCGGCATCATCCGCATGCACTTCTCGGGCTGCTCGGCCAGCTGCGCCCAGCCCCAGATCGCCGACATCGGCTTCCGCGGCGACGTCGCCAAGGTGGGCAACCACCTGGCCGAGGCCGTCGACATCGGCATGGGCGGCTCGCTCGGCGCCGACGCCGGTTTCATCGACTGGATCGAGAACGCCCGGCCGGTCAACGACGTGCCCGACGCACTGCTGCGGGTGGTGCGCCGCTACCAGTCCGAACGGCGTGAGGACGAGCCCTTCTACAACTGGGCCCGCCGGGTCCCGAACGACGACCTGCGGGCCACCCTGGCCGCCGAGGGCACCGGAACCCCGGTCACGCTCTCCGTCAAGCCGGGGGGTGCTTCGTGAAGGCCTACCGCATCCGCGACGAGATCAACGGGATCGAGGAGCCGCCGGGCAAGACCTGGTTCTTCGAACTGCAGGCCGGGGTCATCGACGCCGGGCGGTGCATCCAGTGCGGGACCTGCGTGGCCGCCTGCCCGTCGAATTCGCTGGGCATCGATGAGGACACCAACCTGCCCGAGCTGATCAAGATGTGCACCGGCTGCTCGCTGTGCTGGGACTTCTGCCCCCGCGGCGGGCTCCGCTACGAGGCCCTCTGGCCGCCGTCTACCGTGCTGCCCGGCGCCACCGCCGACGAGGTGGCCGCCGCCTCCGTCGAGCGCGTCGATGCGTCGGACACCTACTGGAAGATCACCGGCGGGCCGCCCGGCGACGGCCTGGGCGCAGTCACCGACGCCTACGCGGTCCGGGCCGGCGCCCGGCCCGACGGCGCCCAGGACGGCGGCGTGGTCTCGGCCATCCTGATCGCCGCGTTGGCCGCCGGCGACATCGACGGCGCGGTGGTCACCCGACCGAGCGACGACCCCGAGCAGCCGTGGAAGGGCGTCTCCCACCTGGCCACCACGGCCAAGGAGATCATCCAGTCGGCGGGCAGCTTCTACAACCAGACCATGGCGCTGGCCGAGCTCGACCTCTCGCGCTACGACCTTCCGGCCAAGCCGAAGATCGCCGTGGTCGGCACGCCGTGTGAGATCCAGGGCATCCGGGCCATGCAGGCCCGCCGCTGGCCGTCGGGCGCCCACCGCATCGACGCCGTGGTGCTGACCATCGCCCTCCTCTGCACCAAGAGCTTCGACTACCGGGGTCTGATGCTCGACCTGCTCCAGAAGGACCGGGCCATCGACATCGACCGGGTCTCCAAGGTGGACGTCATCCGGGGCCGCATGATCGTCGAGTACCGAGACGGCGAGCTGGCCGTCGACGAGCCGATCAAGAACTTCCACGGTGCCGCCCTCAAGGGCTGCGACGAGTGCGCCGACTTCCTCGGGCGCAGCGCCGACCTGTCGGTCGGCAGCGTCGGGTCGTCCGACGGATGGAGCAGCGTGCTGGTACGCACTGAGCGGGGGAAGCGCGCTCTCGACAACGCCCGCGGCCGCCTCGACTTCCGGGACCTCGACAGCCCGGAGGCCCTGGTCAAGCTCGACAACTTCGACAAGCGGGTTGCCTTCGACAGCCTGCGCCGTCCCTTCGACCCCGACGCGCCGCTGTTCATCGACTACGCCGAGCACGTGACCAACTACGAAGGCACCGACCGGGCCCCGGTCGTGGCCGACCGCTGAGCGGGCCGGGCCCGAACGGGATCGATGGCATGGAGAGGGGTAGCGTGGATCCGGTGACCGACGTCGACGAACTGACCCATCGGGGGCCGCGCCTCGAGTTCCCCGAGGAGCCCCACGAGCTGCGCGCCGGCCTGCGCGACGCCCTGCTGGCCGGGGGCGACTGGCGCGCCGGGTTCTCGGACGACATCTGCATCGGCGTGTGGCTGTGGAGCCGGTGGCAGCCGGTGCTCGAGCCGGCCGGGTGCACACGTGAGGACTTCGTCGAGATCGTGATGTCCACCCGCCGCGAGCTGTGGCTTTGGCTGCTGGGGGACCGCCGGTGGGAGCAGTATGTGACGGGCCTGGCGGGCCGCGTCGTGCGCCGCCTGCCCGCACCCGCCGGATCGTGACCCGCCGGTCGCCCCGAGCCGGCGGCCGACCGATGAGTCGACCGATGAGGAGAATCTGATGCCGAACGTGACCGTTCCCGCCGCTGCCGACCCGCTGATCCACGTATGGACCCAGCTGGCACCATCGCTCACCTCGGCGGCGGCCGGGTACTCGAGCGCCGTCTACGAGCACTCGAGCCTGTCGTTGCGGGAGTTCGAGGCGGCCCGCATCACCATGGCCCGGATCAACCGGTGCGCACTGTGCCTCGACTGGCGGACCGCCCGGGACGTTCCGTCCCGCGGTGCGGCGGCCGACGAGGTGCCCGAGGCCTTTTACGCGGCGGTCGGGTCGGACGACGACCCGACACTGTCCGAGCGGGAGCGATTGGCTGCCGAGTTCGCCCGGCGCTATGCCACCGACCACCTTGGCATGGACGCGGCCTTCTGGGCCCGGTGCCACGACGCCTACACCGACGACGAGTTGGTCGACCTGGCCCTGTGCGTCGGCTCGTGGCTGGCCCTCGGCCGGTTCAACCAGGTGTTCGACATCGACGGCGCCTGTCGGGTGCCCGCCGTGCACGGCGCACCAGCAGCCGACCGGCCGGCCTACACGGCCGACGAGGACTGAGGAGCCCGATATGGAGAAGGTCATCGCCCTGGTCTGGGGCCCCGGCGACGCCGAGTCGGGCGACGCCCTCCGCCAACGGCTCACCGAGGACACGCTTCCCCGGCTGCTCCGCGGCGGGGCCCGGGCCGCCACGTTCAACGTGCACGACTCGGCCGCCGACCTGGCGCCCTCGCCGGCGCCCGGCCCCGAGGGCGAGCTGTCCCACGTGGCCGAAGTCTCGGTGTGGCTCGACTGCTACGAGCGGACCACCGACCTCGATGCCGCCGTGGCCGACCTGGGACTGCCCACCGCCTCCTACCTCGTCGTCGAGTCGCTCTACGACGACTACGGGACCACCCCGTACTCCCCACCACGCGACTGGCCCGACGGGGAGCGCTCCCCCGGGGTACTGACCGTCGCCCTCATCCACCGGCCCGAGGGACTCGACTACCGCGAGTGGATCACCCGCTGGCACGGCACCCAGTCGCCGGTGTCGGGCGAGCTGCAGCCCCGGACCCGCTACGTACGCAACGAGGTCGTCCGGTCCCTCACCGAGGGGGCGCCCGAAGTGGGCGGCATCGTCGAGGAGGCCTGGCCGTCCGTCGAGCACGTGGTCGATCCCAAGCTGTTCTTCAACGCCACCACGGACGAGGAGCTCGGGGCCAACGTCGGCCGGATGCTCGAGAGCGTGTCGGCCTGCCTCGACCTCGGTCGCCTGCGCAGCTCGACCATGAGTGAGTACCTGGTCGCTCCGCTCCGCTGAGCCCCCTGACGGTTCGTCCGGCGGGAGTTCCGGGCCATCGGGTACCGCCCCGTGCGGCCATCTCGTAGGCTCGCCCCCTGGCCCACCGCCGGCAGCGGCCGGCGGCGACATCGGAGGAAGCACCCGTGGGACTGTCCATCGGCATCGTCGGTCTCCCCAACGTGGGGAAGTCCACGCTGTTCAACGCCCTGACCCGCAACGAGGTCCTGGCCGCCAACTACCCCTTCGCCACCATCGAGCCCAACGTGGGCGTGGTGGCCGTGCCCGACGAGCGGCTGGCCGTGCTGGCCGGCATCTTCGGATCGAAGGAGATCCTGCCGGCCATGGTGACCTTCGTGGACATCGCCGGCATCGTGAAGGGCGCCTCCGAAGGGGAGGGCCTGGGCAACAAGTTCCTGGCCGCCATCCGCGAGAGCGACGCCATCTGCCAGGTCGTCCGGGTGTTCGAGGACCCGGACGTGATCCACGTCGACGGGCGCATCGAGCCGGGCGGCGACATCGAGACGATCAACACCGAGCTGATCCTGGCCGACCTCCAGACGGTCGACAACCGGATCACCAAGCTGGCCAAGGAGTCGCGCAAGCAGCCGGAACTCGTGCCCCAACTGCGGGCCGCCGAGCAGGCCCGCGAGATCCTGGATGCCGGTCGCACGGTTGCCGCGGCCATCGTCGCCGGCGAGATCGACGCCGAACTCGTGTACGACCTCCACCTGCTCAGTGCCAAGCCGTTCATCTACGTCTTCAACGTCGACGAGGGCTCCCTCGGCGACGACGACCTCAAGGCCCGGCTGCAGGCCCTGGTGGCCCCGGCCGAGGCCGTGGTGCTGTGCGCCCAGATCGAGGCCGAGGTGGCCGACCTCGACCCCGAGGACGCCGCCGAACTGCTGGCCGGCTACGGCCAGGACGAGTCGGGGCTGGTCCAGCTGGTCCACGTGGGCTTCCGGACCCTCGGCCTCCAGACCTACCTGACGGCCGGCCCGAAGGAGACCCGGGCTTGGACCATCCACACCGGGGACACCGCCCCGCAGGCCGCCGGCGTCATCCACACCGACTTCGAGCGGGGCTTCATCAAGGCCGAGGTGTTCGGTTTCGACGACCTGGTCGAGGCCGGCTCGGTGGCCGCCGCCAAGGCGGCGGGCAAGGCCCGCATGGAGGGCAAGGAGTACGTGATGCAGGACGGCGACGTCGTCGAGTTCCGGTTCAACGTCTGAACGCGGACATCCATCCGGTTCACGCCGACGTCCCACCGCGTTAGTGGTCCGGTTCCCTCGACCATGACATTCCGTGCCCTACGCTCACCCGGGGGAACAGCGGTGGGCGAGGAGGCGGACATGGGCGGGACGAAGGCGCGCATGGCCTTGGCACGGGTGCTGGTGGTGACAGCACTCATGACCGCCGTCGGGTGTGTCTGGTCGACGGCGCCAGCGGCGCAGGCGGCGGCGCTGACGAAGACGCCGAAGCCGACGATTTCGGGCTTCTCCGCTGTGCCGACGATCGTTGCCGGTCCGAGCGGGTACGTCCATCTTTCGGCCGCAATCGCAGGAGCGACCTCCTGTGCCTTCGCCTCGACGACCCCGGGGACCACCTTCACCCCCGCCACGGTCGCCTGCTCCACAGGGACCGTCACCCGTACCCTCTTCGTCCCCGAGAACTACGGCAAGAAGTCGGCGAAGGTGCAGATAGCGCTCGCGGCCGCCGGACCTGGTGGGACGAAGTCGGCCAAGCTCACCGTCCTGGTGGACAGAGGAGCCGGTGGACGCAGTGTGCCCGGAGCCCCGGCCGGTGTCGTGGCCACCGCGTCGGACGGCTCTGCGTCGGTGACCGTGACCCAACCAGCCTCGGACGGGGGCGAGCCGGTTGCGTCCTACACGGTGACCGCGATCGACCTGACTTCGGCGTCGAAGGGCGGCCAGACTGCATCCGGGAGCATCGGTCAGCTGATCGTCACGGGACTCGTCGATGGCCACGCCTATCGGTTTGCGGCGACCGCCACCAACCTGATCGGCACCGGTCCCTCATCGGGATACTCCAACCAGGTCATCCCCGATCACGTTCCCGGAACGCCATCCGGGGTCGTGGCAGTCGCCGGAGACAAACAGGCGACCATCGCATTCGTGCCGCCCGGCAACGCCAGTGCCGACACGACGTATCGGGTCGCCGCCACCGACCTCACCACTCCCGCCAACGGCGGACAGACGAGCTCAGGTAGCACGAGCCCGGTGAAGGTGTCCGGTCTGACCGACGGCGACTCGTACACGTTCACCGTCCAAGCCACCAACGCCGTTGGCGTCGGCCCTGCGTCGGCGTCCTCCAACCAGGTCATCCCCGAATCCGTTCCCGGTACGCCGACCGGGGTCGTGGCCGTCGCCGGTGACCAACAGGCGACCATTGCGTTCGTCCCGGCCGGCAACGCCAGTGCCGGGACCATGTACCGTGTCGCCGCCACCGACCACACCACTCCAGCTTCCGGCGGGCAGTCGGCCATCGGCAACAGTCCTGTCATCGTCATCGGACTCACCGATGGGGACACCTACACCTTCGCGGTGACTGCCGTCATCGGAACCATCGAGGGTGCCGCCTCGCTCCCCTCCAATGTCGTCGTTCCGACCGCTGGCAGCCAGACACCCGTCGACCAGGCCGTCGAAGCCGGACAGAACGCCTACCTGGCCGCGCTGGACGCCGACCCCGGACTCGCACAGTGCAACACCGGCACCGCCGGGTCCGGGACGTGCGGCGGCATCCGGAACGGCACATGGCAGAGGGTCAACGGCTCGGACACGGAGTACTACTCCTTCGGGAATCCCCAGCCCACGTTTGATCCCACGACGCACGCGCTCGGCCACCTGACCGTCTAGATCGTCGGCGCCGCCTACGACCCCTCGGCCACGAACAACTACGACTTCCGGCAGGTGTCGATCTCCGTCAATCCGACGAGTGGATTCCTCGACAACGTCTGGTGGTCGAACTTCGAGTCCTTCAATGCCTCGGGGAACTACGCCGGGTGCACGTACAACTGGATCCTCGGTTACAACATCAACGGCGGCTGGACGAACTGCAGCCCCGTCTACTTCGGGCCCCACGACTATCTGTTCGGACCGGCCTTCACCAACGACTCCGTGTTCGTCAGCGGCGACGGCACGATCGGAGGCGGCCCGTCGTTCGGAAGTTGGGGCGTTGCCCCAAGTGTCTCCTCCCCGGTCACCACGGCAGACCCTCAGTGCCTGTTCGTCGACAACACCCGCGGAATGTCGGGTAGCAGCTCCAACTGCAGCTCGGCCTCCGACGATGTCGCCCTCTACGACCATGCCAACAGCTCGTTCGGGAACCCGGTCCAGGCACCCCCCCCAGAGCGACGCGCAGCTGGGTGTCATCGCCAGCCTGAACGGCTGCCGCTACTCCGGCCCCACTCAGATCACTCTGGGCACCGACGTCAACGGGGTCGGGCAGATGACCGTCGTCAGTCCCGACACCGTCGAGAGCACCATCAATGTGCAGGGTCAGGCCGTCACCTGGGACACCGCCAACGTCCCGACCAACTACAACGACTGCCCGAACAACGGCACCGCACCCCTCCCCGCTAACGGGGTGGTCTACGTGCAGAACGCCCCGACTACGTGGGTGACGGGAGCCAGCCCGTTCGACAACTACGTCAACAATTCGGTCACCAACCTGACCGCCAGCCCCAGCTCGCCGACGCCCAACAACCCGGTCACCCTGACCGCCACAGTCACCTCGGCCAGCAGCCAGATCCCCAGCGGGTCTACCGTCTCCTTCAGTCAGACGACCCAGATGTTCGGAATCGATTCGACCGCGGTCATCCCCGCC